>JBGSKI010000111.1:0-34864 GCA_041741315.1 Hyphomonas sp. | reverse complement strand
GGTCGCGATCTCGCCGACGCGGTCCGCCAGCCATTTGGCCGGGCTGGCCTCCTGCCGCGCGGATGCGGCAGGACCGAACGCGGCGGATTCCTCAAAGCAGGTGGGGAGCGAGCAGACGGTTCCGAGTGCCACCCCCGTGTTCAGGTCGACGATTCTGTCGAACCTGACGGGAGCCGCCGGTATTGAGAGCGTACGCGCACTGGCCGTTGTCTGCTGCATTCATGATCGCCTTCTGCCGCCATGCCCTTGCCTTCCCTAAGGGCTGCAGCTGAACATCACGCGTAACGCAGCGTTCAGATTTGCGTAAAATTTGATCTTACAGGGGGATCGAGATGGACAAGACGCCTGCCGAGCCGAGGCTTTCGGCCACTGTTCTGATCCTTCGCGATGCGCCGTCCGGTCCGCCGGAAGTGCTGATGGTCAAGCGCCATTACGAGATCGATTTTGCCGCAGGCGCGCTGGTGTTTCCGGGCGGCAAGGCGAATGCCGAGGATGCTTCGCCGGGATGGGACCCGCTGACGGATGGCGATTTCGGGCCGGTCCAGCAAGTGGCCCGGATTGCGGCCGTGCGCGAAGCGTTCGAGGAATCCGGGCTGTTGCTCGCCCGACCGTCGGACAAGCGCGGACCGGGGGCGCCATTGGTCGGTGTTGCCATCGCTGATGAACTGGGTCCGTTCCGGCAGGCCGTGGACCGGGGCGAGACGAGCTTCCTCGAATTGATCCGGGAGCGCGGACTCGTGCTGGCACTGGATAGCCTCGTGCATTTCGGGCACTGGATCACGCCGGTGATGATGCCGAAGCGGTTCGACACCCATTTCTATGTCGCGCCCGCGCCGGTCGACCAGGTCGCGGCGCATGACGGCCGTGAGACGACGGATGCGGTCTGGCTGTCGGCGGGCGACGCGCTGGCCCAGGAGGCGAGTGGCGCGGTGACGATCATCTTCCCGACACGGATGAATTTGAAACGGCTGGCGCTCGCAGCGTCTGTCTTGGACGCGGCAGAGCGGTTCACCCGCGACCCGGTGATCACGGTTCTTCCGCAAGCAACAAAGGATTCAGAGGGCAGGGCGTGCCTGTTGATTCCGGATGTCGCGGGATACGGGCAGACCATCGAACTGCTCTCGAACATCAAGGTCTGACAGATCCGTCAGAGGATGAATTTCGACAGGTCGGCGTCCTTGGCGAGTTCCGCGACCTTTTCGTCGACATAGGCGGCGGTGATAGCGATCGTTTCGCCGGATCGTTCGGGCGCTTCGAAGCTGATGTCTTCGAGCAAGCGTTCGAGGATCGTCTGAAGGCGGCGGGCACCAATATTCTCGACGCTCGAATTCACGGCAGCGGCGAGATCGGCAATCCGGTCGATGGCGGCATCCTCGAAGGACAGCGTGACGCCCTCGGCCTTCAGAAGCGCTTCATACTGACGAATGAGGCTCGCCTCGGGCTCGACAAGGATGCGGCGCAGATCGTCGCGGGACAGGGCATCGAGTTCGACGCGAATGGGCAGGCGGCCCTGCAGTTCCGGCAGGAGGTCCGATGGCTTCGAGACGTGGAAGGCGCCGGATGCGATGAACAGGATATGGTCGGTGCGGATCGCGCCGCGCTTGGTCGAGACGGTGGTGCCCTCGATCAGGGGCAGGAGGTCGCGCTGAACGCCTTCCCGGCTGACATCGGCGCCGCTGCGCTCGCCCCGGGCGGCAATCTTGTCGATCTCGTCGAGGAAGACGATGCCATCCTGCTCGACAGCGGAGAGCGCTTCGCGGACGATGGCGTCTTCGTCGAGCAGGCGGTCTGCTTCTTCTTCGAGGAGCGGGCCATAGGCCGTCTTGACGGTCAGGCGCACACGTTTCGACCGGCCGCTGCCGAGCGCCTTGCCGAGCATGTCGGAGAGATTGATCATTCCCATCGAACCGGCCTGGCCGGGCACGTCGAACATCTGCATCGGCGCGCCGCTTTCGGCCATGTCGATGTCGACTTCCTTGTCGTCCAGTTCACCGCTGCGGAGCTTCCGCCGGAAGACTTCACGGGTGGAGGACTGGGACTCGGCACCGACCAATGCGTCGAGGAGCCGCTCTTCGGCGGCGTCCTGCGCGCGCCCGGAAACTTCGGTGCGCTTGCGTTCGCGGACCATCGACACTGCGGCCTCGGCGAGGTCGCGGATGATCTGTTCGACATCGCGGCCGACATAGCCGACCTCGGTGAACTTGGTTGCCTCGACCTTCAGGAAGGGCGCATTGGCGAGACGGGCGAGGCGGCGGGAGACTTCGGTCTTGCCGACGCCGGTCGGGCCGATCATCAGGATGTTCTTGGGCGTGATTTCCTGGCGCAGGTTTTCGGGCGTCTGCTTGCGCCGCCAGCGGTTGCGCAGGGCGATCGCGACGGCGCGCTTGGCAGCGGACTGGCCGACAATGTGCCGGTCGAGTTCGGCGACGATCTGGCGTGGGGTGAGTTCGTTCATTGGATCCGTCAGGCTGGTTCGGGCGGAAAGATGCGGGCGAAGAGGCCGGTTTTCGGAAGGAAGGCGAGGACGGCCTTCCGAGCCGTGTGCCAGCCGCCGCCCAGCAGGACGATGCCGGAGCCGAGCAGGAGCGCCGTGATCACGAAAGTCATCGAGCCCCGGCCGCCGAGCGACTCGACGATGGAACCGAGCGAAAGCCAGAAGGCGAGCAGGCTGGAGACGATCAGTGCGCGGCGATTGAGCGCGATGGCGAGGATCGCGAGGGCTGAGAGGCAGGCGACCATCAGGATGGCTTCCACGCCTTCGGGAATGCCGATGCCGGAACCGGTGATCATGCCGCGCAGGCCGAAGATGATCTGCGGCGCTGCGGCGACGTTGAGCCAGAAGGCGGCGTCGGCATTGCGGGTGATCCGGCCGGGGTCCTTTGCGTCGAACCAGATCGCGGCGAGCAGCGTCAGGCCGCCGATCAGCAGCGATGCGAGGCCGCCGAGGACGTAGCCCATGTTGCCGAAGAATCCGAAGAAGGTATAGGCCGCGCCCGCTGCGGAGCCCGCGATCAGGAACAGGGTAAAGGGCAGCCGGAACCGCCACCAGGAGAGCCCGGCGGCGATGAGGCATCCGCCAAACCCCGTCACGCCCATGTTCCCGGCGGTCTTCATCGCCCCGAACAGGCTGCGCGCCGTTTCCGCGTTCGGCCCGGTGATGCCACTGGCAAGCGCGCCTATGGAGAGGCCGGTGTACAGGGTGAAGATCGAGATCAGCGCCATGGATGGCAGCAGCATCCGGCGGCGGCGGCAGAAATATTCGGCGAGGAGCCACATCACGGCTGCGACCGGCAGCAGGATCATCGCGCCGGCGAAGGAGATGTTTCCATTTGCGCCGGCTGACAGCGCCTGTGGGCCGAACATCAGGGCGCAGACCGCTGTCAGGCCCATGGCCAGGATGACGATGCCGATGGTGATGAAAATGTCGTTGAAATTGTTGAGGAAGCGGAGGCTTTCGGGATCGGTGGGCACGGGGGCGGCCGGATCGCCGCGATTGACGAGGAAGGCCTCGAAGCGGCTGGCCTGGTCACGGGTCAGGATGCCGGCCTGTTCGGCGGCGCGGATATCGGCGCGGTCAAACATCGAGGGTTTCGACGGTGAGGTTGGCATTGGTGTAGACGCAGATATCGGCGGCGATGGCCATCGCCTTGCGGCCGATGGTTTCGGCGTCCTGCTCGTAGTCGAGCAAGGCGCGTGCGGCGGAGAGGGCGTAATTGCCGCCGGAGCCGACCGCGATCACGGGATGTTCGGGTTCGAGCACGTCGCCCGAGCCGGTCAGCACCAGCGTCACCTCCTTGTCGGCGACAATCAGGAGCGCTTCGAGCTTCTGGAGGTATTTCTCGGTGCGCCAGTCCTTTGCCAGTTCGACGGCGGCGCGGGCCAGCTGGTTGGCGTGGCGCTCGAGTTTGACTTCCAGCCGCTCGAACAGGGTGAAGGCGTCCGCCGTGGCACCGGCGAAGCCGGCAAGGATCTGGCCGTTCGCGAGGCGGCGGACCTTGCGGGCGTTGCCCTTCATGACCGTCTGGCCCATCGAGACCTGACCGTCGCTGAGCATGGCCAGCCTGCCGTTCTTCCGGACGCACAGAATGGTCGTTCCGTGCCAGTTCGGGCCGCGTGTGTCGTGGGAATCCATCATCCGGCAGATGTGGCCGATCATACCCGGATGTGCAAGCGAGGAGGGGTGGGCGGTTTCAGGTCTTGTCACAGAAGTGTCGCTCTGTGACGGTATGGGGTGGTCGCAGGAGCCGGGGCGCCCGTTCTATGTTTGCACAGCTGGGTCAATTGCCAATGAATTGGCTGCTCCTTGCGGCGCTGCTCACCATCGCATCTGTAGGATTTACTGCAGGACGCCACAAGGCTGGCCAGTTCGGCACCGATCCGGAAACGCACCCGCACTCCCGGCCGAACTTCCATGGATATTACGTCCTGATGTGGACCCTGCTGCCGGCGGCTGTGGTCGGATGTGTCTACCTGATCTGCAACAACTGGATCGCGGCGGAGCTGGTGAGCAGCGAGTTGCCGGCACCCTTCAAGGTGTTTCCGGAAGCGGACCTCGCGGCGTACCTGAGGGCCGTTGAGCGGGCCGCGTCGCTGCCGGGCTATGCATCGGGCGAACATGTGTTCGACACGGTTCTTGTCCGCTTCCGGGAAATCAGCGGGCAGGTGAATCTGGTCACGCTGTTGGCCCTGTTCGGAGCTGCCTATGCCGGGCTGCGCGTGTCGGTCCGGCAGGTTGCCCCGGACTTGCGCGCGCGGGTTGTGGTGGAACGGGGGATCGAGATTTTCCTGTTCCTCTGCGCCGGGCTGGCGGTGGCAACGACGGTCGGGATCGTGCTGTCGCTGTTGTTCGAAAGCCTGCGCTTCTTCGCGCAGGTGCCGCTCTGGGATTTCCTGACCGGATTGCACTGGAACGCTCAGACGAGCGCCGAGTTCGGGGCCGTGCCACTGTTCTTCGGCACGTTCATGATCTCGGCGATTGCCATGGTCGTGGCGGCACCGGTCGGGCTGTTCTCGGCGATATACCTGTCGGAATATGCCGGTGCCCGTTCGCGCAACATGATCAAGCCGATCCTGGAAATCCTGGCCGGTGTGCCGACCGTCGTTTACGGCTTCTTCGCCTTACTGCTGGTCGCACCTGGCATCCGGTCGCTGGCGCTCTGGATCAACCGGGTGATCATCGAGGCGGGCTGGTCGGACGGCCCGGTCCTTGCAGCGCAACCGACGAGCGCGCTCGCCGCCGGGATCGTCATGGGGGTGATGGTCATTCCGTTCGTGTCGTCGCTGTCCGATGACGTGATCTCGGCAGTGCCCCATTCCCTGCGCGACGGCGCGCTGGCTATGGGGGCGACGAAGTCTGAAATGATCCGCCATGTCGTGATCCCTGCGGCATTGCCCGGGATCATCGCCGCCTTGCTGCTGGCGGTTTCGCGGGCGATCGGCGAGACGATGATCGTGGTGATGGCGGCGGGCCAGCGGGCCCAGGTATCGATGGACCCGACGTCCGACCTGACGACCATCACGGTCCAGATCGTGTCCCTGCTGACCGGCGAGTCCGAGTTCGACAGCCCGAAGACGCTCTCGGCGTTCGCGCTTGGACTGGTCCTGTTCGTGATCACGCTCCTGTTCAATCTCGTCGCCTTGTCGGTGGTGAAGCGCTTCCGTGAAAAATATGATTGACCTTGCGGGTTCCGACGCCACCAACAAGAGGGTGCTGAAGCGTTTGAAGCGGCGCAAGGCTGCGGATGCGCGGTTCCGGGTCTTTGGCTTGAGTGCTGTGGGTTTTGCACTGTCCGCGCTGGCGGTCCTGCTCCTGTCGATCGGCTACCAGGCTTTCTCCGCGACGACCTATCATGTTGTGGAATTCGACATGTCGGATATGCCGCTGCCGACTGAGTCGCCTCCAGATGCGAACGTGTCGAAGACGCTGGAGGCGGTGTTCCGGGCAGCGCGCGACGATCTCGGCGCGATGTTTCCGGAATCCGGCAGCGAGGCTGTCTTGCGCATGGAAATGTCGGCGATGATTACGCGGCTCGCGGCGCTGCCCACCGCCTTGAAGATCGCGCGGGATCCGGGCCATGTGGCGGACCTGCGGCAGGTGCGGATGCCTTTGTCGGACGATCTCGACCTGTTCCTGAAGGGGAGCGGCGGCCATGCGACCCTGTCGCGCGCAGGAACGGTCCGCTCACGGATCGACGAAAGCGGAATGGTGGTGCTTGCCGGGCAGGGCGCGTTCCGGCCATTGCTGGCCAATGCCTCGGCGGCTGGCGTGTCGTTTGGCGACGATCCGGCTGCCGGATCGGCGCTCGTCACTGCTGGACGGTCAACGATCCGGTTGATTTCCGCGACGCCGGACGACGCGCGCGGGGAGTTGCTGACGGGCGATGCTGCCGATTTCGACGGGGCCGCCCCGGTCGTTCGTCTTGTTGAGGTGCCGCGGGCGCTCCGCGCCATTTCGGACCACCAGATTGCCTGGACGCTTGCGCTCAAAACCGACGGGCGCATCGAGCGCGTGTTGCACTGGAGCCTCCTGACGCATACCGACAGTACCCAGCCGGAACTGGCCGGCACGCTGGCAGCAATCGTTGGCTCGTTTCTGACGCTGATGGTCACTGCAAGCGTTGCCATTCCTGTCGGAATCTTCGCGTCGATCTACCTGGAAGAATTCGCACCGAAAAACCGGTTGACCAGTCTGATAGAGGTCAACATCAACAATCTTGCAGCGGTTCCGTCCATCGTGTTCGGCCTGCTCGGCGCGGCCGTGTTCCTTGGGGTTTTCGGGTTGCCGAGGTCGGCGCCAATCGTCGGCGGGCTCGTCCTCAGCCTGATGATCCTGCCGGTCGTGATTATTGCGTCCCGCGCGGCCTTGAAGTCGGTTCCGCCTTCGGTCCGGTCCGGCGCGATGGCGATTGGGGCGTCGGAAATGCAGACGGTGTTCCATCACGTGCTTCCGCTGGCAGCCCCCGGCATCCTGACGGGTGCCATCCTCGGCATGGCGCGGGCGCTGGGGGAGACAGCGCCGCTCTTGCTGATCGGCATGGTCGCCTTCGTTGCCAATGTTCCGAATTCGTCAACCGACGAAGCGACCGCGCTGCCGGTGCTGATCTATCTCTGGGCGACACAGGCAGAGCGAGCGTGGGAACCGATGACGGCGGCTGCGATCATGATATTGCTGCTGTTCCTCATCTCCATGAATGTCGTGGTGGTCTACCTGCGGCGCAGATTTGAACGGAAATGGTAATGGATACTGGAACAGAAGCCGATTTCGTCACGCCTGCCACCAGCCTGTCCACGCAGGACGGACGCGACGGGACACGGATGGATTGCCGCAATGTCAGTGTGTTCTACGGTAACAAGCAGGCCGTTTCAGACGTGTCGCTGTCGATTCCGGACCGTTCGGTCACCGCGCTGATCGGACCGTCCGGCTGCGGAAAGTCGACCTTCCTGCGCTGCCTGAACCGGATGAATGACACGATCGAGGGCTGCCGCGTCGAAGGCGAGATCGTCATGGACGGCCAGGACATCAATTCCCCCGACATCGACCCGGTCCTGTTGCGTTCGCGGGTCGGCATGGTGTTCCAGAAGCCGAACCCGTTTCCGAAATCGATTTACGAGAACATTGCTTACGGCCCGCGGATACACGGCCTCGCGCAGACGCGGGACGACCTGAACGAGATGGTCGAGAAGAGCCTCAAGCGGGCGGGTCTGTGGGAGGAAGTGAAGGACCGGCTCGACGCGGCCGGTACCAGCCTTTCTGGCGGGCAGCAGCAACGGCTCTGCATCGCGCGCGCGATTGCCGTGCGCCCGGAAATCATCCTGATGGACGAGCCGTGCTCGGCACTCGACCCGATTGCCACGGCGCGCATCGTGGAATTGATCGACGAATTGCGCAAGCGCTATTGTATCGTGATCGTGACGCATTCCATGCAACAGGCGGCGCGGGTGTCGCAGCGCACGGCGTTCTTCCATCTCGGCAACCTGGTCGAGATGGGCGAAACGGACCAGATTTTCACCAGTCCCCGGATGCGCAAGACCGAAGACTACATCACCGGAAGGTTCGGGTAGGGATTCATGTCAGACCATATCGTTTCCGCTTTTACCGAAGAACTCGACCGGCTGGCCGCGGACATCCTGCGCATGGGCGGAATCGTGGAGCAGATGATCGCGGATGCCTGCCTGGCGGTGCTGCGGAACGACCTGGACCTCGCGCAGGAAGTGATCCTGCGCGACCCGGCGGTCGACAAGATCGAGGAAGACGTCGAGCGGCAGATCGTCAGCCTGATCGCACGGCGCCAGCCGATGGCGCACGACCTGCGCTCTGTCTTTGCGGCGTTGAAGGTGGCGGGCGAACTGGAGCGGATCGGCGATTTGTCGAAGAATGTCGGCAAGCGGGCCCTGTTGCTCGACAAGGCGGTGTTCCCGGCGATGCGGAGCGGTGTGGCGCGGATGGCGCATCCGGTTTCGCAGCAGCTGCACCTGGTCCTCGATGCCTATGCCAGCGGAAATGCATCCACTGCAAAGGCGGTGTGGGAAAGCGACGACGACATCGACCAGCACTATAACGCGCTGTTCCGCGAAATGCTGACCTACATGATCGAAGATCCCCGTTCGATCAGCGATGGCGCACACATGCTCTTCATGGCCAAGAACCTGGAGCGTATCGGCGACCACTGCACCAATATTGCCGAATTTGTGTACTTCCAGATAACAGGTGAGTATCTGGTGTCCAACGAGCGTCCCAAACTTATCTAATATCCGCGAGAAGCGCGGACCGGAGTATTGAATGAAGCCTTATGTCCTGATTGCAGAAGATGAAGCGGCGGTATCCGAACTGCTGCATTACAATCTGAAGCGCGAAGACTACGACGTTGCGGTAGCGCGCGACGGCGAGGAAGCCTTGCTGATGATCGAGGAGCGGGCGCCGGACCTGCTGCTGCTCGACTGGATGCTTCCGAAGGTCAGCGGGATCGAAGTCTGCCGGCGGGTGCGGAGCGGCGGGGGCAATCCCAACCTGCCGATCATCATGCTGACGGCGCGCGGCGAAGAAAGCGACCGGATCAGGGGACTTGATACGGGTGCGGATGATTATGTCACCAAGCCGTTTTCGACGACGGAACTTATGGCGCGGGTCCGTGCGGTGCTGCGCCGTATCCGGCCGGGCCTGCGCGATGACAAGGTCGTCGTCGGCGACATCGAAATCGATCGGGTGGAGCATCGGGTTGCCCGCAAGGGCGATGACATCCACCTCGGGCCGACGGAATTCCGGCTGCTCGACTATTTCATGCAGCATCCGGGCCGCGTGTTTTCGCGCGAGCAATTGCTGGACACGGTCTGGGGGTCGGACGTGTATGTTGAACTCCGCACCGTGGACGTGCATGTCGGGCGGCTGCGCAAGGCGCTCCGGCAGGGCGGCGGGGATGACCCGATCCGCACCGTCCGCTCCGCCGGGTACGCCCTGCGCGCCGACTAGAAGATTTCGGCGAGGAAGTCCCTGAGGCTGGCAAAACTGCGCCGGTCGGCATCCGCGTTGTAGACGGTTCCCATCGCGGCATTGTCGGCGTCCAGCGTGGTGAAGGAATGCATGCACCGGCCATGCGCGTGCAATTGCCAGTCGGCACCGGACGCGTTCATTTCCTTGGCAATGGCGAGTACGTCTTCGGGTTTCGCCATCGGGTCCAGCCAGCCGTGTTCGATCAGGACCTTGGCGGTGATCTTGGGGCTGGGGATATTCTCGGCCGGGCGGAAAAGGCCGTGGAAGGATGCGACGCCTTTCAGGTCCATTCCGGCGCGGGCCATGTCGAGGGCACACAGGCCGCCGAAGCAGAAGCCGATGGCGGCGGCGCGGGAACTGTCGACGCCGGGCTGGGACTTTGCCGCTGCGAGTCCGCCAGCGAGGCGTTTCTGAAGCTCGGCACGGTCGCCGACCAGCGGGTTCATCAGGGCCGTGTTCTCTTCGACGGATGTGCCGCGCCTGCCCTTGCCGTACACGTCCATTGCGAACGCGGCATAACCGAGTTCGCTGGCGACGCGGCCGGCTTTCTCGATTTCGTTGTCGGCGAGGCCGGCCCAGGCATGGGCGATGGCAACTACCGGAACATTGGTCTTGCCCTTGGGCATCAGGAAGAAGCCTTCATAGGCCTTGCCGTCCACCGTGTACTCGACTGCGCTCATGGTCCGCTCCTCTTGAATTGGTTGTCCCTGATAGAGGGCGAATGGACGCCTGTTTCAAGTCCCGCAGCGATTAGTATGCGGATTCTAGACTTTTGCCCTACCTGTGGCGCCATGGACAAAGCCTGAGAGGAGTTTCCCATGGCAAAAGCAGACAACAAGACCGGTGCCCGCGAGAAAGCCGAACAGTTCGGCAAGGCACTTGAGGCCGGTTCGGCTGAAATGGCGCACAAGATCTGGCTCGCAGGCGTCGGCGCCTACGGCAAGGCCTATGATACGGCCGTGCACAACGCGACGACCTTCAACAAGCAGTCGACCGAACTGTTCGACGAGTTGGTGAAGCGCGGCGAAGAAATCGAATCCGATGTGCGCTCGCGCGTTTCCAGCAATGAAAACGTCGCCAAGGCAACCGAAGCCGTCGCAAAGGCCACCGCCGCTGCACGCGACTTCCAGACCCAGGCCCGCGACCAGTTCGAAGCCCGCATGGAGCGGATGCGCGATGTGCTCGGCGTGAAAGGCCTCGGCCTTCCGGGTTCGAAGCTCGCACAAAAGCTGGACAAGCTGGAAGACGAAGTTGCCGAAACGGTCGCCAAGGCCAAGGCACGGGTTGGCAATGTCGACGTCAAGTCGCGCATCGCCCGCCTGACCGCCGAAATCGAAGCGGTTGCCGGTGAAGCCGGTGCAGACATCGCGAAGACGGCCAAGAAAGCGGCCGGCAAGGCCAGCGCGGCCATGAAAGCCGCTGTCGCGGCCCCTGATGCGGCAGACGACCTGTCGATGATCTCGGGCGTCGGTCCGGCAATGGTGAAGAAACTGCATGCGGCCGGCATCACGTCGTTCGCGCAGATCGCCGGCATGAAGAAAGCCGAGGCTGAAGCTCTTGACGCCAAAATCCGCGCACGCGGCCGCGTCATTCGCGACTCCTGGGTGAAGCAAGCCAAGGCGCTCGTGAAGTAAGTCGGGCAGAGGATATGCGGGTGGCCGGCAGAGGCCACCCGCAACTACTGCGCGGTGCTTTCGTAGTGCTCGATCATCCGGGAGAGCGCATCGAAGCCCGCACCGCCCATGTAGGGCACGATCAGGCACATGACCTGGAACACCGTCCGGTGGATCAGCGTGGCGCCGTCATTGTCGTCCCGGTTCATGGCATCCGCTTCCAGCCAGAATGTCAAAGTCATCATGATCTGGTCGGCGAGCGTCTGCCGGAGACGAGGATCGACGGTCAGGACCCTGGCTGCGGCGAGGTCATCCAGCACTCTGAGAATGGTGGTCCGCTGTTCGGCAACAATGGCGCGGAAACGGGACGCCAGGTCGGGATACCGGTCGAGCAGGACACCGAGATTGCGGTAGAAGAAGCGGAAATCGTAAATTTCCTCAAGGATGATGTAGATATAGACCCAGTTGTCCTCGATCGACGCCACGCCGCCTTTCGAGCCCCGCAGGATGATCCGCATCTCTTCTTCGAAGCGGTCGAACAAGGCCCGGATGATCGCGTCCTTGCCCTTGAAATGGTAATAAAGGTTGCCCGGACTGATATCGAGGGCATTCGAAATATCGACAGCCGTCTGCTGGGCTTCCCCTTCCTCATTGAAGAGAAGCAGGCTGACGTGAAGGATGCGGTCGCGTGTCTTCATTGGATTTGATCCAGAGTTTGACACGCAATTCTGACTATGAAACGAATTTTGTTTCAAAGTTTACAAGTAACTCTTTCCTCGAATGAAAGAGAAATTGATTAAGCCGGCAGGGAACCAGCGTTCTCAAACAGACCGGCAAGCAAAGGGGAAGTCGAGATGCCTACGCCGCAGGAAGAGATTGCCAAGAACGCCGCAGAGAGCACCAATGCGCTGAACCCGCTGATGGGAGGGATCAACCGGCAGGAATTGCTCGGGGCCGTGGCCATGATGCTGCGATCGACGATGACCAATCCCGTGACGACTGCGAAGGCCGCAGGCAAGATTGCCCGGGAGAATTCCCAGATACTGCTCGGCAAGTCCGCACGGTCTGCGGACCCGAAGGACCGGCGCTTCAAGGACCCGGCCTGGCAGCACAACCCCTTCTACAAGCGCGGCATGCAGGCCTATCTCGCGACGCAGGAGCACCTGAACGAATGGGTCGCAGACCTCAAGATGAGCGAACTGGAGCATGCGCGGGCGAAGTTCGTGATGGGCATGATCACGGACGCCATGGCGCCGACCAATACGCTGGTTGGCAACCCGGCAGCCGCCAAGCGGGTTGTCGATTCCGGTGGCCTTTCCCTGCTCAAGGGGCTCAAGAACGCCTACACGGACATTACCAAGAATGGTGGCATGCCGAGCCAGGTCGACAAGCGCCCGTTCGTTGTCGGGGAAAATCTCGCCGTCTCGAAAGGTCAGGTGATCTGGAAGAACGAGATGATGGAACTGATCCAGTACCTTCCGCTCAGCGAGAAGGTGCACAAGACGCCGATCCTGTTCATTCCGCCGCAGATCAACAAATTCTATGCCAGCGACCTGACGCCGATGGCGTCGATCATCCAGTTCATGCTGGCGATGGACATGCAGCCCTTCATTATCTCGTGGCGCAATCCCACCAAGAAGCATGCCGCTTGGGGACTTGCCGATTATGTCGACAGCCTCGTGCAGGCGAGCGAAGTGATCCGCAAGGTGACGAAGTCGCCCAAGCTGAACGTGTCCGGCGCCTGTTCCGGTGGCATCACGACGGCGACTTTCGCCAGCCTGCTGGCGGCGGCGGACGACAAGCGCATCAACACGATCACATTCCAGGTCTGCGTGCTTAATCCGCAGAAGGACGATAGCGAACTTGGGCAGATCGTGTCCGATGCCAGCCTCGAGATCGCGCGCAACCATTCGAAGCGCAAGGGCATCCTCAAGGGCGATGACCTGGCGCGGATGTTTGCGTGGATGCGCCCGAACGACCTCGTCTGGAACTATGTCGTCAACAATTACCTGATGGGCGACGATCCGCCGCCCTATGACGTCCTGTTCTGGAACAATGACACAACCAATCTGCCCGCGCAGCTGCATTCGGACTATCTCGATCTCGGCATGACGCAGCCCTTCGATCACCCCGGCGAGTTCGAAGTCGCCGGGCATATGCTCGACATGTCGAAGGTCACGGCAGACGCGTTTGTCGTGGCGGGCCTCACCGACCACATCACGCCATGGAAAGCCTGCTACCGGACGCCGGAGCTTCTCGGTTCGAAGAATGTCGAGTTCGTCCTGTCATCGAGCGGGCACCTGCAGTCCCTGCTCAATCCGCCGGGTAACCCGAAGTCCAAGTTTTACCGAAACACCGAACTCAAGCCGACGGCAGACGAATGGGCGGCGACGGCGCAGGAACATGCCGGAAGCTGGTGGCCCGTCTGGGGTGCCTGGCTGAAAGAGCGGTCCGGCCCGTTGAAGACTGCACCGAAGGCTTGCGGAAACGAGGCGTTCAAGCCTCTCTATGCGGCGCCCGGTCGATATGTTTTCGATTGAGTCAGACGATACGAACACGGAACTGAAAAGGGTTCACTATGGCGCAGCAAGACCAGCGTCCTGAAATCACCATGCAGGATGTCGACGGCGTCATGCTGCGCACGGCCCACTGGCGGGCAGTGTCCGACGAGGGCCACCGGCCCCTCCTGTTTTTCAACGGGATCGGCGCGAACCTTGAATTGACGCATGCGCTTGGCGACATGTTTCCCGATCGTGACATCGTCACCTTCGATGTGCCGGGCGTCGGCCTCAGCCCGGTGACGCAATGGCCTTATCGTCCGTGGATGCTGGCGCGCTGGGCGCGCAAGCTGCTCGACCGGTTCGGCATCGAGGATGTCGACGTCATGGGTGTCTCGTGGGGCGGGGCGCTGGCACAGCAATTCGCCTTCCAGTATCGCAACCGGGTCGGGAAGCTGATCCTGTGCGCGACGACCGCCGGCATGACCATGGTGCCCGGCCGGCCGGCTTCGCTGTCGAAGATGGTGGACGCGCGGCGGTATACCGATCCGAACTATATGCGGGACAATTTTGCGACCCTGTACGGCGATACAGCCGATCCGCAGGCGGACGGTCATATCAGCCGCCTGCTGCCGCCGGATCCGAAGGGCTACATTTACCAGCTCCTGGCGTTCCTCGGCTGGTCCAGCTTGCCATTCGTGCGCTTCATGCGCATGCCGGCGCTCGTCATGATGGGCGACAAGGATTCGATCGTGCCGCTCGCCAACGGGCATATCCTGAAAATGGCGCTGCCGAATTCACGGCTGCATGTCGTTGAGGGAGGCGGGCATCTGTTCCTGGTGACGCGCGCCGGCGAAACAGCGCAAATCATCCGCGATTTCCTGGGCGAGCCGGACGAGGCGACCCTCGCCGCCTGAACTGGAGCTCAGGGATTGGCGCGTTTCGCCGCAACCCGCTGTTCAAGCGCATCGCATACGGCATCGGCAACCGTCGATGCGCCGCCGCTCTGTCCAATCGAGTGGAAGGCGGCGCGGCAGGCCTCGACGTGCAGGTTGATCAGGGCGGAATTCTCGCCGGGCTTGGTGTCGGACAAGAGGTCGCTCAGGGAGCTGCAGAGCCGGGCAATGGCCGGGTAGCCGTATGAGTTCGCGACGCCCCTGATATTGTGCGCGGCGACGAAGACGCTGCGGTATTGTTCCGGTGTTGCGCCAGGCTCCCTGGCAGCGCGCCAGGCCTCCACGAGACGGTCCAGGTCCGCTTTCATCCAGGTGTCGAATTGTCCGGTGAGCGAACCGACGGCTTCCTCAGCCAGATTGGCAAGTTTGACGCGATCTTTAAGTTCCAGCGGCTCATCGGCGGCTTGGGCCGCGTCGCTCGGGGTAGCCTTCGGCGTCAGGTGCTTCATGACGCGGCTAACATCGAGTGTGAGAACTGGAAGGTCTGGCTGCGCTTTTTTCCCGAGCCGGGACAAGGATGGAATGAGCGACTTCAGCATTTGCAACTCCCACAACAGCAGAATCCTAGGGGATCAATCTTAAGATAATCCTATCCATGTGCCACGATTCCGGATCAGAATCCGAACTGCTCCCGCAGGATGCGTTCGTCCAGGGCGTGTCCCGGATCGAACAGCATGGTCAGCCTGCGCCGCCTGTCGGATTCAACCACGACGGTCTGGATGTCGCGGACTTCCTGATTGTCGGCAGCGGCAGCCACCGGGCGCCTGTCAGCCGCGATCACATCGATCTGGACCCTGGCATCGTGCCGCAGCAGGGCACCGCGCCAGCGGCGGGGACGGAAGGCGCTGATCGGGGTCAGCGCCAGAAGATTGGCACCGATCGGCAGGATCGGACCATGGGCAGACAGGTTGTAGGCCGTCGAACCGGCAGGCGTCGCCACCATGATGCCGTCGCAGGACAGTTCATCAAGCCGGACCTTGCCGTCCACGGTGATCCGTAGCCGGGCCGTCTGGGCCGTCTGGCGGAGCAGGGACACTTCGTTGATCGCAAGGGCCTTGTGCTCGACGCCGTCCGAATCGGTGGCCAGCATGCGCAGCGGGGCGATAGAGGCCCGTTCGGCGGCCGCGATACGCTCCGGCAGGTCGTCTTCGCTGAATTCGTTCATCAGGAAGCCGACGGTG
Source organism: Hyphomonas sp. (assembly GCA_041741315.1). Classification (GTDB taxonomy): domain Bacteria; phylum Pseudomonadota; class Alphaproteobacteria; order Caulobacterales; family Hyphomonadaceae; genus Hyphomonas. Next base: position 19,129 of record JBGSKI010000111.1, on the reverse strand, counting down.
CCGCGGTTCATGCCGTAGACCGGCTTTGAGTCTTCGAAATGCCGGCGGAGCGTGTCGAGCATCGCCCCGTCGCCGCCCAGAGCGACGACGACGTCCGCATCGTCTTCCTTGTGATCGCCGTACCGCTCAATCAGGCGGGGCAGGGCCGCCTGGGCTTCGGGGCGCTTCGAGGCGGAAAAGGAGAGGCGGAGCTGGGTCATGGTTCGCCCATGTGGTTGTGCTTGGCGCTGCGCGTCAAGGCGGCGTACGCCTTGCGGCAGGCCAATGATGACGCAGGCGTCAAGTTGATCTGGCTTTGGCGGCGCTTTTCCGTTAGGTTTCGCGGCAAATAAGGGAGACAATCATGGCCGACGGCAACCAGAAGATCGATATCCGCAGCTCCGTTTCAGCAGAAGAATGGAAGGCACGCGTCGATCTGGCCGCGCTGTATCGCCTTACGGCGATGTACGGCTGGGACGACATGATCTTTACCCACATTTCCCACCGCGTGCCGGGGCCAGAACATCATTTCCTGATCAACCCCTACGGCTATTTCTTCGAAGAGATCACCGCCTCCTCGCTGGTAAAAGTCGATCTTGAGGGCAACATCGTCCAGGAAACGGATTCGATGATCAACCCGGCAGGGTTCACCATCCACTCTGCCATCCATGCGGCCCGGGAAGACGCGCATGTCGTGATGCACGTGCACACCGACCAGGGCGTTGCCGTGTCGGCGCAGAAGGAAGGCCTGCTGCCGATCAGCCAGACGGCGATGGCCGTGCGGGAAGACGTGGCCTACCACGACTATGAGGGCATCGCGCTGGACCTTGACGAGCGCGAGCGGCTGGTTCGCGATCTCGGCCCCAAGAAGCACTCGATGATCCTCCGGAACCACGGCACACTGACCTGCGGGGAAACGGCGGCCCTGACCTTTACCCGCATGTTCTTCCTTGAGCGGGCCTGCATGATGCAGGTCATGGCGCTGTCTGCCGGGCGCGAGAACGTGCTGGAATGCGGCGGCGACCTTCAGTCCAAGGTCGCCGGGCAGGGCGGCATGACAGAACACAGCTCCGGCATGTCCATGCTGACAGAGCGCCTCGTCTGGCCGGCTCTCCTGCGCAAGCTGGACCGTCAATATCCGGGGTACGATTCCTGAATCTAGGGACTTTTACGGATGCGACATATGCATCCGGGCGTCTAAGGACATGTTTTCAGCGGCGTCCGAAGCGCCTAAATCACACAAAAGCCGAACAAGGGCAGTCGCATGAAACACCTCAAGGCATTCGAGGACGCCCTCGGCACGATTCACGGCGAAGGCCGCTACCGTGTGTTCGTGGACCTGCACCGCCATCGCGGCCGGTTCCCCAAGGCGACAGCGCGCTTCGACGATGGCGAACGGGAAGTCACAATCTGGTGTTCGAACGATTATCTCGGCATGGGCCAGGACGACGATGTTATCAATGCGATGCACGAAGCGATCGACAGCTTCGGCGCGGGATCGGGTGGTACGCGCAACATTTCCGGCACGACGCGTTTCCATGTCGATCTCGAGCGCGAACTCGCCGATCTGCACGAGAAGGAAGCCGCGCTCCTTTTCACCTCCGGCTACGTGTCGAACGAAGCAACCCTGTCGACGCTGGGCCGCATTCTCCCCGGATTGATCATCTATTCGGACTCGCTCAACCACGCCTCAATGATCGAGGGCATCCGCCGGTCGGGCGCAGAACGCCGTGTGTTCCGCCACAATGACGTCGACCATTTGCGGGCTTTGCTGGAACTCGATGACACAGATCGTCCGAAGGTCATCGCGTTCGAAAGCGTGTATTCCATGGACGGCGAATTCGGCCGGATGGAAGAAATCTGCGGTCTGGCAGACGAATTCAATGCCCTGACCTACCTTGATGAAGTGCATGCCGTCGGTATGTACGGCCACAACGGGGCAGGAGTCGCCGAAATGCTGGGCCTGGCGAACCGGATCGATATTATCGAAGGCACGCTTGGCAAGGCCTATGGCGTCATGGGCGGCTACATCGCCGGCCACACGAAAGTGGTCGACGCCATTCGCTCGATGGCTTCGGGTTTCATTTTCACGACGTCGACCTGTCCGGTCATGGCAGCCGGCGCGCTGTCCAGCGTGCGCAAGTTGCGGTCCGACGAGGGACGGCGCCTGCGGGCCATCCAGCAGGCCAAAGCCGCTGAACTGAAGGCCCGGTTCCGCGATGCTGGCCTGCCGGTGATGGAGTCACCCTCGCACATCGTGCCGCTGCTCGTCGGCGACCCGGAGCGGTGCAAGGCGCTGTCCGACACGCTGCTGTTCGACTTCGGGATCTATGTCCAGCCGATCAATTATCCAACGGTTCCCCGGGGCACCGAGCGGCTCCGGTTCACGCCGAGCCCTGTGCATGATGCGGTGATGATGGACGAACTGGTCTCGGCGATCCTGGCTGTCTGGAAGCAGTTGGGACTTGAGCGGGCCGCGTAGCGGCAAAGGTCCAGTGTTTGGGCTAGTTCTTCCCAAGTAATCGCGCAGAAATATTACTTCTTCTTGCGGCCGAGGCCGATATCCTTGGCATGCTGGGACCGGAGCCGGGCATAGTTCGGCGCGACCATGGGATAGTCTGCGGGCAGGCCCCACCGATCACGGTATTCTTCCGGTGTCATGTCGTACCGGGACCGCAGGTAGCGCTTCAGCATCTTGAGCTTGCGGCCATCTTCAAGACAAACAAGGTATTCCGGAGTAATCGACCTCGCTACCGACACTGCAGGCGACAGTGATTCTACGGCGACAGCCTGACCGGTCGACAGGGACAGGATGGTCTGGTGTACTGATCGAATTAGGTCCGGCAAGGCGGCTGGGGTGATCGCATTGTTGGTGACGAAGGAGGATACAACCCCCACGGTCATTTCCAACACATCGAAATCGTGTGTTTCAGTCATCCTTGCACCATCGCTTTTCTATATTCGAGCGCTATTTGTAGGTTGTCTCTCATGGCGCAAGAGAATTTACCATACGCTTTGAAGTAATTGCGGTCCAGCCAACTGAATTCGCACGAAAAACAGGTGCATCAGACAAGCAGACAGGCAATTGAGCCATATGGTTGCGGGTCAGCCGTCTGCAGCGTAAACAGCGCTCACGCAGCAGGAGTTTCAGATGGCAGATTCGGCGCAACCGCAACGGTTCGATACGACAGGATTCTTCGGAACTTCGCTGGAAACGGCCGACCCGGCGCTTTTCGACGCTGTCCGGAAGGAACGCACCCGGCAGCAGCACCAGATCGAACTGATCGCCTCGGAGAACATCGTGTCCCGGGCGGTTCTGGAAGCGCAAGGCACGATCCTGACCAACAAGTATGCCGAAGGCTATCCCGGCAAGCGCTATTATGGCGGCTGCGAATTCGTGGACATCGCCGAAGAGCTGGCAATCGACCGCGCCAGGCAATTGTTCGGCTGCGGCTTCGCCAACGTGCAGCCGAACTCCGGCAGCCAGGCCAATCAGGGCGTGTTCCAGGCGGTGCTGAAGCCCGGCGATACGATCCTCGGTATGAGCCTCGACGCGGGCGGGCATCTGACCCATGGCGCGCCGCCCAACCAGTCAGGCAAATGGTTCAATGCGGTCCAGTATGGCGTGCGCCGCGAGGACGACCTGATTGATTTCGAGCAGGTTGAGCGGCTTGCCAAGGCGCACCGGCCGCAACTGATCATCGCAGGTGGCTCGGCCTATCCGCGCCAGATCGATTTTGCCCGCTTCCGCGCGATTGCCGATGAGGTTGGCGCGCTGTTCATGGTCGACATGGCGCACTTTGCCGGCCTCGTCGCAGGCGGCGTGCACCCGAACCCGCTCGACCATGCGCATGTCGCGACGACGACCACCCACAAGACCCTGCGCGGCCCGCGCGGCGGCATGATCCTGACCAATGACGAAGCGCTCGCCAAGAAGATCAATTCGGCCATTTTCCCGGGTATCCAGGGCGGCCCGCTGATGCATGTCATCGCCGCCAAGGCGGTGGCATTCGGCGAGGCGCTGCAACCTTCCTTCAAGGCCTATGCGGCCCAGGTTGTGGCCAATGCCAAGGGGCTGGCTGCGGCGGCCAAGGCGAGCGGCCTGGACGTGGTGTCCGGCGGGACCGATACGCACCTCGCCCTGATCGATCTTCGGCCAAAGAACGTGACCGGCCGCGACGCTGAACAGGCGCTCGAGCGTGCCTACATCACCTGCAACAAGAACGGGGTTCCGTTCGATCCGCAGAAGCCGACGATCACCAGTGGCATCCGCGTCGGCTCACCGGCCGGCACGACGCGCGGGTTTGGCGAGGAAGAATTCACGCAGGTCGGCAACTGGATCGGCGAGATCGTTGACGCCGTTGCCAACGGCAATTCGGCAGAAGTCGAGGCAAAGGTCTGCGGGGAAGTGAAGGCGCTTACGGCGCAATTCCCCATCTATGGCGGCCTGGGGGCCTGATCCGGTTTGCGCTGTCCGTTCTGTGGTTCCGAGAACACGTCCGTAAAGGATAGCCGGTCGGCGGAAGACGACACGGCTGTCCGCCGCAGGCGTGTCTGCGAAAGCTGTGGTGCCCGGTTCACCACGTTCGAACGCGTACAGTTGCGCGAAATCACGGTCATCAAGCGCGATGGCAAGCGCGCCCCGTTTGACCGGGAACGGCTTGCGAGGTCGATCACGATTGCGCTTCGAAAACGCCCCGTGGACCGGGAGCAGATCGACCAAATGGTGTCCGGGATAGTCCGCAAACTGGAAAGCCTGGGTGAGCCCGAAGTGACCTCCAACGATGTCGGCGAACTCGCCATGGAAGCGCTGCGGCAAGTCGACCCGGTCGGTTATGTCCGGTTTGCCAGCGTCTACCGCGATTTCCGCGACCCGAGCGACTTTGCGCAATTCATCGAAAAGGCCGCGCTCGAAGAAGACGACAGCGACGAGGAATGAGCGCCGTCCGGGTCACACTCAAACTGGCGACATCGCTGGACGCCCGCATCGCGCTGGCCGACGGCACCAGCCAGTGGATCACGTCGAGCGACTCGCGGGCGCGGGCCCATCAGATGAGGGCGGCGCATGACGCAGTCCTGGTGGGGATCGGAACAATTCTGGCGGACGATCCACTGTTGACCGCGCGCACCGTACCGATGCCGGCGTCGCAACCTGTCAGGATTGTTGCAGATTCGAAGGCACGGACGCCACTTGCGTCGCGGCTGGTGCAATCGGTGTCATCCGGACGTGTTGTGGTCGCGACCGGCGGCGCGGCCAGTGCGGGACTGTCGGCCGCCGGTGTCGATGTGTGGAAGTGCGGTGACGGCGCGCGGGTTGATGTGAGCCAATTGCTGCATCGCGCTTCGGCCGAGGGCGTAACGTCACTGATGATCGAGGGTGGGGGCATATTGGCTGCCAGCTTCGTCAAGTCAGGGCTGGTCGACGAGATTGCCTGGTTCGTGGCCCCGGTCCTGATCGGCAGCGAGGGCCTGCCGGCGCTTGGCCCTCTCGGTCTCTCGGATCTTCCGGGTGCGACGCGTTGGAAACCTGTCGCGACGGAACGGATTGGGAATGACGTGCTGAACACTTATGTTCGTTCTTAGCAAAAGTCGCCCAAGGACCCTTCCATGTTCACTGGCCTAGTCACCGATGTCGGCACGGTCCGGAAGGCGGAACACCGCAACGGGCTGACGCGATTCGAAGTCGAGAGCGCGTATCCGCTGGACCAGGTCGCCATGGGGGCCTCGATCCTGCATTCCGGCGTGTGCCTGACCGTGGTCGACAGGGGCGAGGCAGACCGTGGGGCGTGGTTTGCGGTCGAGGCGGTTCCGGAGACCCTTTCGAAGACGGTCCTGGGCGACTGGCAGGAGGGTTCCCGCGTCAATCTCGAACAGAGCCTGAAGCTCGGCGATGAACTCGGCGGGCATTTTGTCTTTGGTCATGTCGATGGTGTCGGCGAAATAGTTTCCATAGTGCCGGAAGGGCAAAGCTGGCGCGTGACCATTCGCCCGCCGGCGTCGATTGCGCGCTATTTCGCGACCAAGGGCTCGGCGGCCATCAATGGCGTTTCGCTGACCGTTGCGGCGGCTCTCGACAATGGGGACTTCCAGGTCGCGATTATTCCGCACACCTGGCAGGTCACAACCCTGTCGGAGCTGCAGCCGGGCAGCAGGGTGAACCTTGAGATTGACATGCTGGCGCGGTACGTCGCCCGAATGATCGGCGCCGACGCGCCAAGGGAGCAATAGGCTCATGTCCAACGAATTCCACGATGCCATCTCGTCCATAGACGAGATCATCGAAGACGCCCGCAACGGGCGGATGTTCATTCTGGTCGATGCCGAGGACCGGGAAAACGAGGGCGACCTCATCATTCCCGCGAACTTCGCGACGCCGGAACAGGTGAACTTCATGGCACGGCATGGCCGCGGCCTGATCTGCCTCGCCATGACGCAGGAGCGGGCCCACACCCTGCACCTCGACATGATGACCAAGAACAACCGCGAAAGCATGTCGACGGCGTTCACTGTGTCGATCGAGGCCAGGGAAGGCGTCACGACCGGTATCTCGGCACATGACCGGGCACGCACCATCGCCGTGGCCATCGACCCGACCAAGGATGACGAAGACATTGTCTCCCCCGGCCACGTTTTCCCGTTGGTGGCGAAAGATGGCGGCACGCTGGTGCGGGCCGGCCATACCGAAGCGGCGGTCGACATTTCGCGGATGGCCGGGCTCTATCCCGCCGGTGTGATCTGCGAGATCATGAATGAAGACGGCTCGATGGCGCGCCTGCCGGACCTTGTTGCCTTCGCTCAGCTTCACAACCTGAAGATCGGCACGATTGCGGACCTGATCGCCTGGCGCCGCCAGAATGACCGTTTCCTTGAGCGCCGGGTCGAGGCGCCTCTGGATTCCGCCTATGGCGAAGGCTTCAAGACCGTCTGCTTCCGCAATGTGCTCGACAATTCGGAGCACATCGCCATCGTTCACGGCACGATCAAACCGGATTCTACGACCCTCGTCCGGGTGCACCGGACAGACGTCCTATCGGATGTGCTCGGCGAGAAGGGCCCACGAGAAGGACTGGTCGGCCGCACGATGAAAATTCTGGCTGACGCGAAAGAGCCAGGCGTCATGGTGTTCATCAACACGATGCGGCCGAACTCGATTGCCGAGCGTCTGGGCCTGAAGACGCCGACCCCGACGGATCCTTCGGTCCCGTTGCGCGAGTATGGTGTCGGGGCCCAGATTCTGCGGGAATTGGGGGTTCGCAAGATGATATACCTCTCCGATACGCAGCCGACCCGCGTTGTCGGGCTTGACGGCTACGGCATGACGATAGAGGGGTGGCGCCGCCTCAACGAGGAGACTGACTGATGGCCGACCGCGTCCTGATCGCGATTTCGCGATACTACAAACATATTTCCGACGAACTCGAGCAGGGCGCGCTGGAAGTCCTGAATGCGGCCGGTGCCAAGGTGACGGTGATGGAAGTGCCAGGGGCGTTCGAGCTGCCGGGCGTGATTGCGATGGCGGCGGATTCCGGCCGGTTCGACGGTGCCGTTGCGCTGGGCTGCGTGATCCGCGGCGAAACCACTCACTATGACTATGTCTGCGGCGAGAGCGCGCGGGGCCTGATGGACTTGATCGTGCAGCGCCGACAGGCGGTCGGCTACGGCATTCTGACGGTCGAGAACGAGGCCCAGGCGCTCGCCCGCGCGGATCGCAAGCGCAAGAACAAGGGTGCAGAGGCGGCCAAGGCCTGTCTCGCCATGATCAAGTTCCGCAAGGAACTGATCGGTTGAGCAACCAGAAAGTCCCCTTCGACGTGACGCGCGCCCGGCGGGCCGGAGCGCGGCTGGCGGCCGTGCAGGCGCTGTACGCCATGGAACAGACCGGACAATCGGCCAAGGCGACGATCCGGTCATTCATGGAAGACAAGCTGGGCATCGGTCCTGACGAGGAACCGGTCGAGGAAGCCGACCCGGACCTGTTCAAGGCTATCGTTAACGGCGTGGTCGATCATCAGGCCGATGTCGACAAGGCCATTCTCGGACGTTTGGCAGCGGGCTGGAAACTGACCCGGCTGGACGCGACCATGCGCGCGCTGCTGCGCGCCGGTGCGGCGGAATTCATCGTTCACCCACACTTGTCAATGGGCGTGATCATGGATGAGTACGTGTCGCTGGCCCACGATTTCTTCGACGAACCGGAAGCGAAGTTCGCCAATGCCGTCCTGGAAAATGTCGGCAAGGACCTCCGCGCCTAGTCCAGGCTTCGTGCCCATTCCTGCATTTCACCTGCGAACAGCTCCGGCTGTTCCATCGCGGCGAAGTGGCCGCCTTTCGGCATGTCGCTCCAGTGCGTGAGATTGAACATCCGCTCCATCCAGCTCCTCGGCGGCGCGGCATAGACCCGGTCGCCCGGAAAATTTGCGAAGCCCGTCGGTGTCTCGATGCGGACGCCTTCCGGCAGCTGCGTGCCGCCCTCCTGGAACAGGGCATTGTAGTACCAGATGCTGGTCGCAATGGAGTCCGTGGTGAGATAGATCATCAGGTTGGTGATCAGCTGGTCCCGCGTGTAGGCGTTGAACAGGTCGCCGTCTTTCAGGTCTGACCAGCCGTGGAATTTCTCCAGTATCCAGGCCGCTATGCCGACGGGGGAATCCATCAGCGCCATGGCGATGGTCTGGGGCTTGGTCGCGTGTTCCATCAGGTAGGCGGTCTCTGCCTGCATGGCGGCCAGGCTCGAGGCCAGCCACTTTGCCTCTTCCTCTGTGGGGGGCGTGGTTGGCGTGGGGCGAAAGCCGTTCATGTTGAGATGGATGCCCCGGCACCCGCCCTTACCATCGTGCAGGCCGTGATTCAGGCCAAGCCAGCCGGTGACCACGCTGCCCCAGTCGCCGCCTTGCGCGAGGTAGGCGGAATATCCGAGAACGGAGCACATCAGCTTGTCCCAGAGCGCGGCGGTGGCGCGCTGGCCAAGCGGGGAAGCCGGTTTCGCCGAAAAGCCATAGCCGGGAAGGCTCGGGATCACCAGGTCGAAGGCGGTGGTGGCGCTGCCGCCGTGCCTCGACGGGAAGGCGAGCGGTTCGATAGCGTCCCAGAACTCGAAATGCGAGCCGGGCCAGCCATGGGTGAGCAGTAATGGGCGCGTGCCTTCGGCTTCGCCAATGACATGCACGAAGTGGATGTCGAGACCGTCTATCTCAGCCTTGAAGTTCGGATGGGCGTTGAGCAGCTTTTCCTGGGCGCGCCAGTCATAGTCCGAGAGCCAGTAGCTGCAGATGTCCTGCAGGACCGGCGTCGACATGCCATAAGCGAAGCCCTGTTCGTTGGACGGGGCCGGGAACCACGGATAGGCGGCGATACGCTCGCGGATGGCGGCAAGCTTTGAATCGGGAACGTGGACGGTATACGGGCGCACCTGGGACATCGGATCCTCCTGTGCGGCCAACTTTATTGTGGATGGCGCCGCGAGGCGACGGGTGACCCGGCGTCAGACTGAGAAGCTGGTTCCGCACCCGCAGGCCGAGGTGGCGTTCGGATTCGTGATCTTGAAGGCCGCACCGATCAGGTCGGTCGAAAAGTCGATCTGGGAGCCGCGCAGGAATTCGAGGCTCATCTCGTCGATCAACACCCTGGCACCGTCGAGTTCGACCACCATGTCGTCTGGATTGGGTGCAGGCGCGAAGTCGAACTTGTAGGAAAAGCCGGAGCAACCACCACCTTCGACAGAAACGCGCAGGTATTCAACACCGTCCTGTTTCGCCAGAATCGCATTAATGCGCTTGGCAGCCGAGGCGGTCAGGGTCACATCCGGGGCAGTTGTCGTGTTCATGCCCCCTAGATAGGTACAAAACATCCGATGGGAAAGAGAGCCGTGTTTGCAACACGACACGAAGACAGCCGGGGCCGCTACCATGACGAGCCGCCATCTTCGACGCGGACGCCGTTCCAGCGGGACCGCGACCGGATCATCCATTCGACGGCTTTCCGCCGGTTGAAGCAGAAAACCCAGGTTTTCGTGGCCCATGAGGGCGATCATTTCCGTACGCGCCTGACGCATTCATTGGAGGTTGCGCAGATTGCCCGCAGCATCGCGCGGACGCTCGGGCTGGATGAGGATCTCGCTGAAGCGCTGGCATTGGCACACGATCTCGGACATCCCCCCTTCGGGCATGCCGGGGAGGACCAACTGGATGCCAGTATGGAAGGGTCGGACGGCTTCGACCATAACGCACAGACGCTCAGGATCGTGACGCGCCTGGAAGTGCGCTATCCCAATTTCGACGGGTTGAACCTGACCTGGGAGACGCTGGAAGGCCTGGTAAAGCACAATGGGCCGCTGATCGGTCCGGACACGCAGATCAGCAGCCTGCCGGCGGCGTTTCGGGAATTTCCGCACATCGCGGACCTTGAACTCGACCAGTTTGCGGGTCCGGAGGCTCAGGTTGCCGCTTTGGCCGACGATATTGCCTACAATAATCATGACATTGACGACGGGATTGCCGCCGGTCTGTTCACTATCGCCGACCTGCTCGAACTGCCAGTCGTTGGCGACGTGTTCAGGGGTGTCAGGATTGAATATCCCCAGCTTAGCGACCGGATGGTGACGTATGAGGCGGTGCGCCGCCTGATCGGTATCTGGATCGATGACCTGCTGTCGGAAACCCGCGGGCGGATCAAGCTGCACCACCCGAAGAGCGCTGCGGAGGTCCGGGCCCTGCCGGAGCCGATTGTGGCGTTCAGCGACGAACTGATGTCTCGGCAGCGCGCCCTGAGGGCCTTCCTGTTCGAGCGGATGTACAAGCACCACAAGGTCAACCGGATGCGCAGCAAGGCCAAACGCATCCTCGCCGAACTGTTCGAGACCTTCATGCAGGAGCCGGAAACCCTGCCACCGCCCTGGCGCAACGACGCTTCGCAGGTTCGGGATGCCAGGCGCGCCCGCATCGTCTGCGACTATATCGCAGGCATGACGGACGGCTTCGCGATCGACGAGCACCGGCGCCTCTGCGACCTCGGCACGATGGGCTGACCTGCGGGCCGGATTGCCCATGACAATTGGTCAAGCCGCCCTGAACCAGCGTTCCGGCGGGCCGATCTTTAACTGCCGTTAAGATTGCGTGCCGTAAAATTAACCCAAGCAATTGGTCTGAAGGATTTTGCCATGGCTCGCGAAAGAGGTGCTCGCACCGAATACGCCCCCTTCGATGACGACTATCGGGGTTTCGAGATACGGGAAGAGGAATCGGCCCGGGGCCCTTTGATACTGGCGCTTGCCATTGGCGTGCTGCTCGTATTCGGAGCGGTCGTCTGGAACACGTACCGGCAGGGCGTTCGTTCGTCCGGCGGGGCGATCCCAAGCGTGCTGGCCGATTCGCAACCGTACAAACGCCTGCCGGACGAACGGGGCGGCACAACTGTACGGGATACGGAAAAACGATTCTATGACCAGATGGATGCCTCCGACCGCGATGATGCCGATCTGGCTGTCGAGGTCGCCGAAGACACGTCTGGCGACGTGCTGCAGGGCGGCCCGCCGATAGAACTCCGACCGGGCCTTGCATTGGATTCGGACCCGGAAAACGGCATGCCGAACGCGGTAGCGGACCAGGTCAAGGCACTCGCCGATCTCGGCAAGCCGGATGCGGACGACCAAGATCTTGTGGAAATGTCCTCCGTGACGCCGGTACCGATGCCGCGTGTCACCCCCGTTCCACGCCCGCCGGAGCCGGATACGCAGTTTGCTTTCAGCGAAGACGGCGAATTTCTCGTGCAGGTGGCGGCTTTCCGCTCGGAAGAAGCTGCCGAGTCGGCCTGGAAGAAGGCTTCGCAAGGCAATCCCGATCTCTATCGCGGCGCCGGCAAGCGCATCCAGCGTGCCGATCTCGGTGCCAAGGGTGTGTTTTACCGCTTGCGCATCGGGGCCTTTAACGAAAAATCCGAGGCATCGGCTTTCTGCGATGCGCTGAAGGCCACCGGCGACAATTGCATCGTGGTGTCTGGATAGTGGCTAGGGCCTGCATACTGAGCGTGTCCGGACCGGTTCTGACGCCGGCAGAGACGGAGCTGTTCAGCGCGGTTCAACCTTGGGGCGTGATCCTGATGGGCCGGTCCTGCGTCACGCCGGAACAGGTGCGCCGCCTGGTCGGAACGATCTGGGATGCGTTGGGGCGCGACTGCCTGATTTTCATCGATCAGGAAGGCGGCCGCGTCGCGCGCCTGAAGGCGCCGCAATGGCCGGTGTTTCCTGCCGCGAAAGCCTATGCCGACCTGTATGCCTTAGACCCTGACGCCGGGCGACAAGCCGCCTGGCTCGGGTTCCGGCTGATCGCCGCAGAACTCTCCGCGCTCGGGATCCACGCCAATTGTGCGCCAGTGCTCGACCTGCCTGCCGCAGGCGCGCATGACGTGATCGGAGACCGCGCGTTCGGAACGCGTCCGGACGCGGCAGGCGATCTGGCCAAGGCGGCGCTTCTGGGGATGAAAGCGGGCGGTGTGGCGGGCGTGATCAAGCACATTCCCGGGCATGGCCGTTCCATGGCCGATACCCATGCCGAGCTGCCGCGCGTGACGGCATCAGAATTGGAACTGGAGACAGATTTCGATGTCTTCGCCCGTTTGGCGGACGCTCCGATGGCGATGACCGCTCATATCTCCTACGAGGCGCTCGATCCAGGTGTAGCGGCGACCGTGTCAAAAACGGTGATCGGGCAGATCATCCGGGGCCGAATCGGGTTTGATGGCCTGCTGATGACGGACGATCTGGGGATGAATGCGCTGGGCGGGAGCCTGAGCGAGCGGGGGCGGGCGGCGATTGCCGCCGGTTGCGACGTGCTGTTGCATTGTTCCGGTTTTCTGAAGGATCCGAATGCGATCCTGGCAGAGATGGCAGAGGTCGCCGAATGTGCGCCCGTGCTGTCCGGACGGTCGCGGGAGCGGGCAGAGGACGCCGAAGCCTGGTCCAACCTTGCCGAAGACTTCGACCTTGCCGAAGGCTGGCAGCGCTTTACGGACATGTTTCCGCAATTGAAGGGTGTCGCATGAGCGCCGAAGCGATCTCCATGGAAACCCTGTCCTCGGACGTCGAGGATGCCGACCTTGCCGACATCTTCACGGTGGATGTCGATGGCTATGAAGGGCCACTGCACCTGTTGCTGGAGTTGGCGCGGCGCCAGAAGGTGAACCTGTTGCACCTGCCGATGCTGAAACTGGCCGAACAGTACCTCGCTTTCATCCAGGACGCTCGGAACCGCCGGATGGATCTTGCGGCCGACTACCTCCTGATGGCGTCGTGGCTGACCTACATGAAGTCCCGCCTGCTGCTGCCCAAGGCGGAAGCCGTGCATGAAGACGAGCCAAGCGGCGAAGAAATGGCGGCACGCCTTGCCTTCCGCCTGAAACGTCTGGACGCCATGCGGCAGGCAGTCGACGAATTGGAGGCCGGGCCGATCCTCAACAATGTGATTTTCCTGCGAGGCCTGCCCGAACAGCCGCGTGTGGTGCGCCACACCGAATGGAATGCCAGGCTGTATGAACTGACGCAGGCGTTCGGAACGATCCGCGACCGGCGCGAAAAGGAAAAGCCGCACGTCATCGAGCAGCAGTTCGTCCTGCCGCTCGAACTCGCCCGGACGACCCTGCGTGCGCTGCGGGCCCAGCTGACGCAATGGGCCTCGCTCGACGATATCCGCAACACAATGACTGACGTCGATCCGGACCTTCCGCCACGCTCGGTCACTGCCAGCGTCTTCTCCGCCGCCCTTGAGCTGGTGCGGGATGGTGAAGTTGACGTTCGCCAGGATGCCCATTTTGCGCCACTTTACCTGCGTAACGCGCAGAGCCGCCCTGAAGGGGGAAGCCATGCAACTGCTTGAGAAATTGATGATTGAAGATGACACCCCGGCCATGAGACCGAGCGCCGTTGCCCAGCTGGCGCTGGCCTTCCGCCGTTCCGAAGAGGCACTGAATTCGGATGCGCAGTCTGCGCTGGCTGACGGCGTGCGCCGGGCCGAGGCCATCCTGTTTGCTGCGGGGCAGCCCTTGTCGGCTACCCAGATCGCCGAGGCCTTGCCGCAGGGCGTCGAGCCGGCGGAAGTGCTGATGGCGTTGCGGGCGGTGTATGCCAACCGGGGCGTCAACCTTGTGGAAGTGGCCGGCAAGTGGCGTTTCCAGACGGCGCAGGACCTGTCCTATCTCTTCGTGGAAGAGCGCCAGGTGCAGAAGAGGCTGAGCCAGGCCGCGCTCGAAACGCTGGCAATTGTTGCCTATGGGCAGCCGGTGACGCGGGCAGAAATTGAAGCTGTTCGCGGCGTTGCGGTGTCCAAGACCGTGCTCGACACGTTGATGGAAACCGGCTGGATCAAGATTCGCGGCCGCCGCAAGACGCCGGGCCAGCCGCTGACCTATGGCACCACGGACCAGTTCCTTGAGCATTTCGGCCTTGAGAGCCTCGATACGTTGCCGGGCAAGGCCGACCTCGAAGCGGAAGGCCTGTTGTCGGATGTGATTCCTGCCGGGTTCCAGATGCCGGACGAGGAAGCGCTGAGCGAGGAAGAAGGGCTGGTTGCCTCGGAACGCGATGAACAGGAGGCCGAGGATTTCGTGACTGACTTTATGGACGAAGAGGTCGTCACGGATGCAGGCCCGGCCGAAGTGGATGCTGATGCGCCGCCGGAAGAGATATCTGACTCTGAAGAGGACAGCGAAGGCGATGAGGGCGAAGTCAGCGTGTTTTCGTACACGCGCGCGCCCGTTCTCGCATCGCAGGATGATGACGTGTTCGACCGGGACACGATCAAGGCTGCGGTGGTCCGGATGTCTCGCGAGGAGCGCGTGCCGGAACAGCCGATGAGCGAGTGGGACGATGAGTCCTGATCCTTACGCAGTGACGTCGTAGCGGAAACGGCGCTCGTCCGGGTACTGGCCGAGCACGTCTTCTTCCTGCGTGCCGAGACCGATATTGTGGATGACGCAGGGGCGGCCGCTGGCCGAGATCCGGTCGGAAATGATGCCGATATGGGGCAGGCGCCCGCCGACCCGGAATGTGATCAGGTCACCGGCCTGCCAGTCTGATACGGTTGCCGGAACCGCCAGGTCATACCCTCCACGCTCGAGGAACCGTTCGATGTTCGGGACGCGGCGGTGGTCGATGTTCGAGTCGGGGCGGGTGAGACCCCAGATCGCCGGATACGACGCGAAGGACGACACCATGTCAGTATGAATGCGCGCCTGCAGATCGACATCGAACGCATCCCTGTAGGCCCGGATGACCACATCTGTGCAAACGCCCGCCGAGCGGTCGACGTCACCCATCGGATAGTCGAGCCGCGTATAGGCAGGGTCATAGGTGCGGGTGACACCGATCTGCTGGCGCGCAGCATGGGAGAGGCGGGTCGCGAAGGGCAGGCTGTTCCAGCCGAGGCGGACGGGCGCCAGGGGCAGGGCGAGCGTTCCGACAAGGACTGATCTGCGCGTGAACATCGTAGCAGAGGACCACCCGGTTCAGGCGATATTGCGGCCAAATCTAGAAACCGTGGAGTTCGGCGATCTCGTCGATATCGGCGCGTTCGGCGCGGAGCGAGTTGACCGGGTGGGCCGGATCGGGCTTGCCGACGGCCATTCCGCACCAGATCATTTCTGTCGGGGCGAGGCCGAAATGCTCCTTCAGCGCCGGGCGCAGCACGCCCCAGCATTCCTGCATGCACGTACCCCAACCGCGCTCTTCGGCGAGCAGCGCCAGTGTCTGCAGGTACATGCCGGTATGTCCCCACTGGCCGTGTCCCATACGCTCGTCGATCACGATGAAGGCCGCAACAGGTGCCCCGAAGAAGCGGAAATTGTTGGCGAACCATGCAAGGCGCCCGGCCCGGTTCTCGCGGGGGATGCCCAGGACTTCGTACATCATCTCACCAACCCGGCGGCGGCGGGATTCATAGGGTTCCCAGAGGTCCTTGGGATAGATCGGGCGGTCCGTCGGCTGGCCGGCCGGACTGGCGGCGAGGATCGGGGCCGCCATTGAGATGACAGCGTCCTTCGCCGAACCCGTGACGACAATCGTGCGCCACGGCTGGGTATTGCCTCCCGAGGGTGCCCGTTGCGCATCCATCAGCCATTGCCGGACGTCCTGTTCCAGGAGTGCATCGGGCAGGAATGCCCGGGTCGAAATCCGCTGCGCAACTGCCTTGCAAACATCCATGAAAAAACCTCCCGTCAGAGTGTGACGGGAGGTTTAGAGGGTTCGCGCCGGGGCAGCCAACAGGCTTATTTCGGGTGCAGCACCACGGGCATCCAGGTGTAGCCCTTGACGAAGGCGCCGGAGGTCAGCGAGGGCTCGGCCAGCACTTCGACATGCCCGAAACGCTCCATGATTTCCTGCCACAGAATCTGCAATTGCAGCTCGGCGAGGCGGTTGCCGACGCACCGGTGGATGCCGAAGCCGAACGAGATGTGGCGGCGGGCATTTTCGCGATCGATGATATAGTCGTTGGGGCGATCCCAGAAACGTTCGTCCCGGTTGCCCGACACGTACCACATAGCGACTTGGTCACCTTTCTTGATGGTCTTGCCGTGCATTTCCACGTCTTCAAGGGCTGTGCGGCGCATGAATGCGAGAGGCGTCTGCCAGCGGATCGTCTCGGATACCATGTTCGGGATCAGGGACGGATCGGCTTTCAGCTTCGCATACTGTTCCGGGAACTTGTTCAGGGCGTAAACCGAGGCGGTCATCGTGTTGCGCGTCGTGTCGTTGCCGCCGACGATCAGCAGGATGACGTTGCCCAGCAATTCCATCGGCGTCATGTTGCGGGTCTTCTCACCATGGGCGAGCAGGCTGATCAGGTCGTTCTTTTCAGGCGCTGCCTGGCGTTCCTGGAACAGGCCCATGAACGTGGTCAGGCATTCCAGCATTTCCTGTTTCCACTGCACCTCGCCGCCGGGGCAAATGTCGGGATTGTTCATGTTGGTCGCGATATCCGACCAACGGGTCAGGTCGCGCCGGCGCTCGAACGGATAGTCGAACAGCGTCGCCAACATCATCGTGGTCAGTTCGATCGACACCCGGTCGACCCAGTCGAACGGTTCGCCGACCGGCAGGGAATCGAGCAGGCCCTGCGTCCGCGAGCGGATCAGCGGCTCGTAATCCTTCAGCATGTTTGGCGCGACAGCCGGCTGCACGGTCTTGCGCTGTTCGGAATGGCGCGGCTCGTCCATGGCGATGAACATCGGCATCTCGAAGTCTTCCAGCGGCGGCCCGAGGGTGATGCCGCCATATTCCCAGGAGGAGGAGAAGCGCTTGTGGTCGGTATCGACCGCCATGATGTCTTCGTAGAGGGTGACCGACCAGTAGGGGCCGACGAAACTGTCCGGAGTGAAGTGGACGGGGTCTTCCTTGCGCAGCCGTTCCAGGCGGTCCCAGAACTTGCCCTGGCGCCAGACTTCCGGATCGACCACGTCGAGGGTTTCAAGATCCAGTTCGGAGGCTGGCTTCACGGGGCCGTAGGTTTCCGCGTAGCCCGGATGCATCGGCTCACGGGGGGTCACTTTCGGCCGCTCGAGGGCGGGGTGGTTCTCGAAGGAGAAAGTATCGGCTGCCATGTAGGATCCTCCGGTTTCAGCCCGTCTTCGGGGCAATTGAACAGTCTGGATATTATTTAGCACACCTGATTTCAAAAAACCATGACGCATGCGTCACTTTTTTGGGAGACAGGGTCCGTCAGGCCGGCAGCCGCTCGCTCCGGGCGGCGATCAGGGCCTTGCGCAGGGCTGTCGCAAAGCTCTTGCGCTCCGCCGGCGTCAGGAACCGCGCGATCACGAAGGCTGTCTTGCCGTGTTCGATCCGCAGCCAGCTGGCAGACGTCAGCGGCTCGTCCAGCTCGACCCTGACAAACGCGGCCGGCAGCTCGGCCTGTTTCTCGCGTCCCTTTGCATCGCGGTGCTCCATCCGAAGGGTACGGGCCGTCACGATCACCCGTGTCTGCTCGCGCTGCTGACGGAAGGACAGGCGGAAAGCGAACCACAGGGCCACCATGTCGAGCCCGAAAAAGCCCAGCACGGGCAGGGCGCCCATAGACCAGAACATCAGCCCGGTGAGGAAGAACACCACCGCCACGATCGCCATGGCAATCGCAAAGCCCCGCTCGCTGAGCGACCGGTTGGGCGTCAGCACGGCGTCGAGATAGATGATTTCGGCGGCTTCCATAACAGAATGGACCTAGCACGCCCTTGCGCCGGAAAAAGGGCGCTCTATGCCTCACCCCATGGCGAAGGTACCGAAATCGAAATTCACCCGGGCGAAGGCCGCAGACCTGTTTGCGGCGCTGGCCGAAGACCGTCCGGACCCGCGCACGGAGCTCGACTTCGTCAACCCGTTTACGCTGGTCGTCGCGGTCGCCCTCTCCGCGCAGGCCACGGATGTCGGCGTCAACAAGGCCACGAAGAAGCTGTTCGCTGTGGCCGACACGCCAGAGAAGATGCTGGCGCTCGGCGAGGCGGGCGTCGCCGCCCACATCAAGACCATCGGCCTCTGGCGCAACAAGGCGAAGAACGTCATCGCGCTCAGCGCCCGCATCCTCGACACGTTCGGCGGCGAGGTGCCCCGCACAAGCGAGGAACTGGTGACGCTGCCCGGTGTCGGGCGCAAGACCGCCAATGTCGTCCTCAACGAAGCCTTTGGCGAGCCGACCATCGCCGTGGACACGCACATCTTCCGCGTCTCGAACCGCACCGGCCTCGCCCCCGGCAACAATCCCGACCAGGTCGAAGCCGGCCTCGAACGCATTACGCCGCCGGCCTTCAAGAAGGGCGCGCATCACTGGCTGATCCTGCACGGGCGTTATGTGTGCAAGGCCCGCACGCCGGAATGCTGGCAGTGCGCGATACGTGATCTGTGTGCGTACAGACCGAAAACGCCGGACCCGGCGACGGTGGGGAAGTTGGGGCCGAAATCGCCTCGGAAGGTGACGTGATGCGCGATCTCGTTTGTCGCGTCACCCTCGATGGTGTTCGGCCATCGAGGGTGACGCAGGTAACTCAGGTCCAGGGCAGGCTCTAGAGCGCGAGCCGCCGCACCACACCCGCCGCCATCCGCTCCCCAAGCTCCGGACCCTCCACCGGATAGAGATACGGCTCGATCACCTCCAGTTCCATCAGGAGCAGGCCGCCA
>JBGSKI010000110.1:0-2168 GCA_041741315.1 Hyphomonas sp. | reverse complement strand
CCAGTCGAGCCCGGCCACATAGCGCGCGGTGAGCGATCCGAGCAGCCAGGCCAGCGGCCCGCCGATGAACACCATCCGCCGCACGGCCGCGCCGGCATCGCGCAGGTTCTCGAATTTCAGGACGAGGCCGCCCTCGAACAGGATCACCGCCACCGCCAGCGACACCATGGGCCGCATCAGCTCATGCCCGCCGCCGTCGAACACGCGCTGGGGATTGAGCAGGGGCTCTCCGAAGATCACCGACCAGAGCGGGCCGACGGCGAGGCCTGCCAGGGCCATCAGCACGATGGCCGGCGCCTGCAGGCGCCAGGCGAGCCATTGCGCGCCGATTCCGAGCGCTCCGATCAGGGCGCACGCGAAAATCAGCTCGCTGGAGCCCGAACCCGCGAGGACGAGATCCATTCCGTACATTCAGGCCCCAATTGCAGCCGGGCCCCGCAGGGCCTTGGAAAATCTAGACTTCATGCGTCTGCATGTCATCTGCGAAGTCGAATCCGATTTCCCGCTTGCCATACTCGCCATTCCTGTAGCGGTCGATCTCTTCGCTGAACCAGGTCAGGATGTGCGAATAGACATGCTCGTAGAACGGCGCCTGGGCCTCCGGCGTGAGCGGCAGGCGGAACTCGTATTCGGCACCGCTCTCGATCTGCACGACGAAGGCATCGCCCACCTTGCGGCATTCGAGGCCGATCCGCAGCCAGTCATTGGCCTTCGATACGCGCACGGCGAGGCCGAATGAGACAGGGCCGAGCGGCCGGAAGCCGCGCGGCGGGATGGAAAAGGCAGCGTCGCCATGGGCCCGGGGCTCGAACGGCCCGGCCGGGGGCACCAGCTGGACGCAGATGCCGTCGCTGGCCCCGATATAGTCGCAGAGACCGCCGCGCATCTCCTCGGCGAGGCTGCGGATCCGGTTATAGTTCTCCGCCGCCAGATCCTGGTAGGTATCAACGGTTTCAATCAGTTTGTCGAAACGGGACAAGGCATCGGCCTCCGGCAGGGCAGGATGGATTTCAGGGGAATACTAGGCCGCAACCGGCCGGCCTTCAAATTCGAGTTCTGCGACGAGGGGACAATGGTCGGATGCTTTCGGCTCGTTCCAGCCGATGCCGGGGAACCTGAACCCCTCATAACGCTCGGCGCGGTAAGGCGTTCCCCCGCGCACCACATGGACCGCCGGATCAGGATTCCGCGCCGCCAGCGCCGGCGACAGGAACATGTGGTCGAGCGCGCCATAGGTGCCATCCCCCGGATAATGGTGCGTCCACCGGTCGAACGGATCCGTCACGGCATAGCTTGCAAGGTCGATCGCAAACCCGTCACCGACCAGCGGACGCAGGCCATTGCGGCGCAGCGGCTTGCCATCGACTTCGCAATAGTCATTGAAGTCGCCAAGGATGACCCAGTCTTCCCTTGCCGGATGTTCGAACCGCCTGCCGACGATCAGGCGGACGGCGCGCGCCTCGGCCTCGCGGATGGTGCGGGTATCGTCCCGCCCGCCATGCATGGACTTGAAATGGCAGATGAACAGGGTCAGCACCCTGCCCTCCTTCGCGATGTCCACTTCGAGGCAATCGCGGCGGAAGGCATAGTCATTGACGCTGAGGCGGCGCGGCGGGGCGATGCCGAGCGTGCCATAGGTCTCGCGGGCATGGCTGCGCACGAAGGTCACCGGCAGGCGCGACAGGAGCCCGACATCGATGCCGCGTTCGTCATTGCCCTCCAGCAGGATGCGCTCGGCGTAGGGCGCGCCGGTATATTCCGACAGGTAGCGCGTGTCGAACGCCGTCAGCGTGACGAGGTTCTCGATCTCCTGCAGGGCGCAGACCTCGGCGCGGGTTTCAGCGAGGGCCTGCGCGGTCAGGGTGCGGTCGTCCTCGGAGAGGACATTGAACGCGGAATCCACCTGCGCGGCGACGAGGGCATCGTCGACCTCGGTCAGCCGCTCGCGCGCATCGGCAATGCCGGCGCGCCGGAAATCGCACCGCATCATCAGGTTTTCACAATTGAACGTGGCAAGGCGGAGGCTGGGCATTGGCGGCAGTCATGCGGGCTGAGCCGGAAGCCGTCAATTGCCGGGCCTGCGCTCAGGCGGCGGCGCGTTCGGCAAACCGGGCGGCGGTCTGGGCCTGCTCAACCGCATCGGCATCCGGGCGCAGTTCCAGCGGCAC
>JBGSKI010000109.1:0-2078 GCA_041741315.1 Hyphomonas sp. | reverse complement strand
GCCGCGCTGGCTCGCTGCGCCAAGGGCAAGCGCGCCTTCCGGCGTCACTTCCAGCGTCACCGTGTTCGACGGGCGCGCCCCTTCGAGATCGGACTCGAACGATTGGTCGACGGCCAGCACGGTCACATTCTTGAGCACCGGCCGGGCAATTACATTCCCGGAATAGCGCATCTCTTCCGATCCGCGCGCCAGTTCGTTTCCGTCGGCGCCGCGCGGTATGAATTCATTGACGTCGACCCGGTCGCCGGGAAGGACGAAGCCGGCAACGCCGGTGTCATTCTTGACGACGATCGCCACGGCCCGCATGCCCGGCTTGATCGCGCCGGACAGGGTCAGCGTGGCGCCGGTCATGTCCAGCTTGGCGGCGAGCAGCGGTTCGCCGGCGGCCATGTAGCCCCGCGTATAGGCCTTGGGCGGAAAGTCTGCATCGGCAAGGATCGCTCCTTCCGGCAGGGCCGCTTTCGGCCAGTCCACGCTCTTCAGCATGGCCTTGTCGATCAGCGAGCCGGACTCTATGTCACTCGCCGCGACCAGGATGCTCGTCATCTGCATCACCGGGGCCGCGGCCACGCTTGGCGCGGCATTTGCATCCGGCATCATGTACGACCGGCCGAGCCAGACTGCGCCTGCGCCCAGCACGATCGACAAGCCGAGGCTGATCATGGGTCCCGTCTTCATGCGATATCCTACCCCTTGCGCCATTCTGGCGCGGATTGCCCAGATCGCAGGGTAAGCAGGCACATGGTAAGACCGCTTGAAGACCGGTTTGCAAATCCACGCCGCCGGGGGAAGCGGCGATTAACCATACCTCAACGAATTCCGCCGTTTACGGAACAGTTCATGGAGATCGCGGAGTTACCGCCCGGCCCGGCCAATGCTCCGGACCCGGCGCATCGCTGTCATTTTCCGGCCAGGATGTCCGCAAACATACCGGCATCGACATTGCCGCCCGAGACGATCACGCCGACACGCCGGCGCTTGATGTCCGGGTCCAGACGAAACAGGCTCACCGCCAGCGCCGCCGCCCCGCCCGGCTCGACGACAATCTTCAGGTAACGGAAGGCCAGCCGCATCGCCTCGCGCACCTGGTCGTCGGTCACGGCATAGCCGCCAGACAGCAATTTCTGCCCAATCGCGAACGTGATCTTGCCCGGCTGGGGCGTCAGGATCGCATCGCAGATCGAGCGCGTGCCGGGCGCATTGGCAACGATGGCGCCGCCCGCCAGCGACCGTTTCCAGTCATCATGCCCTTCCGGCTCGGCCGTCCAGATCCGCGTAGCGGGCGACAGGCCCTTCATCGCCAGCGCAATCCCGGTGATCAGCCCGCCGCCGCCCGCGCAGCAGACCAGATGATCCACCGGCTCGCCGAGCGCGTCCAGCTGCCGGGCAAATTCCAGCCCCGCCGTGCCCTGCCCGGTGATGATGTCCCGGTCGTCATAGCTCGGCACGACGACCGCGCCGCGCTCGCGCGCCAGGGCTTCTGACAATTCCTCCCGGCTTTCGGTGTTGCGGTCATAGAGATGGATCTCGCCGCCATCGGCTTTCACCCCGTCGATCTTCACCTGCGGCGCGTCCGACGGCATCACGATCAGGGCGGGAATTTCGAGCAGGCGCGCCGCGCGAGCGATCCCCTGCGCATGGTTTCCCGACGAAAAGGCCACCACGCCCGCCGGCCGCTGGGCCGGCGTCAGCCGCCGCAGCCGGTTGGTCGCTCCACGGATCTTGAAACTGCCCGTCTCCTGCAGGCATTCAGCCTTGATGAACAGTCGCGCCCCGGCAATCTCGTCGAGCGCGTCATGGCGCAGCACCGGCGTTTCGCGCACGAACCCGGCCAGCCGCCGGCTTGCGGCGACAACATCTTCGTAGGTAGGCAGTTTCTGCGTATGCGGCATGTGCCAGAGCTAGACGCTTCTCCGGGCCCTGCCAAGCGCCGGCAAGCTAGGTTGTGGACTCATAATCTCTGAGCCAAAGGCGTGTTGAAGCAAGGAGGACGCTTGCCAGGAAGTTCCGCGCAAGCTTGTCGAACCTGGTGGCGACGCGCCTGAAGTGCTTCAGCCTGCAGAAGTAGCGTTCGACTT
>JBGSKI010000108.1:0-4457 GCA_041741315.1 Hyphomonas sp. | reverse complement strand
AATGAGCGAACCGGCCCATATCCTGCTCGTCGACGACGATGACCGCATCCGCGACCTGCTGAAACGCTTCCTGTCGCGCGAAGGATACCGTGTGACGGCGGCGGCCGATGCCGCGTCGGCCCGGCGTCTCATGGACACGATGGCCTTCGACCTCGCTGTGCTCGACATCATGATGCCGGGCGAGGATGGCATATCGCTGCTGACATCGATGCGGACCGGAAAGTCGCGCGAAACGCCGGTCCTGCTGCTGACCGCCCGCAGCGAGCCGCCCGACCGGATCGAGGGCCTGCGCAAGGGCGCCGACGACTATCTGTCCAAGCCCTTCGAACCGGAAGAACTGTCCCTGCGATGCGCTGCCATCCTGCGCCGCTCGTTCAAATCGGAACCGCCGGCAGAAGTCGAAATGTCGGGCCTGGTGTTCAATGTCGCACGCGGCGAGTTGCGCGAGGGCGAAAACCGCATCCGCCTCACCGAGGCGGAACTGCACCTCCTGTCCGCGCTTGCAACCCGCGCCGGTGAACCGGTCAGCCGCGAGGAACTTGCAGATATCACGTCTGCCGGCATGGAGCGGTCGATCGACGTCCAGGTGACGCGCCTGCGGCGCAAGATCGAACCGAACCCGAAAGAACCGATCCACCTGCAGACCGTGCGCGGCATCGGCTACCGCCTGATGCCGGACTGATTGTCGATGCTCCGTCTACGGGATATCACGCCACACGGCCTTTACGCGCGCAGCCTGCTGATGGTTGTCGCACCGGTCGTGCTGATCCTGTCGCTGATGACCTGGTATTATTACAGCAGCCATATCGCGGAAGTGAACCGCAAGCTCGGCCAGTCGATTGCCCGGGATGTCAGCATGGTCCAGTCGGCCTGCGAACGCCGCGATACCTCGCCGTTTTCGGCCGACATTATCGGCTCCCGCCTCGACCTGACCTTCAGCTGCGACGCCCCGGATGCCGGCCCGGAACAGCCTGACTTCCTCGAAGCGTTCTCGTACCGCTCGATCCTGCGCCAGGAATTGCGCACCCGGCTCGGCGTGCCGGTCCGAGTCGGACTCAGCCCGAACGATTCAATGATTCACATCCGCTTCCCTGCTGCAGGACGCACCGCCGAGGTGATGATCGAGCGCAAGCGCGCCGTTACCATCACGGCGCATTTCTTCATGGTCTGGGTGATCCTGTTTTCGCTGGCGATGATCGGCCTCGCCATCGGCTTTCTGAACCAGCAGGTAAAATCCATCCTGCGCCTGTCTGAAGCAGCCCGATCGTTTGGCCGCGGCCGGGACGTTCCGGACTTCAGGCCATCCGGCGCTACAGAAGTGCGCGACGCCGCCCGCGCAGTCCTCGACATGAAGAACCGGCTGACAGCCTTCAACGAGCAGCGCACCGCCATGCTGGCCGGCGTCAGCCACGACCTGCGCACGCCCCTGACCCGCCTCAAACTATCCCTGGCCCTGATGGACAAGACCAGCGAGATCGACGCGATGCAGTCCGACCTCGACGATATGGCCATGATGCTCGACGAGTACCTCGCCTTCGCGCGCGGAGAGGACGGCGACGAACCGGCAAAATTCGATCTTGCCGGTCTGGTGCGCGATGTCGTTGCCGGAGCGGGCGCAGACATTACCGTCACCGGGCCGGAGCGTGTCCCGATCAACGGCCGGCGCCTCGCGCTGAAACGCGCGATCGCGAACCTCGTGTCCAACGCCGCGGCCTATGGCAAGGATGTACGTATCCAGATCGTTGATGGCCCACGCGCCGTCGACCTGCATGTCGATGATGACGGGCCGGGGATTCCGAAGGACCAGCGCGAAGATGCCTTCCGGCCTTTCATGCGGCTGGAATCGGCCCGCACACAGAACCTGCCCGGAACGGGACTGGGCCTGACCCTCGCCCGCGACACCGCCCGGGCCCATGGCGGTGACCTGCGCCTCTCCGACAGCCCGCTCGGCGGCCTGCGCGCCAGCTTGCGCCTGCCGCATTGACGCCAGACACGTTCGGCCTCACATCCCCGGCATGACAAATACGCAAGCAAAACTGATCGTCCGCAACGCCGAATTGCGCGATGTAACCGCCATCGTCGCCCTGTCCGAGCGCGTGTACGGCACGGGCATGGGGTACTCGAATGGCCAGATCATCGGCCACATCAACCGCTTTCCGGACGGCCAGTTCATTGCGGAATATGAAGGCGTCGTGGTCGGCCATTGCGCGACCTTCATGATCGCCAGCGAGATCGCACGCGCCAGGCACACCTGGGATGAAATCACCGGCGTCGGCTATGCTGCCCGGCACGACCCCGAGGGGGACATGCTGTACGGCATGGATGTCCTGGTCCATCCCGACTACCGGCGCCTGCGCATCGGCCAGCGCTTCTACCGTGTACGGCAGGATCTCTGCCAATGGCTGGAGTTGAAAGGCATCGTGTTCGGCGGGCGCATCCCGGGCTATGCGCGCCGGATGAAGGAATACCCGAACCCGCAGGATTATGTCGACGCAGTCGTCGGCGCGAAAATCAAGGACCCGGTCCTAACCTTCCAGCTGCACCAGGGTTTCAAGCCGATTGGCGTCCTGTCCAATTACCTTCCCGGCGACGCACACTCGAAAGACTATGCGACCCACATGATCTGGGAAAACCCGCTGGCACAGCAAGCCATCAAGGCGAAACCCAGCCTCGGCGATACCTCGCTTCCCGAGCGCGTGCGCGTCGCAACCGTCCAGTTCCAGATGCGCCGCATCCAGACGATTGACGAGTTCGAGACGCAGGTCGAATATTTCACCGACATTGCCTCCGACTACCGGTCGGATTTCGTCGTGTTCCCGGAACTGTTCACGCTGCAGCTCCTTTCGCTTGAGGAAAAGCCGCTGCCACCGGTCGATGCCATCGAGAAGATTTCCGAATATACGCCGCGTTTCGTCGCTTTCATGGAACGCCTCGCCGTCTCCTACAATATCAACATCATCGGCGGCACGCATCCGAGCAAGATGCCAAATGGCGACATTCTCAACATCTCCTATGTGTTCCTGCGGGACGGTTCGGTCCACACCCAGCAGAAGCTGCACCCGACCCCGTCGGAGCGCCGCTGGTGGAACATCAAGGGCGGTCAGGGCGCCAATGTCATCCAAACCGATTGCGGGCCCATCGGCGTGATGATCTGCTACGATTCCGAATTCCCGGAACTTGGCCGCCACCTCGCAGACCAGGGCGCCCTGCTCCTGTTCGTCCCCTTCTGCACCGACGAGCGCCGCGGATACCTCCGTGTACGGTATTGCTGCCATGCCCGCGCAGTCGAGAACCAGTGCTATGTCGTGATGTCGGGCGTCGTCGGCAATCTGCCGAACGTCGAGAACATGGACATCCACTATGCCGAGAGCTGCATTCTCACGCCGTCCGACTTTCCCTTCTCGCGCGACGGTGTGGCGGCCGACACCGCCCCGAACACGGAAACCATTGCGCTCGCCGATCTCTCCCTGTCGGACCTGATCACCGCCCGCCAGTCCGGCGCGGTGCAGAACCTGAAAGATCGCCGCTTCGACCTCTATTCGGTCGCCTGGAAGAAAACCAGCTAGGCTTCGGCCGCTAGTTCCGGGCCCTGATTGCGGACATTGCCGACCGCCGGTCCGACGGGCCAGGCATGCATGTCTTCGGTGGGGAACGGGTCGAACAGGTCCCCGACGTCCCTGTGGCTCGTGTCCATCCAGCGGCCATAGTCCTGCGGGTGCAGGATCACCGGCATCCGCGTGTGCAGCGTCGCCATCAGCTCATTGGGCGACGTCGTGACGATGGTGAAACTGTCGATCTCCGATCCGTCGATCATCGCCCGGTCCCACAGGCCGGCAAAGCAGAACCAGCGCCGGTTGCGCAGGCCGATGGCAAACGGCGTGCGCTTCTTGTCCGGGCCGGTCCATTCATAGAAGCCGCTCGCGGGCACAAGGCACCGCCGGTGCCGGAACGATCCGCGAAACGTGCTGGACTCGTCCAGCCCGTCGGCTCGGGCATTGAAGGTCGAGAATTTCTTCTCTTTCAGGGGCTTCTTCCACCAGCCCGGCACCAGGCCCCACATGGCCGGCGCCATCTGCAGCGCTCCGGCCGGAACGTCCTCCCCTTCCGGCGCCGGCCGGATGATCGGCACGTACTGGGTCGGTGCGATATTATAGGCGGGCTCGGGTGCTTCCACCCGGTCCGGCCGGATGATGCTGAGGGCGGCGTGATACTCGGCCCAGGTCACGCCATGACGGAAGAAGCGGCCACACATGCCCCTCTCCTACCAGCCCTTCCGGCCCACTGGAAGGCGCTGATCCGCCAACTCGTCGATGCCCGGTTGCGAGCCGGTTCGTCCGCTCGTACAGTCGCCCCGCAAGGGAGACGGGACATGCTAGGCCGCCGCATTCGCACCTCCGCCTTTATGGCGGCTTTTGCCATCAGCTTCTTCGAACTGTCCGCCTGCGCGGCCCCGCCCG
>JBGSKI010000107.1:0-2308 GCA_041741315.1 Hyphomonas sp. | reverse complement strand
ACCGCCGCATCGAGCAGCGAAGGTTGCGGCGGCGTTGCCCCAAGCGATTCCGATCCTGCCGCCGTAACGACCGATAATTGCACGCGCCATGCCCCATCGCGGCCCTGCAGGTCCGCAAGGATGCCCCTGCGCGCCCGCTGGCTGGTCGCTTCCGCCGACAGGGCCGACCAGTCGCTGAAGGCGGTGTAACCGGGCGAATTCGATGTCACATAGGGGGCAAGCGCATTGATGTTGCCATCGCCCAATACCTGGCGCCAAGCCTCGGTCATCTCATAGGACGAAGCCAGCGGCACCATCAGGCTGAGCGGGGCCTGCGTGTCGACATAGGGCACTTTCAGCGATTCCAGGTGCGCGCGGACCATGCGGGGATTATAAACCACCGTCAGCACGCCCTTGTAGCGTCCCGCACCGGCCGTCTCTTCCTGCACGTCCACGGCGGCTGACAGCCGTTCGGCCAGGTCCGGCGAAATCGGAATGCCGCCAGCATTGGCGCGGTCCTCGGCCAGGGTGATCTTGTTGATCAGGATCTGCGCGCCCCGCGTGCGGGCCGTCGACATTGCCGCCTCCCGTGCCGCGATGACGCTGTCGGAACTCTGATCGACTTCGAGATTCGGGATCGTGTAGACTTCACGGGTATCTGCCGCAGCGGGCAAAGCCAGCGCGAGAAGCACAAGGCCGGAGGCAATAAACTGGCGAATCATGGTCAACGACCTCCTCGGTTCAGGTTCTTCTAGCAAGTCCGGCCCGGGGCTGGAACCGCGAGCGGCACTGGCTTAGTGGAATTCCGCATGCTAACGCGCGAGGCATCATGAGCGACCCGTCCAAACCGTCCCTGTCTTACCGCGATGCTGGTGTCGATATTGAGGCAGGCGAGCGCCTCGTTGACGCCATTGGCCCGATGGCCAAGGCCACCACCCGCGCCGGCGTGATGGGCGGCCTTGGCGGCTTCGGCGCCTTGTTTGATTTGAAGAAATCCGGATATTCCGACCCGATCCTGGTCTCCGGCACGGATGGCGTCGGCACCAAGCTGATGCTTGCCTTCGACACCGGAATCCATGACACGGTCGGCATCGACCTCGTCGCCATGTGCGCCAATGACGTCCTGGCCCAGGGGGCAGAACCGCTGTTCTTCCTCGATTATTTTGCGACTGGGATGCTTGAAGTTGGCATGGCTGAGGCCGTCATCAGTGGCATTGCGGCCGGATGCCGTCTGTCCGGATGCGCACTTGTGGGGGGGGAGACGGCAGAGATGCCCGGCATGTACCCGCCCGGCCACTACGACCTTGCCGGCTTCGTGGTCGGCGCCGTCGACCGCGACAGGGTCCTGCCCCGGATGGGCGACATGGTGGCCGGGGACGTGCTGATCGGCATCGCCTCCTCCGGACCGCACTCGAACGGCTATTCCCTGATCCGCCGCATCGTCACGCGCGAGGGCCTGTCCTACGAGGCCCCCTCGCCCTTCTCGGAGGGCACGCTCGGCCGCGCCCTGCTGACGCCGACGCGCCTCTACGCCCCTGTCACCCTGCCGCTGATCCGCACCGGCCTCGTCAAGGGTCTCGCCCACATTACCGGCGGCGGCCTGACCGAGAATACGCCCCGCATGTGCCCGGACCATCTTGCCCCCCGGATCGACCGCACGGCCTGGACCCCGCCGCCGGTGTTCCAGTGGCTGCAGCAGGCCGGCAATGTCACCGGCGACGAGATGCACCGGACGTTCAACATGGGCATCGGCATGGTCTTCGCCGTCGCCGCCACTGACGCGGAAGCGTTGCTCGCCAACCTGCGCGACGCCGGCGAGACCCCGGTCATCATCGGCGACCTCGTTCCCGCATGACGAGGCTGAAACTGGCGATCCTGATTTCCGGACGCGGCTCCAACATGGAGGCCCTGCTGCGCGCCGCCGCCGACCCGGCCTATCCTGCCGAAGCCGTGCTGGTCGCCTCGAACCGGCCGGACGCCAAGGGCCTCGAAACTGCCGCGGCCGCTGGTGTCCCAACCGCCGCCATTGATCACACGGTGTTCGGAAAGGACCGCGAAGCCTTTGAACGCGCCATGGATGGCGCACTTACCGTCGCCGGCACAGAGATCATTGCGCTCGCCGGTTTCATGCGCGTGCTGACGCCCTGGTTCGTCGGCAAATGGGCCGGCCGGATGATCAACATCCACCCGTCCCTGCTGCCGAAATACAAGGGCCTCGACACCCACCAGCGCGCGCTCGACGCGGGCGACGCCGAGGCCGGCGCGACGGTGCACTGGGTCAGTTCCGGGGTCGACGAGGGTGAGATCATCCAGCAGGCCAGCCTGCCGA
>JBGSKI010000106.1:0-1677 GCA_041741315.1 Hyphomonas sp. | reverse complement strand
ACGAGCCGCCGCTGGATATCCGCGAGCAGGCCGGCAGGGGCTTGCCGCCGCGCTTCCTCGAACTGGTCGGCCGGTCGGAAGCACTGTTCGAACAGATCTGCCGTCTCGACCAGGCGCTGTATGGCGCGCGGCCGGACGTTGCCGGGCTCAACCCGGTGTCGGAACAGATCGCGCAATTGCAGAAGGCCGCCGAGACCGGTGCCTTCGACCCGCTGATGGTGTGGCACCGGACCCGTTGAGGCGCCAGCGCCTCAGGGCGTGACGGTCAGGGTGTCACCGGCGGAGGCGACAGGAGCGATCCGCGCCGCGAGGACGGGCCGGATTTCATCCGGAACATCTGTGGACGGACATAGAGCGCGTTGAGCGGCGTGCCCTTGACGAAATGGTGGAAGACCAGCGGGACGCCGACGCCGACCAGCGTGATCACCAGCGTGGCGGTGCCGATATCCGGGATCAGTCCGGTCGCGGCGAGCACTTTCTGGGTGATCTTCATCGGGATGAAGAAACTGAGATAGATGACGATGGAATTGCGCCCGGCATAGGCGAAGACGCGGCCGGTGTTCCAGTCCATCAGCTTGACCCCGACCGCGACGATGGCGAGCGCGCCGCAGAGGCCGAGCAGCAGCGACACGAAGGGCAGGGAACCGGCGCCGAGCAGGACGAATCCGGTATGTGCGCAGAACCAGACGAGGAAGATGCTGGCCAGTTCGCGGCCACGCGCGGACACGGCGCGGGCGAACTGGAAGACCATCGGCGAATAGGCATAGCCGGCGAAGAAGAAGACATACCACTCGGCGACCCGGTTGGTGACTGACCAGCCGGTGTTGACGAGGCCCGCCGAGTGCATCACCTGCAGGAAGGCTGCAGCGAGGAAAACCCGGTGTACCGGCACGTTCCGCAGCAACCGGGTGATCACGTAGAAAACGATCAGTTCGTGGATGAACCAGAGGCTGCTGGCCGGCACGACCAGGCCCTTGAGATAGATGCCGACAAGGGCGAGCGGGTTGCTGAGCAGGAGGTTGCCGTCGAAGGCGACGGTCTGGATGGCGAGCCAAAGGACGTAGAAATAGGCAAAGTGCAGGACCTTGCGGTCGAAATAGGACGCGGCCGATCCGAAGATCGAGCGGTGCAGGAAGAGACCGGAAATCAGGAAGAAGTCCGGCATCCGCAGGGGCTTCGCCCAGGCGACGACGGCGTGCATCCAGCCTTCGCCATGGACCATTTCGCCATAGTTCAGGACAGAATGCATCATCACCACCATGATGATGCAGATGCCTTTCGAATAGTCGACCCAGTCGATCCGGCCTGCGGACATAGTACCCTCCTCCACGAGGGAAAGCGTCCTGCAAGACTCGTGCAAGACGCGATCAGAAAGTCGAGTAGCTCCTCAGGAACAGGTTGGCCTGACCGGCGCAGTAGCCTTCGCGGACCGGCGCGCGCATCACGCAGATGCGGTGCCAGAGCGGGCCGAGCAACTGTTCGACCACTTCGTCGAGGTCGAAATCGCGCCGGATCACGCGTTTTCCGGCCAATTCGGCCAGAACCATGCGCATCGGCTGGCGGATGTCGCGATTGACCCAGGCGCGCCAGACTTCGCCGGCCTCCTTGTCGTCGGCGGCGGCCATCAGCGCGGCGCGCAGGACAGCGTGACCGTTGCCGGTGCGGGCGACGGCTTCG
>JBGSKI010000105.1:0-58155 GCA_041741315.1 Hyphomonas sp. | reverse complement strand
TCGAACGCTACTTCTGCAGGCTGAAGCACTTCAGGCGCGTCGCCACCAGGTTCGACAAGCTTGCGCGGAACTTCCTGGCAAGCGTCCTCCTTGCTTCAACACGCCTTTGGCTCAGAGATTATGAGTCCACAACCTAGGCGGAATGCCCGCGATTTGGGCAGTGTTGATAGCGACACGCGCAGTTTTGACCGGTCCCTGCGGCCGTTCAATCGAGCGCAGGTCGGCCCTTGATCGATCTCCGTGTCCGGGCGAAGGATGAGACATGGGTGAGGCACCACAGTTTTTTGACGAGATGGGAGGGTTCGCGGGCGACACCCGCGCCCCGTATGCGTCCTATGATGGATGGCTGTCGGAAACGAGCCGTCCGGCGCTCCTGAAAAAGTCTCTGGAAGCGCAGGCCTTCTTCCGGCGGACCGGGATTACGTTCAATGTCTACGGCGAAGCTGAAGCCGACGAGCGGCTGATCCCGTTCGACCTGATCCCCCGGATCATCGGGGCGTCGGAATGGACGACGCTGGTGCGAGGCATCGAACAACGGGTGAAGGCAATCAATGCCTTCCTGTACGATCTCTACCACCGGCAGGAGATCCTTCGCGCAGGCAGGGTGCCGGAGCGCCTGATCCGCGAGAACGCTGCCTTCGAACCCAAGATGATCGGGTTCGATCCGCCGGGCGGCATCTACACCCACATTGTCGGTGTCGACCTCGTGCGCACGGGACCGGACCAGTTCTTCGTGCTGGAAGACAATGCACGCACGCCAAGCGGTGTGTCGTACATGCTCGAGAACCGCGAGACGATGCTGAAGATGTTCCCGGAACTCTTCTCGCGCATCAAGGTCCAGCCGGTTCAGCAATACCCGACGCAGTTGCGGCGCTCGCTGGAGCGCTGCGCGCCGGGTTGCGCCAAGGGGCGGCCGACCGTAGCCGTGCTTACACCGGGCATCCACAACTCCGCTTATTTCGAGCACGCCTTCCTTGCCGACCAGATGGGCGTGGAACTCGTCGAGGGACATGACCTGCGCGTGGTGGACGGGCGGATTGCGATGCGCACGACCCGTGGGTTCGAGCCGATCGACGTCCTCTATCGCCGCCTGGACGATGACTATCTCGACCCGCTGAACTTCCGGCCGGATTCGATGCTGGGCGTCGCGGGCATCATGGATGTCTATCGGGCCGGCGGCATCACACTGGCGAATGCGCCGGGCACAGGGATTGCCGACGACAAGGCGATCTATTCCTACATGCCGGAAATCATCGAATTTTATACCGGCCAAAAGCCATTGCTCCCGAACGTGCCAACCTGGAGGTGTGCCGAGAAGGAGGCTCTGGCCTATGTGCTGGAGCATTTGCCGGAACTGGTGGTGAAGGAAGTGCACGGATCGGGCGGCTACGGCATGCTGGTCGGGCCGGCCGCCAGCAAGGCCGAGATCCGCACGTTCCGCGAAAAGCTGGAGGCCAAGCCGGCCAACTATATCGCGCAGCCAACGCTCGCCCTGTCGACCGTCCCGGTACTGACCAAGGCAGGCCTTGCCCCGCGCCATGTCGACTTGCGGCCGTTCGTGCTGGTCTCGCCCCAAGGGATCGACGTGACGCCGGGCGGGCTGACGCGGGTGGCGATGAAACAGGGTTCGCTGGTGGTCAATTCAAGCCAGGGAGGCGGCACCAAGGATACCTGGGTGCTGAAGGAGGACTAGGCGATGCTGGGACGTACAGCCGCCGGCCTTTTCTGGATGGCACGATATCTTGAACGGTCGGAGAACATGGCGCGCCTCGTCGAGGCAGGCTTCCGGATGGCGCTGACGCGCGCGGCATCCGATTCGGAAGAGTGGGGATCGGTGATCTCGACCGCCGGGGTGAACAATGCCTACCTCGCCCGGCACCAAGCCTATCAGGCCGACAAGGTCGTGGACTTCATGTTGCGCGACAAGGAGAATGCCGGCAGCGTCCTCTGCGTCCTGCAGGCGGCGCGCGAGAATGGCCGCATGACACGGACGGCGCTGACCCGCGAAGTGTGGGAGGCGATCAACGATACCTGGATGAGTGTACGCGATGCCCTTCGCCGGCCGGTGACGGAATCGGCGCTGCCGGAAGTGCTGACGATGATCCGCCAGCAGGGGGCACAGGTTCGCGGCGCGATCACCGGCACGATGCTGCGCAACGACATCTATTCCTTCGTGCAGCTTGGCACACTGGTCGAGCGAGCCGACAGCACGGCGCGGATTCTGGATGCCAAGTATTTTGTCCTGCTGCCGCATACGGCGTCGATCGGCTCGTCGCTGGACAATGTGCAGTGGGAAATGATCCTTCGCTCCGCCTCGGCCGAACGCAGCTTCCACTGGCTGAATGGCGGCAATGCCAGCCCGGTGGCGATTGCCGAATTCCTGATTTTCGACACCCGCCTGCCACGGTCCCTGGCCTTCTGCTATGATGCGATCACGGATTACCTGTCGGCGCTGGCGCGGGAATACGGCTTACGCACGCCGGCTCACGATCTGGCCGCGCAGATCGAGAGCATGCTGACATCCCTGACCATCGGCCGGGTGATGGAGAACGGTCTGCACGAGTTCCTGTCCGGGTTCATGGCCCAGAATGCCGGCTTCTCGCGCCAGATCGAAACCGATTACAGATTCAGCGAGTAGGGCATGAAGCTTCGCGTCGATCATACCACGACCTACACGTTCGAGCGCGCGGCGCTGTACGCTCTGGAGCAAGTGCGCAAACGTCCCCGCGACACCGAAGCGCAGACGGTGCTGAACTGGGAACTGACGCTCGATGGGGCAAAGAGCGAAGTCCAGTATTCCGACCAACACGGCAACAGGGTGGACCTGATTTCCATTCTTCCCGGGGCGACGAAAGTGTCGATCACCTGCAAGGGCCAGGTGGAGACCCGCGACACGCTCGGAGTGATCAGTGCGGCAGGCCAGGTCGCGCCCCTCTGGCTGTATCAGCGGTCGACCCCGCTGACGCAGGCCGGAAAGGGAATCCGCGCGCTCGTCGCAAAGCTCGGCAAGGCGCCGGAGCGCAATCTCGAAACGCTGCACACGCTTATGGGGCTGATCGCCGACACGGTCGCCTATCGCACGTTCAGCACGGGCACCACAACGACGGCCGAGGACTCGCTGGCGCTGGGCGAGGGGGTTTGCCAGGACCATGCCCACATCTTTGCCTCCGCCGCGCGATTGCTTGGTTTCCCGGCCCGCTATGCCGGGGGCTACATGATGATGACCGACCGGATCGAGCAGGGGGCGGGCCACGCCTGGGCAGAGGTCTGGGTCGAGGGACTCGGGTGGACCGGGTTCGATGCGTCCAACCGGGTTTCGCCTGACGAACGGTACATTCGTGTTGCCACGGGGCTGGATTATCAGGAAGCTGGGCCGGTGAGCGGGGTGACCTATGGCGGCGAAAGCGATTCGCTGTCGGTTTCAGTCCAGGTTCAGCAACAGTAACGGGCGTCGGCGGAGGGCGCAGGGGTGACATATTGTGTGGCGCTGCGTCTCGATCGCGGCCTGATTTTCATGTCCGACACGCGCACGAATGCGGGCGTGGACAATGTTTCCCGTTTCCGGAAGATGTTTACCTGGGAAGTGCCGGGCGAGCGGGTCATCACGATTCTGACGGCTGGCAACCTGGCAACGACCCAAGCCGTGGTCAGCCTGCTGGATGAGCGGACAAAGGTGCCTGCCGAGCGGCGGCCGAGCCTGCTGGATGCGCCGACCATGTTTCGCGCGGTGCACATTGTCGGTGAGACACTCAAGGAAGTGATCAAGAATCAGGCCATGGGCGGCTACGAATCGGAATCGACCTTTGGGGCGACAATGATTGTCGGAGGGCAGATCGCCGGCATGGAGCCCCGCCTCTTCCTCGTCTACCCGGAAGGCAATTTCATCGAAGCCAGCCCGGAAACCCCGTTCTTTCAGATCGGCGAGACCAAATATGGCCGCCCGATCATCATTCGAGCGTTTGACCCGGCCATGAGCTTTGAGGAAGCGGTCAAGCTGCTGTACGTTTCGTTCGACTCGACGCTGAAGGCAAACCTGTCGGTTGGCATGCCGCTGGACCTGCAGGTGTGCGAGTCCGAAACCGTGTCGGTGGCGCACCGCCAACGGGTGGAGGAGTCCGATCCGTATTTCCGGACGATTTCGCGCAGCTGGGGCGATGCCCTCAAGCTGGCCTTCAAGTCGTTGCCGGATTTTGCGTTCGAGGACGTGCCATCTAGCTGATCACGCGTTCCGGGACGATGTTCCGGTAGAGCGTCCGGGCGAGCGCAACGCGGCCCTCCGCATCGAGGCCCGTCGTGTCGGCGGCAAGGGCCGCTTCCATAAGCGGCTTGATGCCCATCCGGTTGGCGACCTGGATAGCGAGGCCCGGCCGGGCGTTGAGTTCGAGCAGCAGGGGGCCCTTGGTCTTGTCCAGCACGATATCGGCTCCGAGGTAGCCAAGCCCCGTCACGTCATAGGCCTTCGACGCCATCAGCAGCATGGCATCCCAGTGGGGCACATCGAGATTGGCGAGCGGGTTGGCGGTGTCCGGATGAATGTCGGTGGTCTTGCCATTCTGCATGCCGTGCATCGTGCGGCCGGTGACAAGATCCAGGCCGACGCCGACGCCGCCCTTGTGCAGGTTGGCCTTACCGTCGGATTCGGCGGTCGGCAGGCGCACCATGGCGACGAAGGGAATCCCGCGCAGCACGATGATGCGGATATCGGGCACGCCGCCGAACGAGATCGGATCGAACACGTCGTCGAACTTCACCCGGTACTCGATCATCGCGACGTCCGGCAGGCCGGCGAGGGAATACATGCCGGAAAGGATATTGTTCACATGGAAGCGCAGGTCATCCAGCGTTGCCCGCTGGCCGTTCGAACGCCGGTAGCCGCCGCGCATTTGGCCGAGCAGCACCTGGATGCCATTGCCCTGCGATCCGTTGGCAGGCTTGATCACACATCCGTCCGGCTTGTCGAGCAGGGATTCGAGATTACGCATGTCGAGCGGATTGGTGATCAGGCCGTAAAGTTCCGGCGTCGGGATTCCGGCCTCGATGGCGAGCTGCTTGGTCAGCGTCTTGTCGTTGACGAGGCGCATCAGGCGGCGGGGATTGAGATCGTTGACGAGGCGGAGGTTCCGCTCGTTGATTCCGAGCAGGCCCGCCCTGCGAAGAGCG
Organism: Hyphomonas sp.; assembly: GCA_041741315.1. Classification (GTDB taxonomy): domain Bacteria; phylum Pseudomonadota; class Alphaproteobacteria; order Caulobacterales; family Hyphomonadaceae; genus Hyphomonas. The sequence goes on along the minus strand of JBGSKI010000105.1, from coordinate 52,995 downwards.
TTCCAGGTCCTGATCATTTTGGTGGGGCGGCCTTGGCCAGTTCACGGAACCGCCGGATCTCGCTGAGGCGCAGACCGGTATACTTGCCCATCAGCAGGCAGAGCGCCATCAGGACAAGGAGCAGTTCCGGGAAGGTGAACATCAGGTATTCGACGTGCCTGTTGGCCATCGCCAAGTAGGCGATGCTGGCAATGAACATCGACCCGGCACCAGCCTTGATCGCTTCCTCGGCCGAATATTCTTCCCACATGATCGACATGCGTTCGATCGTCATGGTCAGGATCACCATCGGAAACAACGAGATCGACAGGCCCATGCGCATGTTCGATCCGTTCATTACCTGAGCGATGACAGCCATGCAGATGACGATGAAGATCAGGACGGTGGCGAGTCGCGGTATGAGCAACAATCGCAACTTCTCGAGGTAGAAGCGCATCGCGAGGCCGAGGCCGACCAGCATCGAGAACAGGATCAGGCCATTCAGCAGGGCAGTCTCGCGGAAGGCGAGGCCGATCAGAATCGGCATGAACGTGCCGAGCGTTTCGATGCCGATGAACTGGCGGATGAAGACGAGAATGACGATGCCGACAGGGATGGTGATCAGGACCTGATAGACCAGCTGTGTGGTGACCGGCAGGCGGTCGAAACTGAACAGCTGAACCGGCGTGCGCGCGTCGCGCGCGGCCTTGCGGGTGAGATCGGAAAGGGCGGCGTCGACGGGCTGGATGCTGACCTGCGGATCGAAATCAAACACACCATCGGCGCGGATCATCTCTTCGCTGCCATACCAGATGGTAAAGAACTCGTCCGGATCAGCGCCGGGAAAATAGCGCCGGTCGCGGCCGTCGACCCGGTACTCCAGCCAATGCTGGACTGCGGTACGGCGGCGCGCCTCGTCGAGATAAATGCCATTGGCGACCCGGGCGCGGATGCCCTGACTCTCCAGCACGTCGCGCGCAAGGACGAGGCGATTCATCGGGGCGGGGAGGGCAGGAAGAAGGGCTTCGATCTCGTCGGCATCCTGGTCGACGAAGATTTCCTGCAAGACCAGTTCAGCCAGGGAATCGCTGTCAGCCGAACGGCGGCGCATGTCGGACGACCAGATCAGGAAGGCCTGGCGCTCGAGATCATCGACCGGCTCACTCGTTTCGGGCGTGGCGGGCTGGTGCATAGAGTCCGGGAGAGGGGACTTGGCGGTCTCGCCTTCAAGTCGCGCCCGGTAGCGCAACACCTTTCGGTCGTCGGGATATCGATAGGTCCAGATCGCCTTGCGGTTTTCCTCTTCCTCCGTGCCGCTTTCGAGGCGCAGGCCGAAGGCACCGTTGTAGAATTGTTCCTGCGAAACGGTACGGGTGCCGTTCGAGGCGGGCAGGAATGTCTCGATCCGGACGGGCTGGTTGGCAGTGTCGAAATCGAGATAGATCTCGAAGTCCCAAGTCGTCGTCTGCGCGCCGGGTGTCAGCGGATAGTCGTAGCGAAACACCTTGATCCCGAAAATGGTGAGGGCGATCACCGTCAGGACGAGGGCTAGAAGTCGGGTATGGCTGGTACTAGTCACGCTGGGGTACTTCGCATTCGTCGTCGGCGATGAAAGTCGATGCGGCATCGACAAGGATGCGGGATGCGAGGAATTCGCGACCGATCAGGAAATCGTATTCAAAGTCTTCGCGGTCGGCAAGGTTGACCTCGGCAAGGCCCCGGACGCCGCCCACGCAAACGGGCAGGTGGATGACGGGGCGCCGGATGCTGCCACCGGTTTTCAGCTTGATCAGCGCAAACCGGCGTACGTCCTGGTCATAGCGCACGGTGCGACCGCTCTTGCCGCGCAGGCGGAAGCTGACCCAGTCATCCTTGCCGGACTTCTTGTACACGTGCACGTCACGGGCATAGACAGAACTCGAATCGGCACCAGTATCCAGTTTGGCCTTCATTTCGAGGCCAAGCTTGCCGACATGGATGTCCTCGACATAGCCGAGCACGACGACATCATCGCCGCGGCGGTCCTTGTCGGCCGCTGCCGGGAAGGCGGCGCAGGCCAGAACGGACCCAGCGATTAAGAGGGGTCTCCATGAGATCATCCGGCCTTGCCTCCCTTGCCGTTTCTGCCTGGTCGCGACTTAGCATGGCGCACCCAGCGACGATAGGCACCAGAAGGCGCTGCAACAGGTCGTGATCCCGCGAAGCACCGTTCCGTTCCGGGACGCCGGAAACACCATATTCGTGGCGAAAAAGCGGCCTCGCCTGTCAGGCGACTGCATTTGACAGGAATTCCATCAACAGGGAGCGTCGCGGACCCGTTTGTCTTCGGCTAGGGCATCCAACAGCCAGGCGCGGGCGGCGCGCCAGCCGCGTTTGACGGTCGATTCGGATGAACCGGTCACTTCGGCGATTTCCTGGTGGCTCATCCCGGCAAAATAGCGGAGTTCGACGATTTCCGCCTTTTCTCGGTCGATCGCGGCCAGCCGGATCAGGGCTTTTTCCAGGATGTCGAAATCGATCCGCTCACCGCCGGCCCCGCCGACATTGGTGATCAACGTCACCTTGTGGTGGAAACGCTTGTCGGATGCCTTCTTGCGGGCATTGTCGATCAGGATGCGCCGCATGGCGCGCGCCGACAAGGCAAGGAAGTGGGTCTTGTCGGCCCATTCGATCTGTTCGAGCTGGACCAGCCGGAGCACGGCCTCATTGACCAGGTCGCTGGTCGACAGGGACGAATTGCGTTCCGACCGGAGAAGGGCCGCGGAGACCTGCTGCAATTCGGAATAGAGCAGGGTGAACAGGCGATCCCGCGCGACCATATCGCCGGCCCGCCACGCATCCAGAAGTTGTTTCGTGTCAGTGCCCTGCGTGTCAGCCATGACTGTCCGTTCTCCGTCTCCCGATGCCCAGAGTGACGCAGAAACAGCAGAAGATGCAATGCTGCGAAAAAAATTAGATCGCGGCTGAACCGTTCTCCTGCAGGCCTGCGCCTCTTTCCATGAGACCGCCTGCAAGGAGCAAGCCATGGAAGACACCCTCCGATCAATCCCGCCGGACGCCTGGCCGCTGATTGACCTGTTGTTCAATATCACCTGCGCCGTGACCGCCGTGTGGATGGCCTGCGCCGTGTTCATCTGGTGGCGCCGGTCGGCGTCCAACCTGACGACCATCTCGTCGATGAACGTCAATCGCAAGGCCCAGCCGGATTTCCTGTCGCAGGATCAGAAGGCGCGGGCCGAGGCCATCAAACGGGGCGAACGCTTCGACGAAGAACTCGAACGCCGCGAGCGTGAGGAAGAGAAGGAAGGCCGCCGCAAGAAACGCCGCGAGGCCCCGGCCAGCCGCTGGGCCCGCCTGATCTCGCTCTTCATGGCGCTGTTCTCGCTCGCCACGATGGTTTCCGGAACGATTTTCCAGGTCTCCATCATGGGTGCCTACTGGGAGAAATACTCCGCCAGCGAGCGTGTCCTCACGATGATCCAGAAGTACCCGCTGGGCGTCGGCGTGACCGTTCTGGTCATCGTCTACAACCTCTACGTCTACATCTCGAACCGCAAATGGGAAGCCAACTAGTCATGGATACGACACCTATCGTCCTCAGCGATCCGCGCATGATCGCAGAATTCATGCGCCAGTCGGAATTCAAGTCCTTCTTCGAGAAGCGCTTCGCGGTTCCGCCTGACTATGCGGCCCTCCTGTTCAAGAACGGCCAGTTGATCGATGCTTTCAAGGGCGGCCATTTCGCCGTCGGTGGGCTGATGAATCACCTGAAAGGGATTGTCGGTGGCTCCACGCATATCGGCATGATGATCGCCGACCTGAAGCCCTTCATGGTCCAGACCCCGCTGAAAGCGACGTCCAAGGATCATGTCGAGATCGCCGGCCTCGCTACGCTCGAACTGCAGATCGATCCCGACAAGCCGTCGAATATTCTCGGCATGATGCACGGAGTCCAACGCGCCCAGGCCGACGGCGAACTGCCGGGCCGCCGGGCCCTGTCGAAAGACGATGTCCTGGCCCGCATCCGTCCGCACCTGTCGGACCGTGTATTCGAGGAAGGCGTCGGCCGGGTCAACGCGGCGGACATCCGCGGCGATCGCGACCTGCAGGACAAGATCCAGGCCGATATCATGAAGGAAGTCGAACGGATCGTTGGCGACATCGGACTGATCGTCCGGGCAGTGTCGATCGAATGGGTTGTAAACTCCGAGGAAATCGCCGCCATGCAGATGGCCGAAGCCTCGCGCGAACAGGACCGGATGGACTTCCGCCTTGAGCAGATCCGCCGCGAAGTCGAGCGGGAAGGCGAAGCTTCCGAGATCATTCTCAAGTCGGAAGTGGACGCTGCCAAGCTGCAGAATGCCAGCGAAGACGAACTTCGCCACATGGCCCTGAACAGCGAGATCGAGTTCCTCGATGCGCGGGAAGGGGCCAAGCGCCGCCAGGAGCTTGAGGCGCTGGATCACGAGATCAAATCGCTCGAAATCGAACGGCAGGCCCAATTCGAGAACCAGCTGGCGAATGCCCAGAACCAGGTAGAGCTGGCCGAAATCAAGAAGCGGCAGACCCAGATCGAAGCCGATATGGCCCTGATCCAGCAGAAGCAGGCCGACGCGATGCGCAAGTCGGGCGCCTTCACGGAGCTCGAGATCACGACAGCGGTTCAGAAGCAACAGGCCGAGCACCTTGCGCGCCTGCAGGACATGGATCTGCGTGCACAGAATGCCGAGGCTGACATTGCGATCAAGATGTCCAATGCCAAGGCGGCCAATGAGATCGGCAAGATCAAGGCCGAACAACAAGGCAAGGTTGACGGGATCGCTGCCTTTCGCGGCATGACGCCGGAGCAGATCCTGGCAGTCAATGCCGGCCTGTCCAAGGACGTTGCCATGGTCCTGTCAGAACAGGCGCGCGCCAAGGGCAATTCCTCGGCTGAGACGATGCAAGCCATGCGTGACATGGTCGAAGCGGCGACCGCCGCGCAGATCCGGTCAGAAGAACAGGCTCGTGCCATGTTCAAGATGGGAATCGATGGTGCCGTCGGCGTCGCCCATGGTGCGGCCGGCAAGGCAGCTCCCGCTGCTCCTGGCGGCGCGGCACAGGCCGATGGTGCGTCCACGGTCGAATGCCCGAAATGCGAGACCGTCAATACCCTGAAGGCCAAGTACTGCAAGCAGTGCGGCCACAAGCTGCGGACCTGATTCATGGCCCTCAAGTCGCCTGCCTCCTCTTCTCCGGACGATTGCTGCTACCGGACCGCACTCGATCGCGGCGCGGTATTCTGCGACGAATGCGGAAAGCCGATCGTTCGCTGCATGGCGAACGAGGAATGCGGCGAACTGCTCGATGAGGAAGGGCGGTGCCCGATGTGCGTCGCGCCGGAAGTCAGCCTTGATGCTGGCGCGGCGACAAGCGTCAAGGTGGGCGGTACGCTGGCGCTTCCCCTTCTGGTGACCAATACGTCACCGGTCGGGCGGCCCTTGTTCATTGAGGCCATGTGGATGCGCGGCGCCGACGGGCAGATGAAGGAAGTGGATCTTCCGTTCCAGCGCCTGAATTCCGGTGCCACAGCGGATGTCGGCCTGCGCACCGGCCGGCTCGACACTCCGGGGATTCACCGCATCGACGTGATGTTCGTTGCGGCGACCCGGTTCCTCTGGCGAGAGGAGCGCTATGTGTTCACGGCCGGCATTGCGATCCCGGTCGAGGCGGAAGGTCCGTCGGAAGTCGTGCAGAATTACACGATCCAGGCCGACCAGATCGGCGCGGGACTGACGATCTACAACCCGACGCGGATTCAGAAGGAGCGGGAAGCCGGCGTTGCGACTCATGCCGAACCGATCCGGCTGACGTTGCGCCGGGGCGATACGATCGAACGGCAGATGGGTGTGCGGGGCTATTCTTCCGGCATGTCGCTGCGCCGTCAGGTCCCAATCAGCTGGCTGGGGTTCGACAAGGGCCAGACGCCTCCGGACGGGCCGATCAGCACGCCGTCGGGAACGCTCGGATTCGGCCGTGCGTCGAATGCGGCCGGTGGCGGCATGAATGACGTGCGCCTGGTGATCAGCGGTCAGGGCGGTGTGGACGAGGGTGCGTCGGTGCATATCTCGCGCCGGCATTTCCTGCTGTTCGTCGAAAATGACCGGCTGATGTTGCGCGTCGAAAGCCAGAACGGTGCGACCCTCAACGATGCGCCCCTGAAGCGCGGGCAGACACATGTCATCGAAAGTGGCGACGTGATCGCGCCGCTGGTGCGCGAGCCGGGTGCCGTGTCGCTCAAGATCGAGTTCGAAACACAGCATGACGAGGTCGGGCGCATCACCGTGCGCCGCCGCGTCGGTGCAACGGGGAGATAGTCGAGATGAAGTGCAAGCATTGCAAGGCAACCATTCCGGATGACGCGGTATTCTGCGAGGAATGCGGCAAGCCCGTTGGGTCGTCCGGTGGGGACGGTGCGGGTCCGGTGGATCAGGTTACGCCAATGAGCGGCCTGATCACACCGGACCCTGACAATCCGACCGGACGGGATACGCGTGCCAATCCGACCCTGGAGCCAGGCCAGGTGTTTGCCGGTCGCTACATGATCGAGGCGGTGATTGGCCGGGGCGGCATGGGCGTGGTTTACAAGGCCATCGACAAGGTGTCGGGGCAACCGGTAGCGCTGAAACTGATCAGCTCGTCCTATCTTGGCGGCGAACGTGCCGTCCGCAGGCTGATCGAAGAGGGTGTGACCGCACGTGACATCCGTCATCCGAACGTGGTCGCCGTATATGATGTGGGCCTGGAAGGCGAACAGCCTTTCGTCGCGATGGAATTTGTCGACGGCGTGTCGCTGCGTGGCTGGCATGGCCGGCTGATGCAGCGCGGGGAATCCGTTCCCCTGAGGGTCGCCGCGCGGATTATCTGCGAAGTGCTGGACGGCCTCAAGGCGGCCCACGACAAGGGTGTGATCCACCGCGACCTGAAGCCGGAAAACATCATCCTGACCGGTGAACCGACGGACAAGTCGGCGGCGCTGAAGCTTCTGGACTTCGGCATCGCACGGGCTGCGGGCCGTGGCTCGACTTCCTCGAGCGGCACAGGTGGCATCGGCACCCCGGATTATATGGCACCGGAGCAGCGTACCAATCCCGATGCGGCAGGTCCGTCTGCGGATCTCTATTCCATTTCGATCATGCTTTACGAGTTGCTGGTTGGCGTCGTTCCCGGCCGGCACTGGCAACCGCCCTCGGGCGGACGGTCCGACGTGCCTCAGGAGGTTGACAAACTCATCCTCAGGGGCATGTCGGATAACCGGGATCTTCGCCCACAAAGTGCGCCGCAATACCGGCAGGAACTCGTAGCCGCAGTGAACCGTATTCCTCTGCCGGGGCCTGATGGACCGAAAAACCCATCAGGCGGCACCGGCAAGGTGATCGCTTGGATCGCCGGTGGGGGAACGGCGCTGGTGCTTCTCATTGCGGCGGTTGCTGCGGTTGCCGGAGGTGGATCGACACCAGACATTCCTCGTGAACCGGACTATCCTCGTCAGGACGAGGAGGATCCTCCCGTCTATGTGCCCGATCCCGAGCCGGCACCGAAGCCAGCCCCTGTTCGCCGGGAGCCAACCTTTGCCGAGTACTACTCCGGCACATGGCAGGACGGCTACGGCGGAAGCTACGGCGTCAGGATGTCAGGCAATGGCAACTTCACGGGAAGCGGACAGACCCTTGACGGCTATTCGATCAATTGGCGAGGCAATCTGTCGAATGGGGTTCTGGCGTACACGCTGTCCCTGAACGGACAGGATTTTGCCACCGGTGGAGGCACGCTCGTGGACAAATGCCATATCAATTTCACGACCTATGACGGCTACGGCAATGTCAATCTCACCGGTCAGTTCCATGTGAACCACACGCCGGGGCAGTCATGTCCATGAAACGCTTGCTCACTTTGACAGCCACGATCGTTGCTACGCTGACCTTGCCGTCCTGCGGCGGTACAAACACTATTGATCCTTTGTCCGAAGTTCCGCCCCCGTTGGAGCATACGGCAGTGGTGGCCGGTTCCCAGGTTTGGGTTGATGATTTCGGTGGCCAAGCGCTCGTCAACGTTCTGGATGACAGGACATTCTCCGGCATCGGCACTTCTGGAGACGGCCAGCCTTTCACAGTATCCGGAAACCTGCTCGACGGTATGCTTTCTGCACTGTTCGTGACCGCAGCCGGCGTGTCGATCCAGGCTCAGGGCATCCGGACGGACGCTTGTCATTACAATGTATCGTCTGTCGGAGAGGGCTTGCCTGCCGGAAATCAATGGCAGCTTCATATCGGGCACAATCCGGGTGAGCCATGTCCCACCGAGCCCGCGAATGCGGCGCCTTCGGAAGGCGAATCGGGGCGCGGTCTGCAGGCAATCGAAGGTGACTTCACATGGACTGATGATCTTGGCGCCAAGGCGACACTCAATCGGTCCGTAGACGGCGTAATGACCGGAAAGAGCGGTGGCGATCCACCTTCGGATATCTCGGGCACATGGGCAAACGGGAAGGTTCACCTCGAACTGACCCTGCCTGAAGGCCAGACCTTAGTTGCTGACGGCATCCAGTCGGATGCCTGCCATTTGCGTGTGACCACTTTGACTGCCCGGCCTCAGGAGGCAGCGATCCTTGTGCTGCATATCAATCACAACCCTGGAGAGCCCTGCCCATGAAAAGCCGCGTATTCTTTTGCATGGCCATGCTTCTCACTGCGTGCCAGCCGAGTGACTATTTCGCACCGAAGCCGGAGCTGGCGGGTGGCGGCACCAAAGCTCCGGTTCCATCCGGCGCGTTTCCCGATGGTGCCTGGCAGGATGGAATTGGCGGAGCCTGGGAGGTGTCTGTGTATGGCACGAACCTCGTAGGTAAAGGCGCATCGGAGCTGCTTCGCGGCTTGGAGATGCATGGCCAGATAGCGGGCGACCGCATGACCTATGACATCGGATTTCCCGGTGATGAACCGCTTGCCAGCGGGCATGCCCGCCTGGTCGACGAGACGCACGCCCTGTTCGAGACGGACAATCCGGATGGAACCCTCAACGCCCACGGACTCCTGCACTTCAATCACGAAGCCCAGGTTCCAGTAAGTCAACCTGCTGAACTGCGTCCGGAAGCGCCATGCGCTTCCTCACTCCCGGAAGGAGAATAATCGTGCCGAAGGATTTTCGAAACTACCGGATGAATGGCTGCTTTCTTGAGCCGACGCCGAGTGCCGCGCCAGCATTGAAAGTCAAGGCTGGGGGGGCATTGCCCCCGCGGGTCGACCTGCGTCCGCATTGTTCCCCTGTGGAAGACCAGGGGAACCTCAATTCCTGCGCCGGAAATGCCGTCGTTGGCGCGCTGGAATACCACCAGCGCAAGTCGGGACAGCGGGTCGCCGATCTGTCGCGCCTGTTCGTCTACTACAATGCCCGCAAGATTGGCGGAACCGAGACTGAAGACGAGGGGACGTATATCCACCACGTCATGGCGGCTGTCATGGCATTTGGTGCGTGTCCGGAACAGACATGGCCGTACGATGAAGCGAAGTGCAAAGTAAAGCCTGAAGACCCCTGTTATGAAAGTGCGCTGAACTTCTCAGCCATTTCCTATGCGCGGACGGGATTCGGCGGAGATGCGAAATCAGCAGTCGCTGCCGGTCTGCCGATCGTGTTCGGAACATCCCTTCCCGGAGAGATGCTGCAAGTCGAAGGCGCGCTGACCGGGATGATCAAGCGGCCGGAAGGTGGATGGCCACCGATCCCGAATTCCGGCCACGCGATGGTGATCGTCGGTTATGACGACGGCCGCAATGCCTGGCTCGTTCGCAATTCCTGGGGCCCCGGATTTGGCGAAGGTGGGCATGTCTGGATCGACTACGACGTGATGACTCACTACAGCCACCCGCATGGCTTCTGGACCGTTGGTGCGATCGAAGCGAATCCGGACTTTGCCGTCAGCGGCCCAAGCAAGGCGCAAGCTGTCGCGGCAACACGCGCTGCTGCGCCCGAGGAAGTCCGCATGGTCCTGTCGGACTTCAAGCATGCACTTGGAACGGATATTTCCCGGAGTCTTTCTGACGCGAAGCAGGGCATGCGCAATCGCCTTCGCGGCCCTGGTGTGGGCGGCGGATATTGATCGGCCACCGGCAATGAAATGCGTATTGAAGGACGAATGAAATGAGCAAGAATTATTCGAACTACCGGCGCAACGGGTGCCTCATGGAGGCGCATCCCTCCGCTGCGCCATCGATCGATGCGACATCGGCGTCGGCCTCCGGCTTGCCGAGCCGCGTAGACCTGCGCGGCATGTGCTCGCCGGTTGAAGACCAGGGAGATGTGGGTTCATGTGCGGCCAACGCGGCTGTTGGGGCGCTTGAGTACCACCAGCGCCTGACCAAGCAGCCGATGATCGATCTGTCGCGCCTGTACGTCTACTACAATGCGCGCCGGATGGCCGGGAAACAGGCCGACGACTGCGGCACGCTGATCCCTCACGTGATGGCGTCAGTGATGGCATTCGGTGCGTGTCCGGAACAGATGTGGCCCTATCTGGAAGCGATGTGGCCGACCGAGCCAACACAGGTATGCTATCAGGCGGCGCAGAACTTCGGCGGCGTGAGTTTCGCCCGGGCTGCCTTGGGAACGCCTTGCAAGGCGGCAGTCGCGAGTGGCCTGCCGGTCGTGTTCGGTACCTTCTTGCCTGATCACATGCTGCATGTCGAAGGTGCCCGAACAGGCCGCATCCAGCGTCCGACCGAAGGCTGGCCGGGACAGGGAAGCGGAGGGCATGCCATGCTGATCGTTGGATACGATGACGCCTCCCAAGCCTGGCTCGTGCGGAATTCATGGGGCCCGGGCTATGGCGATGGCGGCCATGTCTGGATCGATTACCAGGTGATGGAAGCGTATAGTCCGCCAACGGAATTTTGGACGATAGGTGCGATTGCTGGCCGTCCGGGTATCAACCTGATCGGACCGTCCGCTCAGCAGAGTGTTGCTGCGATCCGCCAATCTGCACCAGCAACGCTGACCGATGCCCTGGGGCATATGCGTCACGTGCTCGGCAAGGATCTGAACCTCAACCTCGACGCAACCAGGAAGGGCATCCGGGACCGTCTTCGCGGGCCGGGCGCCGGCGGGGGCTACTGAGAATTCCAGAATCAGAAGGGGAACGGAGATGAATCCACTCAAGGGAATACGGCTCGACGGCTGCCTGCCGGACAAGAATCCCGGCGAAGCGGCAGAACTGATGCTCGATCCGGGGCTGAACCTGCCATCGCAGGTGGACCTTCGTCCGCATTGCCCGCCCGTCGAGAACCAGGGCCATGTCGGTTCCTGCGTCGCGAATGCCGTTGTCGGGGCGCTAGAATATCAACAGATCCGCCAGGGACTGGAGTTCCGGGATCTCTCCCGCCTTTTCGTCTACTATAATGCGCGCAGGATGAACGGCATCATGACGCACTTTGATCTGGGAACCTCCATCCAAAACGCCATGGCAGCCGTGATTGCCTACGGCGTCTGTTCAGAGGAATCCTGGCCTTACAATGAAAAGAAGAAGAACAAGAAGCCGAGCAGCGCCGCCTACAGCGCGGCGCGAAAATTCACCGGCATCTCGTTCGCCCGGCTGCGTTATGGTGCGCCGGTCAAGGCGGCTTTGGCGCAAGGTCTGCCGGTTCCATTCGCCGTCACTTTGCCGGAAGAATTCTACAAGATCGGTTATTCCACCGGCCGCATCATGCGGCCGCAGAGTGATTGGCCATCCGCGCCGATGGGCGGGCACGCGATGCTGATCGTCGGATATGACGATGCACAAGGCGCTTGGCTCGTACGCAACTCATGGGGCGAAGAATGCGGCGATGCCGGCTACATGTGGATCGGTTATGACGTGATGGAGCGCTACTACCGGGAGGAAAGTTTCTGGACGATCGGAGCCGTCGAAGGGCGCGTTGGCCTGACCCTCCGCAAGCCGGGGCAAGCTTACGCAGCACCGGCATCCGCAGCGCCGCAACCTTTGCAATCTCAGCCCTATGTCCCACCGCCAGTCTACACGCCGCCGCCGGCTGCTGCCCCCGCTCAGCCGCAACCGACATCACCGGCCGGGCCAAACATTCAGGATATCCGGCAACAGGCGCGCAATCGGCTGAAAGGCCAGTGACGCATGCGGGATTGACTTGACGACGGTATTTCGAAAACTCTGGCCCGAGTGCGGACCAGGTGTCGATATTTCAAGAAGTGAGGCGGCGTGAGCAATCCAGGTACAGACTCTGCCGCGTTCGAATTGTTCAATGCAGCTCTGGAGCAACCATCTCCCGAACGTGAAGCATTTATCCGCTTGGCGGCGGGCGAGGATGTCGTTCTGCGCGATAGGGCCTTGGCGTTGCTGGCTGCGGACGCTTCCCTGTCAGGGGCCCTGCGAACGGGCGGTGCGCGGGCGGATGCAAGCGAGGAACCGGATCTTGAGCGGGTCGGTGCGTACCGGGTAACCGGCCTGATCGGGCAGGGCGGCATGGGCGCTGTGTTTGCCGCAGAGCGCGACGATGGCGGATTCGACCACAAGGTGGCCATCAAGGTCATCCGGCAGGGAGTCCTGTCCGAGGCGCTCGTCGAACGGTTCCGCCGGGAACGGCAGATCCTTGCTGGGCTCAGCCATCCGAACATTGCCAGTCTGTTCGACGGCGGCGAATTGCCGGACGGCTCGCCTTACATTGTGATGGAATTCGTGGATGGCATGCCGATCTGCGATTATGCACGGGACCGGGGACTCGGCCTTTATAACCGGCTCTGGCTGTTCAACGATGTCTGTGCTGCGGTACGGTATGCGCACCAGAACCTGATCGTGCATCGTGACATCACGCCATCGAATGTCCTGGTCACCCGCAACGGTCAGGTGAAGCTGATCGACTTCGGCATTGCAAAGCCGAACGAACCCTCCGTGGGCACACAGGAACCCGGCGCACCATCCCTGGCCGGGCTGAGTTTCACGCCCGGCTATGCGGCGCCCGAACGTTCGCAAGGCGGCCCCGCCAACACGTTGTCGGATGTCTATTCGCTGGGGAAACTTCTTGGTGATCTGGTCGAGGACCAGTCCGCGCCAGAGGACGTTGCAGCGATCATCCGCAGGGCGACAGCGGAATTGCCTCCGGACCGGTATTCGTCCGTAGATGCACTGATGGACGATCTGCAGAGGTTCAGGGAGGGTTATGGCGTCGCCGCTCGAGAAGGGGGGCCGCTTTACCTGGTGGGTAAGTTCGTCCGCAGACGGCGGCTGGTCGTTGCGGGCGTGACGGCGGCGATCATCGGCCTGTCGGGAGCCTTGTCTCTCGTCGGCTGGCAATATGTGCGGGCAGAACACGCCTTGACCAAGGCGGACTTCCGTTTCCAGCAGGTCCGGACGTTGGCGAAGTCGATGATGTTTGACGTCTATGACAAGATCGACCTGGTGCCAGGCGCGACCCGGGCGAAAGTGGAACTGGCCGATGCGGCGCAGACGTATCTCGATTCGCTTGCCGCCGATCCATCGGCTTCGCGCGACCTGCAGATCGAAACAGCCAATGGGTTGTTGCGCCTTTCCGAAATCCAGGGACAGCCTGGATTTGCCTCACTCAAGGATGTGGATAATTCCGAGCGCAATCTTCAGCGAGCGGCAGAATTGCTCGCGCCGTTTGAAAACGAGCCGGATAAGGACGCAGACCTATTGCGTGCGTTCGGTCTGTTGAAGGTCAGCCAAGCGACCACCGAATTCTACGTGAATGCGAACGCGGACACTGGACTTGCCCGGATCCGGGAGGCGCAAGAGATCTTCCGGAAACTGGCGGAACTTGAACCGGACAATTCCGCCGCCACGTTCCACCGCCTCGCCTCCCGGGGTGACGAGGCGATGATGCTGTTTCGCGAGAATAAGCGGGATGAAGCGATTCCGATGATCGAAGACGTGGTCAAGGATTTTGAGACAGCCCTCCTGCAGTATCCTGATGATGTGGAACTGCTCTATGGGTTGGCGCGATCCTACCGCACGAAGTCGGAAATCCTGGTGAACTCAGAGCGGGCCAGCGATGCGGTTGTGTCTGCGGCCAGTGCACTTGAAACAATGCAACATATAAGGGGCGTGATCCCGGCAGAGACGCTGAGCTGGTGGCGAGCCATGCAGTTCTCGCACTGGCGGCGGGCCTTTGCGCTTTATAAATCGGGCAAGCCAGTCGAAGCGGTCGAAGACTATTATGCGGCGCTGCATTTTGCCGATCAGGCGATTGCTGTGGATGCGGAGGATGAAGATGCACGCGAAAGCCGCTCGATCTATCTGGGGGAAATGGCCTACCCGCTACTGGATCTGAAACGAATGGGGGAGGCTGAGAAGGCCCTGCTCGGCGCGATGGATTTTTTTCAGGCGCGGTATGATCATGACCCGGACCGGGGCGGATACCAGCGCAACATGCTGGTCCAGCACGTCCAGATGCACGAATTCTACAAGGGCTGGCCGGGTCATGAGGCGGAGCGCTGCTTCCACCTGAAAAAGGTCAAGGCGTTCTGGGACATTCAGGAAGTGGCCGGGACGCTCATGGAAAGCGATCGGCCGGAACTTGAGTCATATTTCGAGCAATACCCGCTCTGCGCAGAATAGGTCAGATCAGGATAGCGGCGGCTAGAACAACAAGGCTGGCCAGCCCGGCAATCCAGCCGGTCATTTCAGCAACACGCCAGTTTGCGGCCGCCCGTGCGGCGCCGACGTCAGCCGCGTCCCATGACGGTATGGCCGTGAAGGCAACACCGAGAAAGCCTCCGGCACCGTCGACCATACCGAGATCATGCAATGGAAGGCGGGCGCGTTGAATGATCCGGTCGACCAAATTGCTGATAGTTGGATCGGACAGGTTGGTTCCGAGGGCGCGGTCCTCGCCAAGCCGAATCGTTGAATTGTCCGAGAGCCGGAACGCGTAGGCGCGTTGCATCGTCGACATACCGAAGGTGCGATAGGATTCAAGGCGGGTTTCGACGGCACGAATGTCGGCATAGAGCAGCGTGCGGTGTACGGGTTCGCTGGCCGCCATGAGGCTGCGCCCGGCCGGCAGGTGCAGTGAGAGCGCATCGTAGCCGAGGCCGATCTTCCAGCCGCGTTTTGCAGCTGCGTCGCGCCAGCAATAATGCGCCAGGTATCCCATCCAGAATGCCAGTACGAGCAGGAAGCTGCCGATGCGCCAGCCCGATGACACGGCAAGTGCCAGACCGAATGCTCCGAATCCGGCGGCCATCAGGCCAATAAATGAGCCGGCGAGATAGCCGCCTATCCAGCTGGCGGACGGGCGGCGGATAAAGGTCTCTGTCACATCGTCGAATGGCATGACGCGCGGCTCCCTCTTCTATAGAGAAAGGCGCAGGATCGGGTCAGGCCGGTTCGGTCCGATGTGAAAAAATCAGGCTGAGACCGGGAAGGTCGGCCAGGTGTCGACAATGGCGCCATTGTCATAGACCGCGATGTCGCCGAACTGCAGAAACACTGCCTCACTCTGCTGCGGACGCAGGAAGACGAATTCATCAGGTCGGATTGAGAGTTCCGGTCCCCCGTTCAGCATTTCCTGGTTCGAGGATCTTCCAAAGGTCTTGTTATACTCAAGTCCCGGCGGATCGACGGGCTCGGCTAGCCAGTGGCCACCATGGATGAACACGGTCTTGCGCGAGTTCGGATTCCAGGCCGCCGTTGCACCATCGGCAAATTCGAGCCCCGGCATGCGGGTTGTCTCGAAGGACTTGATCACCGGCGTCGCGATGAAGCTTGCCGGTTGGTGCGGGGCGAGCAACTCGGTGTCGAAATGTGTCGGTTTGACGAGGCAGGAACCGGCCGAGACTTCGCTGGCAATGTCCAATGTCTGATAATAGCGATAGGTCGGGCTGCCGGCGGCGTTGCGGGTCAGGCCCGCCATTGCGTCAGCGCCGATGAGGTCGCGGGCCTGATCGAGCGCGCCAGCGTAAATGTTCCACGCACCCTTCAGCGCACGATCGCGCCAGCCGAATGCTTCGGGCAGAGACGGAATGTGCGGTTCATAGCCCATGAAGCCCGCAAAGGTCAGGTTCGGGTCCTGCTGGATCGCCGTGATCGCCGCCCCGAGCGCCGGGCCCGGCTCGAAGCCGCCTCTGTGCAGCCCGACATCCAGTTCGAGGACGATGCGAAGTGTGCGGCCGGCTTCTACGGCGAGTGCTGCATATTGGCTCAGGCGTTCCGGTGTGTCGATCAGCCACTGAATATGGTCTGCAGCGGCGGAATGCTCCGCAGGCAGCGTTTCGAAATACCGGCGTGCAGCGGCTGCCGGAAAGGGTTTGCCGAGCAGCTGGTCAGCCTCAGGCATCTCGACCGAGAGCAGGGACAGCATGGGCTGGTTGAACGTCATCAGCCGGTCGGTGCCGGACAAGTCGCGGATGAATGCAAGCAGCGGCAGGGACGGAAGGGACTTTGCAACAATCCGGTAGCCCATACCTGCCGGAAGGTGGGATTTCAGTGTGCGGACGTTCTGCTCCAAGCGGGACTTGTCTATGACGAGGGTTGGCCTGGCAATGCCGGCAGCGGTCAGTGCGGCCTGCATTTCAAGGAAATAGGAGTCGCGCGGCCCGCTCTTGTCGCTTGGCTTGGTCATCAGAACGGCAACTCCCGCAGTGGCTACGGCGCCGCCAATCATGAGAGTGCGCCGGGAAATTCTAGTCATTGAAACTCAGTCCGAAAAGCTTCGCGAGGTGCGGGTTGAGGAACTTTCCTTCGGGATCGAGCTCCTGGCGCAGGGTGAGGAAGTCGTCGAACCGGGGATACATTGCGGATAACTCGTCTTTGCCGAGCGAATGCAGCTTGCCCCAGTGTGGCCGGCCGCCATTGCGGCGGTGGATAGGTTCCAGCAAGGAGAAGAAATAGTCGTACGGCTCGTCCACCGCCGCATGACAGGCTATCGACAGGCGTGGTCCGTCATTGAACGGGCTCAGCCAGGCATCGTCCCGGGCAGTGAAGCGGACTTCCATCGGGAAGAACGTGTCCTTGCGGGATTCGATCGCATGGATGATATCGCGCAGGCAGGCAAGACCGTTCTCGAGGGGTATATGATATTCCATCTCGTTGAACTTGGTGGGCCGGGCTGTCGAGAGCAGCTTCCAGGATACGTCCGAGGATTCTTCCACCACACCTTTCGGCAGCGTGCCTGCGGCGATCTTCCGGCGCAGCCAGGGCGACCAGCCGAACACGTTGCGCAGGTCCTTCAGGCCGGTAAGCGTCTCGTCATCCTCGCCTGTACTGCGGCCCGATACCTCGCCATCGAAAATGTCGTGCGAAATGCCCGCTGCATAACCGGTGAACGGGAAATAGTAGAATTCGAAATTCCTGTGGGCCTCCGACAGGTCCATCGCCTGTTCGATAATCGTGTCGATCTTGTCGACCCAGACGCGGCGAAGAAGGTTGAATGCCGGGGCGCAATTGAGCGTGTACTGCGTTATCACTCCGAGTGCGCCGAGCGATACCTTGCCGGCGGCGAATAGGTCCGCGTCCGATTCGGCCGAGACGTCACGTACCACGCCGTCCGCTGTCACCATACGGAACGCTCCGACGTGCGAATGCAGGGGTTGCAGGGTGCGGCCCGTGCCATGGGTCGATGTCGAAAAGGAGCCCGCCAGCGTCTGCACATCGATATCTGGCAGGTTGCGCAGGGCAAGTCCGGCCTCATCAAGTTCGCGGGCGGCTTGCCGGATGCGGGTTCCGGCTCCGACCGTGGCAACTCCGCTGGCGGCGTCGGTGGTGCTCACACCGGAAAAGCGGCTGAGGTCTACGATCGTGCCGTCACTCGGGACGAGTCCGGTAAATGAATGGCCGCTGCCGACAGGACGCAGGTGCGACGCGCCCGAAATGACAGTGGCCAGTTCTTCCTCGGTTGCCGGAACGGCGATACTCGACGGCGACGCCTGCTGGATGCCGGACCAGTTCGACCACCATACGTGGCCCGCTTCGGGCGACGGCTCGGGGCTGAATCCCTCCCGGGTGAAATCCTTCATGTTCCATGCGGCATATTGCACGCCCGGTATGGCTGCGGCCGCCGTGACGCCTGCTGCGCCGATCAACAGGTTGCGGCGTGTGTGCCCGGTCATGGATTGCCCTCCGACATGAAGGTGATCAAGGCACGGAAGTCCTCATCATTGCAATCCGCACAATAGCCCATGGCGGGCATGCCGCCGCGTCCACTGCGCACGGAATCGACAAGACCATCCAATCCACGTGCATCCAGTCGGGGTGTCCACGCGGCTGTATGGCCCGTCATTGGAGCGCCCAGGCCGTCGAGCGCATGGCAGGCGCGGCAGGAGCGGTCGTAGATGCCCGCCAGGCTTGCGTCGGCCGGAACCAGGGTTTCCGCCCGTTCCACATCGCGTGGATCCGGCGCTACCGGATCGGAGGTCGCAGCAGATGGCGATTTGGGAGAACAACTTGCCAGCACCGCAATCGCGGCGAAAAGAACAACAGGCCGCAACGCGTGCCCTCCGAAGCAATGATTACGAATTGCAGCGTAGCGCCCGCCTTGCGGCTTGGCCAGCATCCGTTCAGTTGGCGGAAGCGGCGTCTCGGATGTCTTCGTTCTGGGAGGCGAGTTTCAGGCTGACCGCGTAGGCCTTGCGGGTTTCCATACCGGCCATGATCATGCCGGCTTGCTCGGCCCGCATCAGGCGCAGGAAGCCAGCCGCGAAATTCGGGTCCATCTGGTCGAAAATCTGCGCCGCCTGGTCCGGTTTCATCGATCCGTACATCTGCGAAAGGCGTTTCAGGTCTTCTGACGAAGATGTCTGCATTTCGGTCCAGCGCTTTTCGAGCGTGTCCTGCAGGGACTGCAATTCGGCAGTGCGGCGCTCGACTTCCTGCTCGCGCTCCTGAAGCGACAGAGATTTTTCCGTCAGTTCGGCGTCGAGCGCTTCCATCCGCTTCTGGTCTTCGGCGAGCGCTGCAGCGGTCTCCGCCGTGAAGCAGACCTCGTCTATGGCCCCCGTCTTCAGGAGTGGTGCGATATGTCCCTTGCCGTGTTCGTCTGCAGCCTCGCCGGCGTTTTGCTCTGCGGCACTCGCCGGACGAGTTTCATCTGCCGAGGCAAGGTTGTTCGGAATGAATCGCACCGCCGCACCGACGGTGAACAGGGCACCGAGGGTCAGAAGGACATAGGAGCGGCGGGATTTCAGGGCACGCATGTCGTCAACCTGTCTGTCGCGGAACAGCTTTGGGGCGGGGAGGGGGTCCCGCCGGTGCCCTTGCGGCCGCTTCGGCGTCAGTGGCATCGCGGAGCTGGTGCATCATCGAACTGATTTCCATGATGCGTGTCTTCGACTGGTCGAGGATGATGCGCATCATCGTGCCGAGTTCAGCCTGCGAGGCAGTCACCTGGTCAACCACGTCGGTCTGGGTCTGCTGCAGGGAGGATTGCAGCTCTTCGAGCCGTTTGCAGGTATGGTTCGCCTCGTCGAGCAACCGGGCGAGACGAGTCGCCATCTCGCCGACATGCGACCGGGTCTCCTGCGTCGAGCTGGACATGGCGGCGATCGATTTCGACATCGCCATGATGGTTGCCCCGAGGCCATCCTTGGTATTCTGCAACGCCTTCAAGCGGCGGCTCAGGATAAAGCAATACCCGCAGGCCGCGACCGAAACGAGGATGATGGCGATATCTGTGGCTTCAACGGTCATCGTTCATCTCAACAGGAATTCAGTAATCAGCACGCCATTCGACACGCCGTTGCCCAGCACGAGTTGCGACCGCCGGCCCAGTTGCTCTCGCATATGGGCGTAGAAGCCAGGATCTTCGAAATCCCTCACTTCCACGGAGCGAAGATAGTTCGTGAAGGCGTCCACCAGCACCGGTTCGGCCTTGTTGACAAGGGAGACGTCTGAGCTGTCGGTAATCACCGCAATCTTCAGTTTCAAATAACGCGTGGCCGGCTCGCTGCCGATCGTGATCGTCAGATCCCGCATTTCCACATAAGCGGCATCAGGGTTTAGCGTAGGCTCGATCTGGGCCGCAGTTTCTGTGGGAGCGCAGGCTGCAACGACCGGTGCGACGGAAGGTGTCAGGACGTAGACGGTCGCAAAGGATGCTGCCAAGGCACCAACCGCCAGTACGGCAATTCCAAGCACGCCGCCACCGCCGGACTTGGCCTTTGGAACAGCCGCACCGTCTGGAGCGGACTCGGCGACCTTTCCGGCCTTTCCGGTTTTTCCTGCTGACATGTGACCCCAACCGGCATTCATGAACCTGCAATTGTTATTCGGCTTCCGGGGTAAAGGAACCGTTAACAATTACCCGCCTAATTTTAACCATTGCAGTTGTTCTGCCCACAAGCCGGGTCCGACGAATCATGAATTTCATTGCTACCCTCAGAGCGCTGTCCCTGCCGCGCCAGATGATGCTTGCGGCCACTGTCCTGGGCGTCATTGGCGCGATGTATTTCATGATGCAGGGCGTCATGGAGAAGCCGAAAGCGCTGCTCTATTCTGGTCTAGATGCTTCACATACCGGCGAAATCATCGAGGAACTGGAAAAGCGCAATACGCCGTACGAAATCCGGGGCGACGCCATTTTTGTGGCGGAGAGCGACCGGGATTCCGTGCGCTTTGCTCTCGCCAAGGACGGCCTGCCGCGCCAGTCGGTGCAGGGCTACGAGCTGCTGGACGACGTCAACGGCTTCTCAATGACGTCGGAGATGTACAATGCTTCGTACTGGCGGGCCAAGGAAGGTGAACTGACGCGTACGATCCTCGCAGTGCCGGGCGTCCAGTCGGTTCGTGTGCACATCGGTGCGAGCCTGCGTTCCGGGTTTGCCCGTTCCGAACCGGCACAGACGGCATCCGTGACGCTATCGACGGCCTACGATCTCAGCAGCAACCAAGCCGAAGCCATTCAGTACATGGTGGCACTGGCCGTGTCTGGATTGAACCCCGACGAAGTGGCTGTGATCGACATGTCCAAGGGCATCCTTGCGGGCCCGGGGATCGAGAAGGCCGACATGCCGGGCGCGAAGGCGGAATCGCAGGAAGCCGCACTGGAGCAGAAGATCATAAGCCTGCTCGAAGCTCGGGTCGGTCTTGGCAATGCGCGTGTCTCTGTGTCGATGGATGTAAGTCATGAGCGCCAGAAGACGTCGGCAGTTAGTTTCGACCCGGATTCTCGTGTCGTTCGGACCCGGTCGAGCGGCGACACGAGCGAGTCGAGCGGCGGCTCCACCGGCGCACTGACCGGTGCCAGCAACCTGCCACAGGCGGCAACACCCGGCGGGTCGTCGAACAGCACGACCAAGAATTCCAACGAGACCGTGTCATACGAGATCAACGAAACGCGCACCGAAGTCGAGAAACTTCCGGGTGAGATAGAGCGAATTTCGATTGCAGTTCTGCTCAATGACCAAGGGCTCGGCATTGATCCGGCTGCCGCCGATGCTGCGACCCTGCGCGAGCAGGTGGCGGCGAATATCAAGCAATTGATCATTTCCGGCGCCGGGCTGGATACCAGCCGGGGCGACAACCTGACGGTCGAATTCATGCCGTTCCAGTTGCCAGTTGCCGAAGGACTGGTTACCGCACCGAGCATGGTTGACCAGTTGGTCGATCGTTACATGTGGTCGGGGATCAAGATCCTCGTGCTCGGACTGGTGGTGATCGTGCTGGCTCTCGGCGTGATTCGTCCGATGTTGCGGCCCGCGCCGGCCGTCGAGGACGAACTCGTGCCGGCAGGCGGTGATGCACCGGCGATCGCGTCCGATCCGTTCGCATCGCTTCAGGACTATACGCGGGAGCGTCAGGCGGAGACTGCCGCAATCCTTCAGGAATGGCTAGACGCCGACAGGGAACAGCAGGCGGCCGGCACCGACATGAGTTGGCTGAATGACGACCGGAAAGCTGCCGTCAATGAGTGACGCCTTCCACGCTTCGCTTCCCAGGTTCGACAGCGGCGAGGCCCCCCTGCCGTCGCAGTTGATCAGGTCACTGATCGGGCATGACCTGGCTGGCGGCGAAGGGTGTGCGCCGCCCCAGAACTTTCCTGTGCGTCCCAAGCCGCCGGGGCCGTGGACACCGCACAATTGGCTGAAATCCGAAACCGACCCGGAGCAGGCTTTGGAGTGGAGTGTGGACGGGTCCGAGAATGAGCCGGACGAAGGGACCGTGACGGCCTCAACTGCAGATCCCGAACCGGATACAGAACTGGACCTTGCTACCGACCTTATGCCGCCACAGGCACCCGAACCGGAGCCCGCACCCCGTATCGACCTCGCTGAACTTGAGGCGCTGGTTGCTTCGCTCTCGAAGCAGTTGGAAGTCCTGAAGCGGGAAACAGCAGCGCGCGCGGCTCGTGACGCCCGCGAAATCGTTGCTGCGTTGCTACCGGAACTTTCCAAGGCTTTCCTCGCCGAAGAAGTCGGCCGGCACCTGCCCGCAATCGTTCCGGCCTCGGCGCCTGCCGTGAAGATTGCAGCCCAGCCTGAACTGGCCGCACAGTTGATGGAAATTGTCGCGCGGCATCCGGAACTGGACAGCCGCTGTGTGTTTATTCCGGCCGGATCGCCCAAGGACACACGGGTCAACGTGTCATGGGAAACCGGCGGCGCGACTTTCGATTTCGACAGCCTGCTGGCATCCTGCCTGACCCAACTTGACGCCTCCCGACAGCCCCTGACCAAAGAGTAGCACCATGGCTCATCGCGAAGACTCCCTCTCTCCGGCGCAACTGAACGAGCTGGAAAACGTGATCGACCGCCGGGATCCTTCGGCGGCGAATCAATACCGGCGGTCGATCTACAACGTGCCGGTTACGCTGACCGTCTCGATCGGCAAAGCGAAACTGAGCGTGTCGGAAATTCTCGAGTTGCGGCCGGAATCGGTCGTCGCGCTGACCTCGCGGATTGACGATCCGGTCGACCTGTCGATCGACAACAAGCTGATCGCGCGCGGCGAACTGGTGGAAACGGAAGATGGCGGCCTCGGAATCAAGATCACAGAAATTCCGGAGCAGGCGAACGATGCGGCTGGCTAGGAACAGGAGCGCCCAACGCCTTCTGGTCTTGTTGGCGGTGGCGGCGTGCTGCGCGGCTCCCTCCTTCGCTCAAGCCGCTCCGGCAGAGCAGCTTCCGCAACTGAATGAAGTCCTGAACGGGCAGGGGGCCGGCCTCAGCCGTTCTGTAATCCAGCTGTTCCTGCTGGTCTCGGTGCTGAGCCTTGTTCCGGCAATCGCGATGATGGTCACCTGCCTGCCCTTCATGGTGATCGTCTTCTCCTTCATGCGACAGGCGATCGGTGTGCAGCAGGCACCGCCCAACATGATGATCATGGCACTCGCCATGTTCCTGACCTTCTTCGTCATGGAGCCGGTGTTTATGACGGCGTGGGAAAATGGCATTTCGCCCTATATGGACGGCATGTTGAACGAACAGGAAGCGTGGACGCAGACGGCGACACCGTTCCGCGAGTTCATGACCAAGCGCACCGACGCGGAAACCATTACGGTCCTGGCCGACGCGGTGAACCGTCCGGTCCCGGAAGGGGAGGCACCCGCCTTCTCACTGCTGGCGACGGCGTTCATGCTTTCGGAAATCAAGCATGCGTTTCAGATAGGGTTCGTTATCTTTCTTCCCTTCATGGTGATTGACCTAGTTGTTTCGTCCGTCCTGATGGCGGTCGGCATGATGATGGTGCCGCCGACGGTTGTGTCCCTGCCGTTCAAACTTGGATTCTTTGTTCTCGCCGATGGGTGGTTGAAAATCACCGAGGCAGTCTTGCGTGGGTATTCCTGATGAGTAGCGTTTCCAGATTGCCGGCACAGGCGGCCATGGCAAAACCGGCTCGCACGGCAGTGCTTACGCCGGCGCAGCGAGCTGCTGTGATCATCACCGTACTCGGAGACGCAGCAGCCAAGCCGATTGTCGACAAACTGGACAATGTTGCGCTCGCGAAAGTCGCGGCGGCACTGGAGAATATCTCCTTCATCCCGCGCGAACAGATGGTCGAAGTCGTGATCGATTTCCTCACTCAGTTGCGCGATGCGACGGGCTCACTGCGCGGTGGCAAGGACAAGGCTCGTGCGGTCCTCTCGAGCGTCGTCGACGCAAACCGCCTGACGTCGATTTTCGGGGGGAGGGCGGTCGAAGTCGCGCGTGTAGAGGCCGTCGAGCCTGCGACTGACACCTGGGGGCAGTTTGCTCGCCGGAATCCGAAACAGATCGCCGATTACCTGGGCGGCCTGACACCGAACATTGCGGCGCTCATCCTGCGCAAGCTGGATGTCTCGATCGCATCGGACGTCCTGAACGGCATGGACGGTGAAACCCTGCCGCAGATCATGGAATTCATGATCGATTCCGACCAGGTGGATCCCGGAGTGGAACAGGTGCTCGGCCGGATGGTTGAGATGGAGTTCATGAAGGCCGATAAAGTCGAGATCAGCGAATCCTCCGAGCATCTCGAAGCCATCGGGGAACTGCTGAGCCTGATCCCGAGCGACAAACGCGAAAGTCTCGTCAAATTCCTCGAGGGCAAGCACGATGACAAGCTGAAGGACATCCAGAAGTCGCTGTTCACCATCGAATCCCTACCGGTGATCCTCCCCAAGGCGGCGGTTCCTGTGGTGGTGCGCGAAATGGATGCGGCAGCGCTACTGAAGTTGCTGGCCAGCCTCAGAGGCAAACATGCTGCGGTGTCCGAATTCCTGCTCGCAAGCATCTCGGCGCGTATGGCCGACCAGATGCGCGATGACCTGAAGGACGTGAAGGACCTATCCGCACTGGAAGCGGAAGCGGTTCAGCGCGAGTTCCTGACATCGCTCATGGCTATGAAGCGCAATGGTCTGATCACGCTCGAAAAGCCGCCCGCCGCCACGAGCTGATTTGCCGCAGATCGACCGCTAGCGGACGACCAGCTCCGCGTGGATCGCTCCTGCCGCCTTCATCGCCCGGATGATATCCGCCATCTCCTGCGGTGACACGCCGAGCTTGTTGAGGCCGTTGATCAGTTCCGACAGAGTCACATTAGGTTCCACCATCGCGATGTGGCCGTTGCCTGTTTCGCCGATCATAATCTGTGATCTTGGCAGAACGACAGTATCTCCTTGGCCAAAAGCATTCGGCTGAGACGCAACCGGGTTCTCGACGATTTTCACCGAGATATTGCCTTGGGCAATCGCGACTTTGGAAATGGTCACGTCTTCTCCGAGCACGATGGTGCCGGACTTCTCATCGATCACGATACGCGCGGGCGTCACGACGTTGACCGGCAGGTTCTCAATGCTCGCGAGAAAGCGGGAAGGGGAGTCCGACACTCCCTGAAGGTCGAGATCCACGGTGCCGGAATCGCGCATGGAAGCGATCGGAGAACCGATGGCCGCATTGATCACATCCTCAATACGCGATGCGGTCGTGAAGTCCGGGTTGCGGAGGGCGAGGGTTACGAAATTGCGCTCGTTGAAGTCGTAAGCGATCTCCCGTTCGACTCGCGCGCCGCTTGGAACAGAGCCCGTCGTTGGTGAGCCGCGCGTTTCGCGAGCGCCTTGTGCCTGCACATCAATGCCGCTGACCACAATACTGCCCTGGGCGACCGCATAGACCTCGTTGTCCGCGCCTTTCAGCGGCGTCAGGATCAGTGTGCCCCCTTCGAGGCTCTTCGCGTCTCCAATGGACGCGACGGTTGTATCGATGCTTGAGCCATTGCGCGCGAATGCCGGCAGCGTTGCGGTCACGAGCACGGCGGCGACGTTCTTTGGTTTGATGTCTTCGCCCTGGACGTTTACGCCGAGGCGCTCGAGCATATAAGACAGAGAATCCTCGGTGAACGGAGAGTTCTTGACCGAGTCGCCCGTGCCGTTCAGGCCCACCACGATACCGTACCCGACGAGATCGTTCTGTCTCACGCCCTGGACATCGACGATGTCGCGAATGCGCGCCTGTGCCAGGGCAGGAGCAGGGCCTGCCAGGAGGATCGCGGACAGGAGCGCAAAAGCGCGTGCAGTCGTGATCATGCGTCTACCTCAGGAAATTCAGAAGATTGAGGCTCGAAAGCCGAGAAGTCAGCAGGTAGGATGCTTCGAGATTGTTCTCGAGTTCCTGGAGATCAGCGGCGGCTTCGTACTGGTCGCGGGCGGTCATGTCGTTGAACGCCTGTGACAGCACCGTCGCTTCGATCTGGAGCGTGTCCTTGCGGGTCGATATTTGAGCCTGGATGACGCCCCGGTCGGCTCGCAAGGCTGTCAAAGAGGTTTGTCCGGACATTAACGTCGTGGCGGCAGCGCTCGCCGATTCACTACTGCCTGACAGTAATGGAATGGCTTCATCGGGCGAAGACAGCGCCATGACGGCAAGTCCGCGGAATACCTGGATGATGGCTGGATCGTTCCCAGTGACAGCGTCCGGATCCGACGAATCCGGTGATCCGGCATACGCAGTCTGCTGGAAACCGGCACCGGGCGTGTTGAAATAGGTATCGAGCTGGGCCTCGAAATCGGCTGCATCCGCTGCGGTGCTGGCGAGCTGACGAATGTCCGACAGAAGGTCTTCGGGCGAACCGAACGGCGGCGTTGCAGTGGCATCGCCGGAGAACAGGTATCGTTCGCCGTAACGGACATTCAGGGCAGTGAAGGATTGGCTCAGCGCAGACTTGGCGTCGCTCGCTGCAGACGTCTGTCCGGCTTCGTCGCCAGAACCGAGCGCCGCCTGCATGCGTGCGCCAAGGCCATTCGTGCTGTCCTGCAGCACCGTCAGGGTGCGCTGCGTGAAATCCAGACGGCCTTCGCGCAGGGTCAACCGGGATTGCTCCTGGCTGATATCGTCGATTGCCTTTTGGCCCAGCATTGCAGTCCCGATCCGGCCGGAAAGGTGTGCGGTGAGATCGCTGTAGCGTCCTGTTACGGCCTCCTGCGATGTCGCCGTAAGGCGATCGCGCAGGTTTGACACGTCTTGCCGCATGCTGGTTGGCATCAGACTGCTGGGAAGGGGAAAGCGCAACATCCTACAGCTCCATCAGTCGGTCGATCATGTTGCTGGCCGTTTCGATGACCCGCGCGTTTGCGGCATAGGCCTGTTCGATCAGCAACAGGTCCTGCATTTCCGAATCCACATCGACGCCGCTTGCTTCGTGCTCGGCGTCCAACAGCATCGTATGTTGCGTCGAGGTTGATGAGAGCACCGCTTCGTAGCCAAGGCGCTTTTGTCCGGTGAGCGATGCAAACTGGGCGACCATGTCGGTTGAGGAGAAAGCACCCTGGATACCATTTGCATTGACCGGCCGAACGGAGGTCACTGCATCCAGCATCGCGTTCAGAATGTCGGTATTTCCGGATGGCCCGGCCGTTGTTGCCTCGACGCCGTCTCGCAAGCGCCAGGTCGCGCCACCCTGGGCCGGGTCGACTGCAGCATTGATGTCGAGCCGCAGGGCCAGGCCAACAGCGCCGGTGCCCATCGGGTCGACGAACAGGCCGGCGGCGCCGAGCGTCTTGCCCGGATCGATCGAGTCGTCCGACAGCCGTGAGACAAGGTCACTTGCCAGAGTGTCCAACTGGGCGCTGAACTCCGGAAGTTCGGTATCGCGCAGGGTGAACAGACCGCCGAACAGGCCGCTGGATACGGCACCGAAGGACGAACTGCCCGGCGTGATGTCGGTCCCTTCGACGGTCAGGCCTGTCAGGTCGCCAGAGGCCAGAGTACGGCCGGGCGTGAATGCTCCACCAGGTGTGAATTCTACGGTACGGGCACGCCCGGCGAGGAGGAAAACCCCCTCCTGCGTGACCACGTCGATCATCCCATTCTGGCGGTCGACCGACTGCACCGGCATGTATTCCGAAATGACGTCAAGCTGGCGCTGGCGTTCGTCGAGCAGGGCCGCCGTCGAGCCCTGCTTCGGATCGGCACTTGAAATCTGTCCGTTCAGCTTTTCGATCTGCTTCAGGGCGGAGTTGACGATGCTGACGCCATCCGCGATCTGCGTGTCGGCATCTGCACGCATGTCGATGGTCATCTGCGACAGGTTGTTGAACTCGCGTGTAATCGCCTTGGCCGCGTTCAGCACCGTCGCGGCGTCGGTGCTCGATTCCGGTGATAATGCGTAATTCTCGAGTGCGGTTTCGAAGTCCGAGAAAGCCTTGAAGATGCCATCGCCTTCCGCAGTGCTTCCGACCCGCGACGAGATAGTCTGCCAGGTCGTTGCCAGCATGTCGGATTGCGCCAAGTCGCTGGTCAATCCGCGCCGTTCTGCCGTGATCGCCATGTTCTGCGACCGGGCAATGCCGTCTGACCGGACCCCCGTCGTCTGACCAGCGACGGTTTGTTCCGACAGGAGGACGGTCCGGCGAACGTAGCCGGGCGTTGACGCATTCGCGACGTTCGTTGCTACGGTCTCGGCCCTCAGACCTGAAATCTGAAGGCCGGTCCGTGCAGTGTTGATGGCGGACGAGATGGACATCTAGCGGGCTACCTGCCGGCGCCGTTCGTCAGCGTTTCAGGTTTGTGGTTTCCTGAAGCATCTCGTCGACCGTCTGGACAATCTTCGCATTCGACGAATATGCCCGTTGAGTCTCGATCAGGTCTGTGAGTTCTCCGGCAATGTCCGTCGTAGACTCCATCATCGAATAACCGGACACCGAACCCACAGGGCCAGCGCCAGCATCCCACAGGTACACGCTGCCGCTCGACGAGGAGATCGAATAGGCCTGAGAATCAAGGGCATTGAGACCGTTCATATTGGGAACATCTGCAACGGGGATCTGGTACAGGGTCCGGCGCTGGCCTGTGTCGTAGACCGCCTGCAGATAGCCATTTTCGTCGATCTCGATGGAATTGAGATTGCCGATCGGTGAGCCGTTCTTGGTGACGGCCGTCGGAGCGTACGGGGCTGCCAATTGGGTGATACCGGTAGTATCGTTCGGGCGGCCTATGAACACGTCGACAGGACCATGCTCGAGCGTCAGCGACAGCTCGCCTGTAGTGGCGTCGTAGGCAGCGCCGCCGGTTGCCGCCGCAGCACTGATGCGGCCACCGGACGCGCTGGTATCGGAGAATGTGATGTCGGCGCTGCCGATTGACACACTCGGATCGCCGGCGCTGTCATATATCTCGACATGCCAGCTATTGCTTGCGCCGCTCGTCGGAACCGACGGCGTGAACGAGAAGGTCAGTGTGTTGGCGCGACCCAGATTGTCGAAATACTCGACAGGAAGGTCATAGGCTGCGCCGTCCGCCCCTGCGACGGTCGCATCGGCGGGTAGGTTGATACCCATACTGATATTGGATGTCGGGGTCGCAGTGAACGAGGAGGCCGAGACATTGACAGGTTCGAGGTTAACGCCGCTGCTACGGCTTACATTGCCGACATTGCCATCTGCGTCAGCTGGCCATCCGAGCAGGAACAGACCGCTTTGGGTTCTCAGGTTGCCAGCTTCATCCGCATAGAAGGAGCCGGTCGGTGACAGCATAAGGCTGCGATCAGATGCAAGGGACGAGACGCCCTTGCTGTCGGTTACCGGGAGGAGACCCCGGCCGGACACGGCAATGTCGGTCGAGTTTCCTGTGGAAGTAAGCGATCCGGTGGCGGAGATGTCCTTGTACGTGCTGACACGGACGCCGCCGGCGGAGTAAGCGGATGAGCGTTGTTGCAACACCATGCTCGAAAAATCCACTTCACTCCGCTTGTAGCCGGAAGTGGATGAGTTTGCGATGTTGTCCGAGATGGTGGAGAGTCGGGCAGCATTGGCGCCCAAACCCATCACGCCTGCATTCAAGGCTGATGAAATGCTCATTCCGTTTGCTCCTGCAATATGTAGCAACGGAAAGTAGGTATTGAAGGTTAATGAGCCGATAACCCATTTCTTTAGCGCGCGTTAGCGAGTTAGGATCGTGATCGAGATCCGGCGATTTTGTGCTGCAGACGGATCATCCGAGATGAGAGGCGAAGTATCGGCCTTTCCGGATACTTCCTGAATGCGGCTGGCGGGCAGACCAGATTGCAGAAGCAGCTTGCGAGCGGCATTGGCGCGGTCGGACGACAGGTTCCAGTTGTCGTAGGTCGCTCCGTCGCGATAGGTGAGGTTGTCAGTGTGACCGACAATCTTGACCTTGTTTTCGAATTTCTCGAACGATGAGGATACAAGCCCCATCATTTCGGTAAGCACGGGGGAGGGGGCGCTGCTGCCGACCTGGAAAAGAGGTTCCCGCTCGGAGTCTGTGATTTCGAGCACGATGCCCTCCGGGGACATCTTGATCAGCATATGCTCTGACAGCTGCCGACCATCCGATTCCATAGACTTCTTCAGGTTTTCGAGCTCATCCGAAATATCCTTGGCGGCGCCCGGTGCACGCAGGGGATTGTCCTGCGGCTCCGTCGTGACTGATTTGGCCTGTGCGGCCCCGGTACCCATCTTGACCATTGTTTCCTCGGTCATGATGGATGCACCATTGAGGCCGTCCGACCCGCCACCGGAAATCCGGGCGATCGGGATGGTTGGGCTGAAATAGTCGGCGATACCCTTACGCTGATCTTCAGTCGTCGCATTGAGCAGCCACATCAGGAGGAAGAACGCCATCATGGCGGTTACGAAGTCGGCATAGGCGACTTTCCACGCGCCCCCATGGTGCCCGTCGGCTTTAACCACCTTCTTGCGTTTGATGATGGTGATGTTCACCGGAGCGGTGTTCGGATTAATCATAGGGCGCGCCAAATACTTCGATGCGCTGTCGTATCAAAACACGGTGAAGGAGCAGTGTTCAAAAGGCGGACAAGTTCGAAGGTTAACGTTAATCCTTTCTCAACCGGTCCGGCACCATTTGTGATTGTTAACCATGCCCATTTTGCCGTCAGGTGTCCCGTGTCCGCTGTCCTGCGAAAAAAGATAGAGTCGGCGGCCGGCGTGCCGCCCTCTGTCCTCGAGATTCGCGCCTTCTGGCACGACATGGGGAAGCGGATCGAGGCGTGGTCGCTCGAACTCTTCGATGTGCGCTGCCATTTCCGGCCGACTGGCTACAAGGTGATCGGCGGCAAAAGCGTCGCCCCGATTATCGAAAGCCCGAATGCCCTGTTTTTCGGAGCAACTGCGTCCCCGGGGCTTTGTGCGATCATCATGGATCCCGAATTCGCGATCCGGAATGCGGCTAAGCGCATGCGCCAGGACCCCGCGAGTCTGCAGGGCGCCTCGCCACTGTTCCTGAAACTTCTGTTCGAGCAGCCTGCCGGTGACCTTTGGCGCCGGATCGCCACCGAACTGACCGATCATGACCTTTTCAAGGGTGCTGCGCCGCAACCAGATGCCACATTTGCTGCCGGTGGATTCGTCCCGGAAAGCCGTTATCTCCAGACCGAATTCTCGGCCATGCTGGAAGATAGGCCCTTGCGGTTGCTGTTCGTGTTTCAGCTCGAATTCATGCAGCGGTTCGCCCGAACGTACCTGCGGCGTGAGGCTGATCGCAAGGAGGAAGCCTGTTCGCAGAGCCCGAGGGCGCTGACCCGTAGCGTCAGAGCGTCAGCCGTCGAACTGGACGCAGTGTTGCACAGATTCTCACTATCAATCGGTCAATGCACAGAGCTTGAAATTGGAACGGTGCTGCCTTTGGCGAATGTCGATCCGGCGCAGCTGTGGCTCAGCGCCGACACAATCAATGGCAGCGTGGATATCGGAAGCGGCGAACTCGGCGTCTGGAAGCAGCGGCGGGCCGTTAAGTTGCGTACGCCGATCGCCAGCAGTTTTGCGCGTGAAATAGTCGATTTGTAATGGGGCTCCGCGCGGTGCGCGGGGGAAGGGAGTGTATCAGTGAACGCAATTCTGGGTCTGGTCGTGACCATTGGTCTGGTCTTCGGTGGCTACCTGCTGTCGGGCGGACAAATGCACATCATCACGCATGCCCTTCCGTTCGAAGGCATGATGATTGGTGGCGCAGCGCTCGGCTCGTTCCTGGCGGCCAATGACTTGAACACGATCAAGCATGCTGGTGGCGACATGGTGGCCGTGTTCACCGGCGCGAAATGGAAGAAGAACGACTACCAGGAACTGCTTTGCCTGATGCACGAACTTCTGAATCTTCTGAAACAGAACCCGGTCGACGTCGAAGCACATATCGAGGCACCGGGGGAATCAAACATCTTCTCCAGATATCCGCGTATCCTGAAGGATCATGCAGCCATTGAACTGATTTGCGATACGTTCCGTTCAATGATCATGAACTTCGACAATGTGCATCAGGTCGAGGAACTTCTGGAAGACCAGCTTGAACAGTTATTGGAAGACCACCTCCACGGGTCGCACGCCCTTCAGAACATGGCAGACGCCCTTCCGGCACTCGGCATCGTCGCGGCCGTTCTCGGCGTGATCAAGACAATGGCGTCTATCGACAAGCCGCCGGAAATCCTCGGTGGGATGATCGGCGGCGCGCTCGTCGGGACATTTCTGGGTGTGTTCCTAGCCTATGGCCTCGTTGGCCCCTTCGCCAAGAAGGTCAAGGATATCCGGACAGAGGAGCATTGTTTTTATTCGATGATTGGGGAAATCTTCGTCTCCAACCTGTACCATAACCCAGTCAATATCTGTGTCGAAGTGGCCAGGCGCCACGCGCCGTCGCGGGTTCGTCCCTCCTTCGACGAGGTAGAGCAGGCCATCCGGGAGTTGAAGCGGGCGGCATGAAGCATCTGACGCGCACCCTTGTCCTGAGCCTGTGTCTGGTTCCCCAGGCATTTGCGCTTGAGACGGACCCCGCGCAGCACAAGCCTGCGGATTCGGAACATCCGACGTCGGATTTGTCATCTGAACTTGAACTGTTCGTGAACGGTGCGATCAGCGAGGGCCTGCTGACACCTGCGACGCCGGACCACCAGACTTCGACGCGAATTCAGGACGAGCACGCCTCTGCGCTACCAGCACCGGATTCCGGACATACGCCCGTAGCCGAGATCACTAAGTCAGATGACTCTGCATTGCGCAGTGCTTGCGCAGCGCCCTACGCGCTCGATTTTACTGACCTGCAGAAATTCAGCCGCTACCAGGAACTCTACGAATTCCAGCAGAGTGAGCGAGGAGGGGATGCAAAAGGCCTTCGACTCGCCAAGGTCTATATTTCACTCGGCCTCTATTCCGAAGCCGTCATGGTGATGAAGACGACAGACGGCCCCGAGAAGCCGGCCTTCCTGAAACTCGCCGCGCTGCTCGAACACCGCCAGCGGGCTGATCTTCCCTATTTCCGGGAATTGGCATCCTGCCATCCCGAGGCCGGACTATGGTTGTCGGTCGCCGAACTGATGAGCGGCAATGAAGCGGGGATACGCCTTATAGAATCGCATCTGACGGACTACCGCGCATTGCCGCTGCAATTGCGCACCGAAGTCGCGGTGCGCACCATTCCGGAACTCGACAAGCGTGGCGAGCGCACCCTTGCCCGCAAATTGGTGGCGGACTTCACCGAAGACGAAATCGGCAATTCGTCTGAACTTCAGTTCGTCAAGGCGCTTGTCGATCTCGGCGAAGGCAACCTTCAGGCTGAGAAGACGATCAAGGGCTTTCTCAGTCATCCCCAATTCCAGGAACAGGTTCTGGACCTGATGTTGCGCCGGGACCAGCCGGTTGACGCGATATATCAGGACGTTCTCCTCAATGAACTCATGGACAAGTTCGGGCAGTCGCAGAACGATGCAGAATTGGCGGCGAGCCTGCAGTTTGCATTGAAGGAATTGACCGACGGCTCCCGGTATGAGCCGATTATGCAACTTGCCGCTGCCCCTGCACTTCAGAATCCGACAGCTCAGTCCACGGTCAAACGCGAATTTTTTGCCAGCCTCGAACGAGATCTTGGCAGTGAGGATTCCCTTCGCACCCTCGCCGCTATTGAAGCGTTGTCTGCCGGCTCGAGACTGCTGGATGATGAACCGAAGCGGGACGAGATCTACAATGCAGCGGCTTCCGCCGCCGTCCGCTTCGGATTTGTGTCGCTAGCGGTGAAACTGGCAGGTCAATCGGACATGGATGTCTCGGTCGCCGAAGACATTGCCGATCTTGCTTTCCGCCGGCACGACCGTGCCGATGTTTACCGTCTCGCGCGCGCTCATCCGGAGAGTTCAAGACTCAATCTTCTGGCTGCGCTGAGCGCGCTTTCCGATGAGGAACAGCCGTCTGTTGTTGAGTTCGAACGCTACCTCGACGACCAGCCGGAAACCGTACTGGCGCTCATCGAACAGGACGCCGCCACCGGCCAGTGGCTCGTTTCTGACCGGTTTTACGAAGCAGCAAGCCGGCTGACAGGTGACGAACACAAGAGCCGCGTGGCTCGTGTTATGTCGCTCAGGAGTGCCATAGGTACGAACTTCGATCCCAACCTGCCGGTGAGCATGTCTAGAGTGCCGGATATCCTGAATAGGGTATCTCTGCCGACGGACGCGAACGGAAAGATGAACTGATGTCGAATGCGATTTACGCCACTTTGACCCGGCAAGAAGGGCTGATGCAGGAAATGCAGGTTGTCTCGAACAACCTCGCGAACTCCAGCACGACTGGTTACAAATCAGACCGCGCGATCTTTTCGGAATTCCTCGCCGGCTCGGGCATGGGTGACGATGTGTTGTCCATGGGCGGGCTTGGTGCGCACGCATTCCAGCTAGAGCAAGGGAACCTCAAGATGACAGGGGGGCAGTTTGATCTTGCGCTTGAAGGAGAAGGCTATTTCACCGTCGATACGGGTAACGGCCAGCGCCTGACCCGGTCCGGCCATTTCCAACTCGATCCTGCCGGCAAGCTGGTCGACATGGCGGGCAGTGCCGTGCTCGACGCCAGCGGTAACCCGATCATCGTTTCCCCGGAGGT
The DNA here is from genome assembly GCA_041741315.1 of Hyphomonas sp. GTDB lineage: Bacteria > Pseudomonadota > Alphaproteobacteria > Caulobacterales > Hyphomonadaceae > Hyphomonas. Next base: position 18,217 of record JBGSKI010000105.1, on the reverse strand, counting down.
CACGCAGGTCGCGATATCCGGCGACGGAACCGTCTCGGCCGATGGCCAGATACTCGGCCAGATCGGTGTGGTCCGTGCGAATGGTGAATTGTCAAGGGATTCCAATACGTATTTCTCCGCTCCCGGAGGAACCACAGCCGTCGAAAACACCAAAATTGTGCAGGGTGCGCTTGAACAATCCAACGTATCGCCGGTTCTGGAAGTTGCCCGGATGATCGAGGTGCAGCGTGCCTATGAAGCCGGGCAAACCGTTCTTGAAAGAGAAGACGAGCGAATTGGACAGCTCATATCAACCGTTCGCGAAAGATAGCAACGGACACTAAGCGAAGGAGTCGCAAGTGAAGTCACTACAGATCGCCGCAACAGGGATGGCCGCACAGCAATTGCGTGTCGATGTCATCTCGAACAACATCGCCAACATGAGTACGGCCGCTTACCGTCCGCGTTCGGCCGAATTCTCGGACCTCATGTATCAGCAATACATGACCCCCGGGACGATTACCTCGCAGGTCGGAACCGTCATTCCGGCCGGTATCCAGATCGGTACCGGTGTCCGGCCTTCGACGGTGTCAATGGAGATCACCCAGGGCTCGCTGACCGAGACCGGTTCGGAACTGGATCTCGCCATTGACGGCGCCGGCTTCCTGGAAGTGACCCTGCCATCCGGCGAGTCGGCCTACACGCGTGACGGCAAGCTCAACCGAAACCCGGATGGCCAGATCGTGACCATGGACGGCTTTCCGCTCGCGGACGGCATAGTCATTCCCAATGATGCCTCAAGCCTCTCAATCAGCCGGGATGGCGAAGTCGTGGCCTACTTTGACAATGCGACGGCCGGGCAGGCGATCGGCAACATTTCCCTAACCCGCTTCGTCAACGAGAAGGGCCTCAAGGCACTTGGCGACAACCTGTTCCAGGAGACGGAAGCATCCGGCACACCGAGCCAGCTTGTTCCGGGAACGGATGGCGTCGGTGTCCTCCGCCAGGGCTTCCTCGAACAATCCGGCGTCGATGTGGTGAAGGAAATTTCCGAACTCATCGAGGCGCAGCGCGGATACGAGCTGAATTCAAAGGTCATCACAGCGTCGGACGAGATGCTCGCCGCAACGACGCGGTTGAGGTAACCGATCATGTCCCTTGTCGCCATTGCCTTCAGCCTGAATGCCGCCTTCGCAGGCGTATCCACGCTTGTCGCCGCAGAAGTGATCAAAGCGGGAGACCGTGTCACAGCCGCGAATTCCGAATTCGCCGAAGGCGGCCAGCCTGAATCGGATGTTGCCTTGCTTGGCCGGGAAGTACGCCGCACGGTGTATGTCGGCCAACCAATCACCGAAGACAATACACGCGCCGCCATGCTGGTGAAGCGCAACCAGGTCGTGTCTCTACGCTATGTCAGTGGCGCGCTTGAAATCACTACTTCCGGCCGAGCCATGGGCGAAGCAGGTCTCAACGAAACAGTCACAGTCCTCAATCAGGAATCCCGGCAACTGGTGCAGGGAACGGTTCAGGAAAGCGGATGGGTACTGGCACAATGAAACGCATTTTTTCGACATCGCTGCTCATCACCGCCGTCAGCGCCTGCGCAAGCACGCCACAAGCCGGTCCGGACCCGAGCCAGAGCTATTATTCGCAATGGGCTCCTTCGGTAACCGATCTTACCCCACCCGCACCGGAGGGCCAGAACCCTTCGCTTTGGGCCACATCACCGAACGCTCTGCTCAGCATGCGACGGGCCAAGGAAGTCGGAGACCTCCTGACTGTCCTGGTCGAGATGAACGACCAAGCGAGCCTCAACAGCTCGCTGTCGCGCAAGCAGGGTTCGAGTGAAGACCTCAACGTCAACGCCCTGTTCGGCCTGCCGGAGGTCGTCAATCAGGCCCTTCCCGGAGCAGCCAGTTTGTCGCCGGGCGTAGACTTCAAGCGCAATTCAAATCTGTCTGGAAGCGGTGCCGTCAATCGCGCCGAAAAGATCACCTTCACCCTCGCTGCTCGCGTCGTTGGCCTCGAGCCGAATGGCAACCTGATCATCCAGGGATACCAGCAGACGCGCGTCAGCAATGAGGTTCGCTATCTCAGCGTGTCCGGCGTCATCCGTGCACAGGACATTACCCGTACCAATACGGTGTCCTATGAGAAGATTGCGGATGCCCGACTGTCATATGTCAACGACGGCGATACGACAGGCCTGAGGGGCCGCGGTACCATCCCGAAAGTGCTCGACAAAGTCATTCCGTTCTAGGATTCCGGCCATGAAGAACATCATTTCTGCTGTTGTCGCCGTCGTGTGCATCATTGTCGGCGGGGTCGCTGGAAACTTCCTGAAAGGTGGCTCGGGTGGGCACGAAACTGCAGGCAAGGCTGAGGCCAAACCAGCGGAAGGTGGCGGCCACGGTGCCAAGGAGGAGCACGGCAAGAAGGAAGATCATGGTAGTGCCGACAAGGGTGGTCATGGCGCGGAGAAGAAAAGCGGTCACGGGGCAAAGGCTGAATCTTCAGGCAACGCGATCTATTTCAAATTCACCCGTGAATTCGTCATCCCTGTGATGAAGGATTCGAAGGTCGAAAGCCTCGTCATCCTGAACCTCAATCTCGAAGCGGACGAGAGTATATCTTCGAGCCTTTTCTCGATGGAGCCGAAGATTCGCGACAATATCATGACCACGCTCATCGAACTCAGCAATGATGGCCACACGCTGGTCAACATTTCCGAAGTTGAAAGCTACGAGACCATTCGGACGATGGTTCTGATGAACCTGCAGAAAGTCATTCCGCACGGCATCCGGAATGTCCTGATCGTGGACATTGGCAAGCAGAACGTCTAACCTTACTGTCACCGAGATGGATTCATCCAAGTGCGGGACTATTGTTCGGTCTTGCGGATGTTGTTCGCATCCGTCGTCAGGCTCGCCGATGTGCCGAACACGACTGAGCCGTCCTCGTTCCCGATATCGGTAACGGTCGTCAGAATGCGTGGCGCGACCGTGCCGAGGTAGGTTCCCGAACTGTAGAGGTCTATCCCGAACTGGTAGAGGCCCTCCGGTGCAGCCTCATCGCCGGACTGCATATGGCCATCCCAAGAGTAGGACTCCGCCGATGTGTCGAGCGTCTGTGTCCAGACCACATTGCCGGAATTGTCGCGCACGGAAAGAACGGCGCGATCAACGTCGGCAGGTGTATCGACGACAAAATTCACCGCATCGCTCGTGAACGGAACCCAGGATGATTCCACGGAAACGTTCTGTCCCAGCCATTGGCTGGCGACGATCGTGTGCAGGTCACTCATCATCGCTGCAATCGACTCAAGGCTCGTATTGCTGCGGACCTGCTGCTCGAGCGCTGAGAACGTCGCCAATTGTTCCACGAACTGCGTGGAATCGAGCGGCTCGAGCGGGTCCTGGTTTTGCACCTGTGCTGTGAGCAGTTTGATGAAAGTGTCGAACTGCTCGCCTACGTTTGTAGTTGTGGTTGGAGACGTCGCAACAGTGGAATTCGTGTTCGAGACGGAAGAGACATCGGCCATGGAAGTGCCTTTCAAAGCTTGAGATTGATTCCGCTGCCGGATGTTACGGACCGGAAGGACATGCGCGCGGTTTCGAGGCGTACAGGGGCAGGAACGGTGGTGGACGAAGTTTCGGTGCCAGCAGCCGTCGCCCGGCGGTTCATCGCGGCCTGATCCTGCCGAGGTGGTTCCTGCTGGAACGACATGCTCTGTCCGCTCAAGCCGTTACGCTCAAGTGACTGGACGAGATCCTGATGCAGGGCGCGCATGTGGCGCATTGCTTCCGGCGTCTCGGCTGTAATTGTGACATGCTGCAGGCCGTGTGCGTCAAACTTGAAGCCGATTGACACACGTCCAAGTTCCGGCGGATCGAGTTGGACCGTGATTTGGTCCTTGCGGTCATCCGGCGCGCCGGCAGCGTCCGATATGATGTGAACGACTTCTGCCGGCGTGGCCGTTAAGAGGGCGAGGGCAGGGGTCATCGCATCGGTCAGCACCGGTTGGGTTCCGGCGGGGACAGCGGGAGCACCAGGCACAACACTTGCGGTCACTGGCAATAAGGAGGCCGCAGTTGCAAGGTCACTCTGGGTACCGGAATCTATCAGGCCGTTGAAACTCGCGGACAGATTTGGAGCAGGTGTCGGAGTGTCAGCGGCCGTACTGCTGAACTCAACTGCGTCGGTTTGCTGGTTCAAACCAGATCGCGACACAGATGCATGCCGGCCAGCTTGGGCCGGTTCCGAAAGCTCGGATGTCACCGGAGTGGCTTTTGTTGTCTTTACTGGTGCCGGCGTGGCAACAGGCGATTGAGTCGGCACAAGCATGCCAGCGGCCAGTACGGTCGCCGGCTTCTGATGTACTTCCGGGCTCAGTTTGACCTCCGGGCTCGTTGCGTCTTCATCGACACTTCCGGTCGCGTCGGGCTCCGAAGCATCTGGTGCATCGTAAGACATCGGCTCCGCCTCAGCTTCAAGGCCGTTACCCGGACTTGCCTCAGCGCCCTCTACGGTCGCACGCGCAATGCCTGGTGCCGGAGCATCATAGGAGTCCATAGACGCGGAAGGTGCCGGCTTTGCTTGCGGAACGGTCGCAGACGCGCCTTGCAGGGGCAGGCTGCCCGGATCGACGGATGTCTCCGTCTCGACATCGACGGACAGCACATCGTCGTCCGCAAGAGGTGCCAGGTCGGCCGGGAGCGGGTTACCCTGCACAAGCGGCGGGTTCCCGGCGGACACAACTGACAGCTCTTCGCCCGTTTGGAATTGGGAAAGATTCTTCGCAAACAACTCGCCCCAACCCGTTGGCTCGGGGGAGGAGCTTACCGTCTCGGGGGATCTCACCGCCAGCCGCGTGCGTAGGTCAATGTCGATCATGGAACCCATCTTAGGTCAGCGACTGGAACGTTAACCAAAATAAAACCTGCCCGCGTAAAGAGTGAGTTAATTATGCTGCGGATTTCGGTAACGAATTGATCCGCAGTCGGACAACGAGGGTTTGCATGGCCGACATCAGTTCAATCACTGCGAGTACTTTACCGGTGTCCATGACGCCCAAGGCGGTAAAGCCAGAGATGTCTCCCACCAGCGCTGAAGCTGTCGGGCAACGCTTCGAGCAGATGCTGTGGACCGAAATGCTGAGCTATGCCGGTCTCGAGAAAGCCTTCGCCCAAGGGTCTGGCGAGGCCGCCACGGCGTTCTCTCGCTATGTCGTCGAGGCGGTCGCCAAGGACCTCTCCGTCTCCCACCCACTTGGGCTGTCCGAAGCGGTGGAGCGATCAATCGCCGCCAGCAAGACACAAGCAGGGAAGGGAACACTATGATTCAAGACATGATCAGCACGCAGACAGGCCGTTTGCTTGAGATTTTGGCGCAGGAGCAGGAATTGCTCCTGGCCGGCCGGGCGAGGGAAGTGGTTTCACTGGCGGCTGAGAAGCTGGAGACTATGGAACAACTCGAGAAGTTCCTTTCGACAAATCATGTGCAGGCTTTGTCTCCGCAGCAACGCGACCAAATCCGGCGGGTCAAGACCGCTGCATCCGAAAATGGCGTCTACTTCGAAGCTGTGCGCAATGGCATGCGCCACGCCATCCGCCGTATGGAAACCATGCATGCGAACGCCTTTGTCGGCTCCTATACACAGTCCGGGGGACAGTTGCCGTTCTCGGAAGTTACCGGTGGATACCAAAAAAGGGCCTGAGCTATTAACCGTATCTACACCATCCGGGCATAGTTGTTACCCTGATCAACCAAGATGGGTTGGCGGGATCTCCGCTGTCAGGACGACGCGTGTTTGAAACAGCTCACGGAAGAAGTGAGCGGAAAAATTAGAGGTACAAACAGTGTCTAGCATTCTTACGAACAACAGCGCGATGGTGGCACTCGACACCCTGCGCAATATCAACAAAAACCTGTCGACCGTTCAAAACGAAATCTCGACCGGCAAGAAAGTTGCCAACGCCAAGGACAACGCGGCGATCTGGGCAATCTCGACGGTCATGTCGACCGACGTCGACAGCTTCAAGCAGATCACGGACTCGCTAAACTACGGTTCGTCGACCGTTGGTGTCGCCCGTTCGGCTTCCGAACAGGTCACGAGCCTTCTTCAGGACATGAAGTCGCTGATCGTTCAGGCCCAGCAAGACCTCAATGATGACGACCGCGCTCGCATCCAGACCGACATCGACGCCAAGACGACTGCCATCGGCAACATCGTCAACGCGGCCCAGTTCAACGGTCAGAACCTGCTCAAGGGCACGGCTTCGGTCAACGTCCTGGCATCGCTCGACCGGGCGTCCGACGGCACAGTGACGGCAACTAACATCACGGTTGCGCGTCACGACCTGTCGACCGATCCGTCCTCCGACGCGATCGTCGCAGGTGCCAAGACGACAACCGACGGCGGCTATGTTTCTACGGCTGACTCGGCAACCGACTCGTCGACCGACAAGGTCACCGGTGATGGCGGCTTCGCTGCGACCACGCAGACTGGCGACATCGCAGTGACTGCTATTACGACCGGCAATGCCGGCTTTGTTTCGACCACCCAGGTCGGCGACATCACGGACGGCAACTCGGCGACGGTCCTGTTCGATGACACGGGCACTGCGGCTGAAGGTGATACGTTCGTCCTCAGTGTTGGCGGCACCACCTACTCCTATGTTGCGACAGCTGGCGATGCGATGTCTGTCGTTGCTGCTGCCCTCAAGACGGCAATCGATGCTGACGGCATCGCGGGTCTGACGGTCACCGTGCAGGCCGGCACGGTACCTGGTACCGACCCGTACGAACTGGTTCTCGCTGCTTCGGGCAACGACGTGGCCTTCGATGAAGGTGCGTTGACGTCGAACAATGAAGCAACTGCAGACGTGACATTCGAAGGCGGTACCATAGCTGTCGGCGATACGTTCTCCGTCAGTGTCGGAGGTAACTCCTACACCTACACGGCGGTTGCCAATGACACCAACAACGATGTTGCTGCTGGCCTGAAAGCCCTGATCGACGCAGACACAATCGAGGGCCTGACCGTCACTGTGGTTGACGGCACCGACCCTGACGTCGATGCGGCAACGCTGACCTTCACGGCCAACGGCTTTGACGTGACGTTCGACGAAACCGCCCTTGCTTCGACCGGACCGGTTTCGAGCGTGATCTCCGACGGTGACGACGTTGATGTCAGCCTCGCAGGCGGCACGATCTACGAAGGCGATACGTTCACTGTGAGTGTCGGCGGATCCGACTACACCTATACGGCAGTTGACGGAGACGACAACAATGCCGTGGCGGCTGGTCTGAAAACCCTCATTGACGCAGCGAACATCTCAAACCTCACGGTTACTGTGACCGATGCTACGGATCCAGATTCGGACAGCGCCACGCTGACGCTTGCCGCTTCAGGTGGTGATGTGGCGGTCGATCTGACGGGTCTCGACTCGCAACAGGCAGCCGTTGACGCTGTTGCAGGCGGCGGTCTGGCAGCGCTGAGCGACATCGACGTGACGACGGCTACCGGCGCAGCCGCAGCTCTGTCCGACATCGAAGACCTGCTCAGCACTGCAATCGAAGCTGCGGCCGGCTTCGGCTCGTCGCAGAAGCAGATCGAAAGCCAGAGCGAATTCGTTCTGACACTGATCGACTCGATGACCTCGGGTATTGGTGCGATGACGGACTCCGACATCGAAGCCGCCTCGGCAAAACTGCAGGCCCTTCAGGTCCAGCAGCAGTTGGGCGTCCAGTCGCTGTCAATCGCGAACCAGGGGCCGCAGGCACTGCTGTCACTGTTCCGCTAATAGAATAAGCATATGGCCCGGGCGCAAGATGTGCCCGGGCCCCTTTTCTCAAGTCGCTAGGAGGGCGCATTGCATAATCTGGCCAACAAGGCTTACGGCATGGCGGCGCAACGCACCGCGACCGACAAGCAGAACGAATACACACTTTTCCGCCAGATCACCGCAGCGCTCGAAATTGCCGCTAATGCAGGCAAGTCCGCGCCGGTCGAATGGGCTGACGCCATTTATCGGAACCAGCAGTTGTGGACGACGCTTGCGGTCGACCTGCTGAATCCCGGAAATTCCCTTCCTCAAGACCTCAAGGGTCGCCTCCTGTACCTGTCGGAATTCGTTCGCCAGACCAGCCACCGTGTCCTGGCTGGCAGTGACGGAATGGCCGACCTCATCGACATCAACAAGACCATCATGATCGGTCTTGCCGGTAGACAAACGGAACTCAGCGAGGAGGCTGCCTGATGTCGGGTCTTGTGTTGAAAGTTGCCGCCGGTGAACGCTTCATCGTGAACGGCGCAGTTCTCGAGAATGGTGACAAACCGGCGCGAATCCGGATTGTCGATGGCGACGCGCGTGTGCTTCGGGTCCGTGACGCCCTGCGCCCGGAAGAAGTAAACACGCCGGTCAAGCGGATCTACTATGCGATACAGTTGTTGATCACCGGCGACCTGAAAGATGTGGATACGGTGCCGGCAATCGATGTCGAATGCGCCAAATTGCTCGACATCTTCAAGGCATTCGACCCGGACATGATCCCGTCGCTGCGTAACATGGTCAGCCGGGGCAATTATTACTCGGCGCTCTGCCATTTACGGCAGGTGCTTGAGATCGAGGCAAAGCTTCTGGCCCGTATCGGCTCAGCTGCCACTCCGTCTTCCGGAGCAATGGTCGCCTGAACCATGTTCCAGCCGGTCATCCCCCTGACAGGAAACAGTGGCTGGAAATTCCTTCAGTCCACCTATGACCGCCAGCTCAAGGCGAGTTCGGACTCCGCCCAGGTCCGCAATGACCGGGAATACATGGCAGCCAAACTGTCAAAGCCGATCACGACCGAGGAATTCGTCAAGGACAGCCGCCTCTTGCGTGTCACCATGACGGCTTTTGGCCTCGGTGGGGAAGAGTGGAAGAAGGGCTTCGTCAACAAGGTTCTGAAAGAAGTGCAGGACCCGGAAAGTACGTTCCTCAAGCGTCTCAATAACGCCAAGTATACGGCTTTTGCTGAGGCGCTGTCCCCGGTTGATGGAGTCATCAGTGTGTCGGCCGACACGATCACCGAGATCGCCGAACAGTTCAACGCCGAGTCCTTCGAAACCGCGGTCGGCGATGTCGATGAGAACATGCGCCTCAGTCTGAACTACAAGACGGAGATCGGGAAGCTCGCGAAATCCACGTCCAGCGATGAGGCGATTCTGTACAAAATTCTCGGCGACACCCCTGTGTTCACCGTTGTCCAGCAGGCGCTCAATCTGCCGTCGGAAATGACCAATCTGGAAATTGAGCAGCAGGCGAACATCCTGAAGCAGAAACTTCAGAGTGCCCTCGGAATCCAGAAAATGTCCGAGCTGTCATCGTCGGACAAGATCGACAAGATGATCACGCGCTACCATGCGATGGTATCGATTGCGGAGAATGCATCCGTCACCAGTCCTGCCGCGACAGCGCTCACATTGCTCAGCAACAGTTCGCTTGGTAGCCAGGGCAGCCGCAACTTGTTCCAGAGCCTCCTCTAGGAATCGGCCCGCGCGGCCTGGCCGATCAGGCCGGAACCGGCTCCTTGTGCAGGATGCGCCCCAATTCCACGAACGCCTCCGCGATGCCCTCCGGATTGCTCGTCCCGGCGAAACGGTCAAGCAATGGAAACAGCGCAATCGCCCGGTCGGCGGCCGCGTCTTTTCCGAACTCATAGAGATTAGCGCGCAGCATCGGCGCAATCTCTTCGTAGAGGGCGAATACGCGCCGGCCTTCCCGGATTAACACATTTTCATCATCCGTGGCGGCGTGCGGCAGGCTGCGAGACACGCTGCGCAGGATGTCAATGGCCGGATACCGGCCGCGCTCGGCAATCTGCCGTGACAGGATGACGTGGCCGTCGAGAATTCCGCGTACCATGTCTGCAACCGGCTCTTCCATGTCGGATCCCGCGACCAGGACGGAATAGATCGCGGTAATGTCACCCTTGCCTTCGACGCCCGGTCCGGCCCGTTCTGCGAGTTCAGCGATAACACGCACGGTTGACGGCGGGAAGGCGTTGAGGGCTGGCGTCTCGCCTGCCAGCAGGGCGGTCTCCCGGTGCGCTTCGGCAAATCGGGTAATCGAGTCGAACAGGAATAGCACATTGTGCCCCTGGTCCCGGAAATGCTCCGCAGCCGCCATGGCGCAATAGGCGGCGCGCTTCTTGGCGCCAGGCGGTTCGCTGGCGGTCGCAGCGACTACGACTGTCTTCGAGACAACATGCCTCGGCAGGACGTTGCGGACGAATTCGTTAACCTCCCGGCTACGCTCGCCAACCAGTGCAATCACCACACGATCAGCCTGAAGGCCTCCCGCCAGGGCACCGAGGAATGTCGACTTTCCGACACCGGAGCCTGCAAACAGGCCGATCCGCTGGCCCTGGCAGATCGGCAGCATCGTATCTGTCACCATGCAGCCGGAGGGCAGTCTGGGCCCGATACCGCGCCGGGCATGAGCGGGCAGGGCAGGGGCCAGCAAGCGCCGGGGTGCCGAACCTGCCGCTGGTGGCGGCGCGCCTTCCCCCATCACATCGCCGCGATAGTTGACGATCTGGCCGAGCCAGTGATCGCCCGGTTCAATCCGCGCCTCCTGTTCGATCTGTACTGCGTCCCCGATCCGGATGGAGTCGCACGGCGAGAATAGCAGGGCCGTTACGCTACCACCCGATACGCTGAGGATTTCGCCCAAGACTGTTACGCCCGGCTTTTCGATTATGATCTCGTTTCCGACCCCGGCCAGTTCGCTGATCCCGGCAATCCGGACCATGCCTGCCGCAACGTCCGTCACGGTCCCCCATAGCCTGAACAGCTTCTGGGGGGGGGAAATTGCATTCACCGGCATGATGCCCGCCTTCACAGCCAATTAACTCTTTCTTCAGCTTAAGTGAACAAATCTTGTGAACCAGTTAACCAAAGTGAATCGATCATGATTTCGGAACTCCCCCTGTTTCAGATCGTCGGTGCCATGGCCCGCTACGCCGCAGAAAGCCAGAAGGTGAGCGCGACCAATATCGCGCATGCCGATGAACCGGGCTACAAGGGCGCCAAGCTGGAATCCTTCGAGGAATACATCAAGCGAAACGGCGGTGCCGCGCCCGCATCCGGAATGGCCGCTTCCTTCCGGGTCCTCGAGTCAGGCACACCGGCGTCCCCGAACGGCAACACGGTGGACCTGGAACAGGAAATGTTCACATCGGCCGACGCGATGGGCCAGCACTCGCTCGCCCTTTCGGTCTACGAAAAGTCGCTTCAACTGTTGCGTACCGCCGTCAGCAGCAAGAGGTAGGGGGAGTAGGCCATGAACTCGCTCAAGGACACGATGCAGCAAGCAATGCTCGGCATGCAGGTCGAATCGCGCCGCATCACCGTCTCCGCAGAAAACGTGTCGAATGCCGACACGCCCGGCTACCAGCGAAAGATGCTGACCGTGCAGCCGGGCATGACCACCGGCGACGCCTTTGCCGCCACCAAGGTCTCGCTCGATCAGACGCCCGGCCAGCGCAACTACGACCCGTCCCACCCGATGGCCGACAGCGAGGGATATGTCACCTTGTCCAACGTCTCGCTGGTCATGGAAATGTCGGACCTGCGCGAAGCCAACCGGTCCTACGAAGCCAATCTCAACTCATTCCAGCAGGCCCGGTCGATGTACCGGTCCCTGCTCGATATCCTGCGCCGCTAGGGAGGTACTGAAGAGACATGTCGAACGTGCATTTCAGTGCCTACACCGCGTTGAACACGACGCGGCCGACCGATGCGGCCAAGACGGCCGGCAAGGCGGATGGCGACAAGAACGTTCTGGCCGAAGGGATTACGGACTTCCGGGCGGCCATGCAGCAGGCTGAACAGACTGCCATGCAGACCACTGTCACCGGTGCCGATCCACATGCCATGGTCGCCGCCCTCGCCAATGCCGAGATGATGCTCGACGCTGCCGTCACGATCCGTGACAAGGTCGTCGAGGCCTATCAGGAATTGCTGAGGATGCCCGTTTAGGGCCGGCGCAATCGATGACAGAAGCGGACATCTTCGAAGTGCTGAGGGCCCATATCTGGGCCGCCGCGATGATGGCCATGCCCATCCTTGCCGTCACGCTGATCATCGGCTTCGCGGTTGGTCTCCTGCAGGCGCTGACTTCGATCCAGGAAGCGACGCTGACCTTCATTCCCAAGGTTCTGGCCGTCATCGTCGTGTTCTTCATGACGCTTGGCTACATGACCCGGATTTGCCTCGACCTGTTCAACAATTCCGTCCTGCCATTCGTCTCCCGATAGGTATTTCCAGTGCAATCCATGAATCTCTTTGGCCTGTCCAAGCCGACCGCCTTGCTGGCAATCGGCCTTATGCTGATCATCCTCGTGATGATCCTGCCGATTCCAGCCTGGGTCATGGACGTCGGTTTGACGATCTCGTTTGCTTTCGCCATCCTGATCTTCGCCACAGCAGTGTTCATTGAGCGCCCGCTCGATTTCTCGTCCTTCCCGAGCGTCCTCCTGGCCTCGCTGATCCTCCGGCTGGCGCTCAACGTCTCGTCGACCAAGCTGATCATCGGGGAAGGTCACACCGGCACCGCCGCAGCCGGCAAGGTGATCGAGGGTTTCGCCATGTTCATCATGGGCGGCAACCTGTTTGTCGGCTTGGTCGTGTTTGGTGTCCTCGTGATTGTGAACTTCATGGTCATCACCAAGGGCGCGGGCCGGATGGCGGAAGTCGGTGCGCGCTTTGCCCTCGACGCGATGCCGGGCAAGCAGCTTGCGATTGACTCCGACCTTGCCGTTGGCGCGATCACGCATGAAGAGGCCAAGGCCCGCCGCCAGAAGGAACAGGAAGAGGCCGGCTTCCTCGGCTCGCTCGATGGTGCGTCAAAATTCGTCAAGGGCGACGCGATTGCCGGCCTGATGATCACCGCGCTCAACCTGATCGCCGGAATCGGCATTGGCCTCGGTGTACATCACCTGACATTCTCTGAGGCCCTCAGCAACTACTCGATCCTGACCGTCGGTGACGGCCTAGTTTCGCAGATTCCGTCCGTCATTGTCTCGGTTGCTGCCGCACTGCTCCTCTCGAAGGGCCGCGAAGAGGGGTCGATCGACCTCGCCCTGGTCGCCCAGCTCGGAAACAATGCTTCGGTCCTGATGATCGTCGCTGGAATCCTCGCCGTGTTCGCCTTCTTCCCGGGCCTGCCCTTCATCCCGTTCATGATTGCCGCTGCAGGCTTTGGCACAGCGTCCTACTTCGTCCGCAAGCGCAATCGTGAGGCCGAGCGCAGCAAGGCCGACACACCAGTGGAGACAGTGGCCGCCCCTGTGAAATTCGGCGACTCGATCCACGCCGACGAAATCCATCTGGAAGTCGCGCCGGACCTCGTGAATCTCGTGCTTGTTGGCGAGAGCGGCTTTGAATCCCGTATCCACAAGATCCGGCGGTATATTGCCGAGGAGTATGGTTTCGTCCTGCCACCGATCCGGATGACGGACAATCCGACGCTGAAAAAGAACGAGTACAGGGTCAAGATCCAGGGCGTCCGTGTCGATTCCGGCCTGTTGCGGCCGGGAGCCGTCCTCGCGCTGGTCGAAGACGATCAGTTGCCCCACCTGATTGGCGAGAAAGTCAAGGAACCGGTCTACAAGGCCGCCGCACGTTGGCTGCCCAACAGCAAGAAGCCTGAACTCGCTGCCAGCGGCATCCCGGCCATCGAGCCGATCGAAGTTCTGGCGACGCATATGCTTGAAATCATCCAGACGAATTTCTCGCTCGTCTTTACCCGGATGGTCATGGTCGAAACCCTCGACGCACTGTCATCGGTCAGTGACCGTGACCGGGCGACGGCAAACCGCCGCTTTCTCGACGAATACATCCCGGCGAAAGTCACGACCGAGCAACTTCTCTCGGTCGTCCGTATGTTGCTGGAAGAGCGTGTCTCGATCCGCAACCTGTTCCTGATCATCGAGACGATTGCCGAAGTCAAATCGAGTGCGCCGAATTTGCAGCGCCTGGTCGAACTCGTCCGCCAGCGCCTGTCGTTCCAGATCGTCGACCGCCTTCAGGATGACCAGGGCCGCCTGCCGCTGGTCCAGCTGTCCACGGCCTGGGAACAGAAATTCACGCAGTACGAAGTTAATGGCGAGAATGGCAACAGCGATATCGCCCTCCCACCGGAAATGTTCGGTGAGCTGACAAATTCCGTCCAATCAAAGCTGAACGACGCCGCCAAGAAAGGCATTGTCGCGTCGATCGCAACGACGTCGCGCCGCCGCCGGTTCCTGCAGACCGTGCTGGCCAGCAAGGGCATCCGCAACGCCGTGCTCGCCTATGAGGAAATCAACGCCAAGACCAAGCCGTACATTGTCGGCGTGGTGTGATGGAGGCGCTGACAGAATTGTCAGGGCCACTGGCGACATGGATCGCCTTGCTGATGGTCGTGGTGGCGCGGCTGTCCTTCGTAGTTTTCCTGATGCCGGGTATCGGCGAACAGGTCATCCCCACGCAGGTCCGGTTGCTCGTGCTCTTGTCTCTGTCCGGCGCCCTGGCGATGAGCGGCCTGATCGCGCCGCCACCGATCGAACCCTTCTCCGGCTTTCTCGGCGTGGTTGCTGGTGAGGTTGCCATCGGCTTCTGCCTCGGCGCCGTCCTGCGACTGTCCGTCTGGATGCTGAGCATTGCCGGAACGATCATATCCCAGACCATCGGCCTGTCGCAACTTCTCGGCGTAGCGCTCGAGCACGAAGCCCAGACAATGACCGCGAACCTCCTGTCCATGGCGGGCGCGGCGATCCTTCTGGCGGCGGACTTTCACATCAACGCGGTCGCATCCTTGCTCCGGCTCTATGCCGACGTGCCGGTCGGTGCCCTGTCGGCCTTGAACCAGGACATGCTGGTCGAAGGCTTCATGAAGTCCATGGGCTTCGCCATCCTGCTGGCCTGGCCCTTCGTGGCGATCAACCTGCTCTACAATATCTGTCTCGGCTTCATCAACAAGGCGCTGCCCCAGCTGATGGTGGCCTTCGTCGGTGCGCCGCTGTTGATCGGCTCCGGCATCATCCTTCTGGCCCTGTCGATTTCCGGCCTGCTGATCGTCTGGAAGGACCGCGTCGCTGACGTGGTTCCGTGGATGTGAGGTAGGACATGGCCGAGCAGGAAGGGGATAGTGGCGAGAAGGAGTTTGAAGCCTCCGACGAAAAACGCCGACACGCGCGCGAAGAAGGCAATATTCCTCAGTCGAAGGAGCTGAACGCGCTTGCGTTGATCTTCGGTATCCTGAGCGGCGGTCTGATGATCCAGACCTTCATCGGTGCACAGATATTCGGCGATTTCTCCGCAATCCTCTATCATGCCGATACCTATTCGGAGGACATCTTCGACTCGTCGGGCTTGGCGATCCGGGGGTTGATTTCGGGCCTGGTTGTCAAGCTCGCCATTGTCTTTGCCGTGCTCGCGGCTGTCGTCTTCCTTGCGCTGTTTGTCCAGCAGGCAATCACGTTCTCAACGAAGAAGATCGCGGTCGACATGAAGAAAATCTCGCCCATCGAGAACCTCAAGAAAAAATACGGCGCGCGCGGACTGATCGAATTCCTCAAGGACACGATCAAGCTTGCATTTGCTTCGGCCATCGCCCTCACATTCATGGTCCAGCTCGCCCGCGATTATTATTCCAGCACGGCCATGGAACTCAGCCATTTTGCCGGTTTCACCTTCGGGCAGGCTCTGAAACTTATCCTTTGGTTCTTCGTCTTCCAGCTTGGCTTGACCGTTCTTGACCTGCCGATCCAGCGCCGGCTGCATGCCAACCAACTGAAGATGACCCGCGAGGAAGTGAAAAGGGAAGTGAAACAGAGCGAAGGCGACCCGCAGCTCAAACAATCGCGCCGCCAGGCCGGCCGCCGGATTGCCAATGGCGAGATGCTCCAGAACGTCAAGACGGCGACGGTCGTCATGGTCAACCCGGAACACTATGCCGTCGCGCTGTTGTGGAACCCGGACGACAAGAAGGCGCCGGTCTGCGTCGCGAAGGGCGTGGATCATCTGGCCGCAAAGATTCGCGAGATCGCGATCGAAAACAACGTTCCCATCGTTCGCGATCCGCCCGCGACCCGGTCGATGTACCGGCTTGTTGAGGTCGATGAGGAAATCCGGCCAGAACACTTCGCTGCGGTCGCCGCTGCCATCAACTTCGTGGAGCGCGTGCGCAAGCACATGTAGCAATCGCATGGGAAAGCCCGACAAGACCCTCCAGAAACTGGTCGCGCTGAAGCGCCAGAAGGCCGAACAGGATTTTCTGACCGCCCAACAGGCGCGCTCCGGCGTTGCTGCGGAAGGGGATCGGCTGAAGGACAATCTCAAGGCCATGGACCGTCTGCCGGTGGATACAGACGCTCACCTCCTTTCGCTGCGCCACGGTCATGACCGCAAACTGATCGGCGACATCCGCCAGCAACAGGCGTCGCTCGCAGAGCGGCAAGCCGAGCTCGAAGCGGCGCGCGACAAGCTCAAGCGCGCCTTCGATTCCGAGAACCGCCTGAAGGATGCGAAAGCCTAGAGATTCGGTTTGCGCAGTGTGTGGTAAACGCGGCGGTGAAGCCTGTGCCCAGGCCGGTCACTTTGCCGCCAGGGCTTCAGGATCCCGCCTGCCTCTGGCGCAGGAAGCGCACGAGCAGAATCGTGCCGAGCGTGCCTCCGACGGCAATTGCGAGATACACACGGGCAGACTCGCCTGCGGCGTTGCCCAGCAGGTGAAGCAGCGCGAAGGCGGCACCGAGATACAGCAGGCCAGAGGCAATCACGGCGAGGATGAAAGCCGGAAACGGTGCGCGGAACAGGCCGCAGGCGAGATAGAACGGAATACGCGTTCCGGGCACGAACCGTACCGTAAACAAGGACATCACGAGCGCGTTGACCACGCGGTTCCGCGCCGCCTGGACGCCCGGCTTCTCGGCAAACCGCCTTGCCCATGGATGGGAGAGGGCGGCGCGCCCGGCCCAGTATTTCCAGCCATCGCTTAGAACCAGACCTGCCAGCGCGGCTCCGAACAGGAGCGGGGTCGACCCCATGCCTGTCGTCGAGGCTGTCGCCGCCCCGATCACGGCCGCATCCTCCTGCACGAAGGGCGCCAGAAATATTCCGAGATAGAAGACCCAGGGATAGGTCGTCATGGCGTCCTGGATCGAGTCCATATGTAGGGTCCGTCCTTGTCCCGCCCGGTATGCCCAAGAACCGGATTTGCGTGCGTTCTGCAATGGTTTTGCATGTGTGGCACTTTGCAGCGTCATCCGCCATTGTTACACCCGCACCATAAAAACCCGGTCGGACCAAACATGAGCATTGGCAGTACACCGGACGCCCGGCGGTTTTCCGTCGCCCCAATGATGGACTGGACCGACCGGCATTGCCGGGCGTTCCATCGCTGCCTGTCGTCGCGTGCGCTGCTGTGGACCGAGATGGTGACCGCCGATGCCGTAATGAACGGCGACCGCCAGCGCCTGCTCGGCTACGATCAGGTCGAGCACCCCGTCGTGTTGCAACTAGGTGGCAGTGACCCCGTAAAGCTGGCCTCGGCCGCGCGTATCGCCGAGGATTTCGGCTATGACGAAGTGAACCTCAATTGCGGCTGCCCGTCCGAGCGCGTGCAGTCCGGCGCGTTCGGTGCCTGCCTGATGGCCGAGCCGGACCTCGTGGCAGACTGTATCGCCGCCATGCGCGCCGCCGTCGCCATACCGGTCAGCGTCAAGTGCCGCATCGCTATCGACGACCTGCCGGCAGAAGAGACACTGTTCACCTTCGTCGAGCGCGTCGCGGCGACCGGCTGCACCCTGTTTACCGTCCACGCGCGCAAGGCCTGGCTGAAAGGCCTGTCGCCGAAAGAGAACCGGGAAGTACCGCCGCTCGATTATGCCCTTGTCGCGAAACTGAAGGCTGCCCGGCCGGATCTGACGATCATCCTGAATGGCGGCATCCAGACCATCGAGGCCTGTGCGGGCCATCTCGAAACGTTCGACGGCGTCATGCTCGGCCGCGTTGCCTACCAGTCGCCTGCCCTGCTGGGCGAGGTCGATGCGGCGCTGTTCGGCGCGCCCGGCAAGATCTCGCCGCTTGAGGCAATCGAGGCCTACCGGCCCTATATCGGCGCTCGACTCGCCTCGGGAACTGGCCTGCACGCGATGACACGGCACATGCTCGGCCTGTTCAACGGTCAGCCGGGCGCGCGCCAGTGGC
>JBGSKI010000104.1:0-58037 GCA_041741315.1 Hyphomonas sp. | reverse complement strand
GCCCTGGCTGTTTCGAGCGCAGCAGCAGCCGCAGCGACACGCGCGCGCGATTGCTGGGCATCGGCCACGGCCTGAGCAACCGCCGCATCCGCTTCGGCGACCCAGGTGGTGGAATCGGCAATTTCCAGGCTGACCAGAACGTCACCCGCTTTTACGGCCTGGTTGTCGGTGACGAGGACCTTGTCGACATAGCCCTGGACCTTGGACGAGATCATCGCGATGTCCGCCCGGATATAGGCGTTGTCGGTAGCAACCTCAAACCGGCCAGCAACCAGCCAGAATACGGCCTTGTAGCCGACGAACAGGGCCAGCAGCAGGCCAACAACCGACAGGATATACGTGCGCGGATCGGCCTTGAACCGGTCAAGGAAACTGACCGAAGGCGGGACCGGTGCTGTCTCTGCTTCCGGGGCAACAGGCGCTTCGGACACAGGCTGCAGCACGGGCTCGGAGGCAGGGCTGCGGGAAAACGGTTTGACGGCCATGACAGGTTCCGGTGGAAATTGGTTGCCCGGCTATACGCCAAGAGAGTGTAATTACCGTTACATTGGCTTGCAATGTAATCCGCATTACGTAAGAATCAAGCCACCATGGCTGACGGATCAACAGGCGAAGACGGTATGAACGAGGGCAAGTCACCCGAAAACCCGAACCGGGCAGAAATGCGCCGGCGTGCCTTTCTGGACGCCGCCCGGGAAGTGTTTCTGGAACAAGGCTTTGAAGCCGCCAACATGGCCGAGATCGTCAAGCGCGCTGGCGGGTCCCTTTCGACGCTCTACAGCCAGTTCGGCGACAAGCAGGGCATCTTCCTCGCCATGCTGGAAGCGCGGATGCACGAAATCACCAGCGCCCTGGAAGTCGAACTGAAGGCCCATACGCCCGTCCGGGAAGGACTGACCCGGATCGGGGAACAGTTCGCGGGCAAGCTGGTACAACCGCAATCACTCGAACTCTACCGCCTCGTGGTGGGCATGGCTCGCAAGTTCCCGGACATTGCCCAGCGCTTCATGGCGCTCGGCCCCAACAAGGTGCGCGCCGGGCTCGCCGCCTATCTCGAGGATCGGGCCATTGCGGGAGAAATCGAGTCCGGCGACTATGAGCAACTCGCTTCCCTGTTTCTCGACATGGTCAGGTCCGGCCTGCAGACACGCGCCTTGCTGGACGAATCCTTCAGGCCGGCGCCGGCCGACGTAAACCTGACCGTGAAGCGTGCCGTCACGGTTTTCCTCAGCGGCGTCGCGCCAAAAGCCTGACCGCTTCCCCTGCGCAAGGAATTGCCGCGCACTGCCGTGCCCACTACGGTTGCCGAAAAGGGAGACAGACATGGCGGATGGCGATGTAGGCGGATACGTACAGGACCGGTTCGCGGCGGTGCGCGACAGGTTCGGGCAGAACCTGAAGGATGGCACCGATATCGGCGCGTCCTTTTGCGTGACCAAGGACGGAGAAACCGTCGTCGACCTGTGGGGCGGCTGGGCGAACGAGGACCGGTCACGTCCGTGGCAGAAGGACACGATCGTCAACGTCTACTCGACGACCAAGACAATGACGGCGCTGACGGCGCTCTGGCTGGCAGACAAGGGAAAGCTCGATTTCGACGCCCCGGTCGCCGAATACTGGCCAGAATTTGCCGCGAACGGAAAGGCCGGGATAAAAGTCAGCCATCTGATGAGCCATTCTGCGGGCCTTTCGGCCTGGTCGGAGCCGATCACTACGGCGGATATATATGATTGGGAAAAGGTCACCGGCCTGCTGGCCGCGCAGGCGCCATTGTGGGAACCGGGCACCCAGCCAGGATATCACGCGCTGACACAAGGTTATCTGGTCGGCGAAGTCATCCGGCGGGCATCCGGCAAGACGGTCGGCACCTTGTTCCGTGAAGAAATCGCAGGACCACTGGGCGCCGATTTTCACATCGGGCTTCCGGCCTCGGAAGATGCCCGCGTGGCCGACCTGAAGCCGCCTGCCGGTGCCGGACTGGCCAGCGCATCCCAGACGGAGATCCAGAAGTTAACCTTTGAAAATCCGGGTATTGACGTTTCCGAGACGCGGACGCGGGCCTGGCGCGGCGCTGAAATTCCAGCCGCCGGAGGTACGGGCAATGCCCGCTCGGTCGCGCAGATTCATGCGATCCTGGCCAATGGCGGCAAGGCCGGCGGCAAGACCTTCCTGTCCGAAGCCGGCTGCCGGAAAGCCCTCGAATGCCAGATCGAAGGAACGGACCTGGTACTC
Organism: Hyphomonas sp.; assembly: GCA_041741315.1. GTDB lineage: Bacteria > Pseudomonadota > Alphaproteobacteria > Caulobacterales > Hyphomonadaceae > Hyphomonas. The sequence continues at coordinate 55,805 of JBGSKI010000104.1, read as the reverse complement.
GGCATTCCGGTACGGTTCGGGATGGGTTTTGGCCTGTCTGGGGCCCTATCGCCTGCCCTCAATGACCGGTCCATGTTCTGGGGCGGATATGGTGGGTCGATCGTCCTGATCGACATGGAGAACCGCACCACGATCAGCTACGTCATGAACCGCATGGAAGGCACGACCACGGGCGACATGCGCGCAATCACACTCGCGGCACTAACGTGGCAGGCGATGATAGCCGAAGCCTGATCAGGCCGCGCCGTCGAGGATCGATTTGAACCCGCTCGGGCCGTGAGGCCCGAGGAAAAGCTGTTCGAACACGCCGATCCCCTCGGATGACTGCCCGCCCGGACCCTCGTGGCGGGCACGGACGATTTCCTGGATGTGCAGGTTTTCCATGATCTGCCAGGACGCCTTTGGATCGAAGTCTTCGCGCTCAACGGCCAATTGGTCGCCATGGCTCATGCCGTGACGCCATTTCGGGTGACCATATCCGATGCCTTTCATCAGGAAGGTCCCGAGCGGTTCGAAGTGCACGGCATGTGCCCGTCCGGCGCCGTCCTTCACATCCAGTGTTGCCTTGGCCATACGGCGCGTGCCCGGCGCATAGGTGATGTTCATCCGCGCGTCATCGAGATGCAGGCTTTCGCCCTGTTTGGCCCCATCCATCACCAAGGCTGAGCGCTTGTTCCATGCCTCCCCCTTGGCGTCGTCGTTGACGTGGAAATAGAGGGACAGATTGGGGAAATTGGTGGGGGTCCAGATCCAGTAGAATTGCGGATCAAGCGGTGGAATGAGCGGCTGCGCATCGGGGGCACCGATCGGACGCACGCCCCAGGAACGATCCCGCGTTCCGGTCCACGAGGCGGAATCGATCCTGATCTCCTTGCCGTCCACCTTGAGAGAGCCTGACCAGCGGCCATTCTGGGTCATGCGGGTCAGATCCATCAGCATGCGCGGACCCTGCCGGCGCGTGAAGCGCGGTTCTTCAATCGGGAACGAGCGTCCGGTAAACTCAGCGTCGAAGGCGATGCCCTCGGTTTCCTCGACCTTGAGGCGGACACGTCTCAGAGGCTCAAGCACTTCCACCGAAAATCCGCCCACGAACGTGTCCATCCGCTCCATGTTCAGGGTCCGGGAGAAGTAGACCGAACACTGCTTGCCCTCGTGCAGCACCGAGAAGGACGCATCGATGACGTTGAGATGCGGATAGATGCCCATCGCGGCGGCGAAGAAGACACTGCCATCGGAGGAATAGCCGTTGAAGAAATACCGGTCGTAGAAATTGCGATCGGAGCCTGCATAGGCGACCGGCTCCGGCGTTTGGTGGATCGGGTATTCATCACCGGCGGTGAGCATTGGGAGCGTCCTTCCTTGGCGAGACCTCTTGGCGGGCCTGCGATCACGATTAGGGTGAACGAGAGGCCCCGGCACATCAAGGGGTGACGCAAGGGAGACGCCATGACGAGCAAGATGAGCGCCGAGGAGGCCAATCACTTCATGGCGCAGGCCTTCGAATCCCGCGGACCCCGCAGCATGGTCACCCTTATGGAGGAAGGCCGGGCGGTGCTCCGGCTTGAAACGGATAGCTCGCATCTGCGGCCCGGCGGATACATTTCCGGACCGACACAGATGAGCCTTGTCGACTCCGCCGCCTATATGGCCGTGATGACCCTTACGGGGCACGAACCGATGACGGTGACGAGCAATCTCAGCATCAATTTCCTGCGCCCCTGCATCGGAGACGTCGTGGTCGCAGACGCCCGGGTCATGAAGATCGGCCAGGCGCTCGCCGTCATGGATGTAGACGTGCGGATCGAGGGGACTTCGAAACCGTCGAGCCATGCCGTGGTCACATATGCCATCCCCCGGAAGGAGGCTGGCGCATGAACCGGCTGGTCGCCGCCGCTGGCATACTTGGATTCCTGACCGTCGCGCTGGGCGCATTCGGGGCGCACGCGCTTGCCGGCCGGTTGAGCGGCGACGCGCAGAACTGGTGGCATACGGCAACTTTGTATGCCGTGCCCCATGCGGCAGCGGCACTGGCCGCCGGGCTCGCCACGCAGGAAGGCGGACAGAGGTCGCTCCTGCGCACCGGTGGCTGGGCATTCGTGATTGGGTCGGTGATCTTTGCCAGCAGTCTTTACGCAATGGCGCTCGGTGCGCCCCGCTGGATGGGCGCAATTACACCGCTGGGCGGCATTTCATTGCTGGTCGGTTGGATTTTGTGCGGCCTGAGCGCGCGACGCAGCTGAACTGTTCTCAGGACGTGCGGGAATCGATCTTCGCGTATTTGTCGGCGAGCGTGTCGGCCGTGTCGCGGGCCGCGTCGATCGTGCTGGCGAATTCTTCGAGTTCGCGGTCAACGGGGGCCGTATCCATATCCATGTCAGGACGTGCGGCAACTTCGCCAAGCGCTGTCTGGAAACTGCGATAGGCCATCTGTGCGCGGACGAGCGCACGCTCATAGCTCATCACGTCAGCGCGGGTGGCGGCCTTCTTCTCGTTGGTGGCCAAGACCGCCTTGGCCTCCCGGCTGACCTTCACGAGACCTGTGCGAGCCGACTGGGTGTCGGACACGATTTGGGCGAGCACCAAGGCCGGTGCACGTGTCTCCGCGCCGATCCGGGCAGCATACGTGTCTTTTGCGGGGTCGTTTGCTCCGGCACCATTGATCAAAGTGTCGGCAAGGCCAGCCAATCCACCGGATGTCTTCACCCAGCCTTCATTGACGGCAATGTCACAATATTCACCGGAAACAGTGCGAAGGGCGGATTGTTGAACCGAAAGACTCGTTTGAACGGTCGTCTCACCCGGAACCATTGAAACAGTTGCGCATCCTGCAAGAAAGCATAGGGATAAACCCAGAATGAAGATACGCATCGAACTGCCACCTGCACAAGCGATCGTGCCCAAAACCGTAATAATTACTATGGTTTGCTGGGCGTGATGTCTAGCAATAAGGTGAGTCTGGCAGAGAATAGGTGAAGAGTGAATGAATAGACGCCAATCCCGCCGCATTCTTTATCCGCGCCTCGAAGCGCGCCGGTCCGGCCGGTTGCGGGTCTCAGAACTTCACGAGATCTACTGGGAAGAATCCGGTAACCCGGACGGGGTTCCTGTCGTGGCGCTGCATGGCGGGCCTGGCGGGGGTTCCAGCCCGGAAATGCGCCGGTTCTTCGATCCGGAACGGTATCGCATTTTCCTGATCGACCAGCGCGGTTGCGGGCGGTCTACGCCCCATTCGGAACTGCGGGAGAATACGACCTGGGACCTGGTGGATGACATCGAGACGCTGCGCGAACATGTCGGCGTGTCGCAATGGCTGGTATTCGGCGGGTCGTGGGGGTCCACCCTCGCGCTTGCCTATGCCGTGACCCATCCTGAGCGGGTGCTTGGACTGGTCCTGCGCGGGATTTTCCTCGTCTCGAAATCCGAAATCCAGTGGTTCTACCAGACCGGCGCCAGCCGCCTGTTCCCGGATTCCTATGATCGTTACATCGCACCGATTCCCGAAAACGAGCGCGGCGACCTGGTCATGGCGTTCCACCGCCGCCTGACTGGCGACGACCGCGAGGCGCGCATCGAAGCTGCGCGGGCCTGGGCGCGGTGGGAGGGTGAGACTCTCTCCATCAAAGGTCCGGTGACCACTCCCCCGCGGTTCAACGAGGACGACTTTGTCGACGCGTTCGCCCGGATCGAGTGCCACTATTTCGTCAATCGCGGATTCTTCGCGAGCGATACCTGGCTGCTGGACCAGTGTGCCAAGAAGCTGAAATCGATCCCCGGCGTGATCGTGCACGGCCGCTATGACGTGGTGACGCCGCTATCGACGGCGTGGGCCCTGTCGAAGGCCTGGACCAAGTCCGACCTTCACGTCGTGCCCGATGCCGGGCACTCGTCCATGGAACCCGGAATCGTCGACCGACTGATTGAGGCGACCGATAAGTTCGCCGAGACATTCGCCGCCAAAGTGCGCGCCTGATCCTGTCGCGATTCAGAATGAGGAAAGCCCGCCAAGTGCTTGCACTGGCGGGCTTTTTTGTTTGGGGTATCAGGTAGCGGGCGGCACCCAGTTCGGGCCAAGAACGGCCTGCAGGAACCCCGGAAGCGGCACGTGATACTGGTCCTGGATCTTGTCGAGGAATCCGAAGACCAGGACGAAGCCGATGAAGGGTGGCACGAACCACCGGATGAGGAACCGCCAGACATTCATGATGGTCCCTTCGCCGAGTTCGGATGTCAGCATGTCGCGGGACAGGATCCAGCCAGCGAAAATCGCACAGAGCAGACCGCCGAGCGGAAGCAGCAGGCCCTCGGTCATGAAGTCCATGAAGTCGAGATAGTCGCCGCCGAACACGTAGCCGGCGCCGATCATCCACAGTACGAAACCGATGCCGATGGAGGCACCAAGGCGCGTTACGCCCTGGCGTTCTTCGAACCAGGATACGCCGACTTCCATCAGGGAGATCGACGAAGTGAATGCCGCAAACAGCGCCAGCGCGAAGAACACGACTGCGAAGACCGAGCCGTAGGGAATTGCCTCGAAAGCCACCGGCATCGAGATGAAGAAGAGGCTTGGGCCAGAGGCTTCCGGCAGGCCCGCCGCGAACACGATCGGGAAGATCGTAAAGCCGGCGATGATGGCAACCAGCGTGTCCGAGCCGGCAATGATGGCCGAGGCGCGCGGGATGTTGGTGCCCCGGTCGAGATAGGCGCCGTAGGTGATCATCAGGCCGACGCCGACACCGATGGAGAAGAAAGCCTGGCCGAGTGCCGAGAGGAAGGTGCCGAAACCCACCTTGGAGAAGTCAGGCTTGAGAATGAATTCCGCCGTGCGGGCGACGTCCCCATTGGCGAGGGCGAATCCAAGCACGACCAGCAGCATGATGAAGAAGGCTGGCATCAGAATGGTCGCCGCCGTTTCCAGGCCGCCTTTTACGCCCCGGCCAACCACGATCACGTTGGCCGCAATGAACGCGGCGAGCAGGCCGAGGATATACCACCGTGAGCGCAGCGGGAATTCTCCGGCACCAATCGTGTTGCTGAAGTTGGCGGCGGACTCACCTGCATCGTGGCCATGCAGGTTGCCGCCAAGCGCCTGGATCACATAGGCCAGCAGCCAGGCCGAGATAACCATGTAGAAGGTCAGGATGAAGAAGGCCGTCAGCGCGCCGACCCAGCCGACGATGCCCCAATATTGGGTCTTGGATTCGGCCCGGGCGAGCGACTGAACACCTTCAATCGCGGACATACCGGATTTTCGGCCCATGGCGTATTCTGCCATCAGGAGCGGCATGGCGATCAGAGCCGCACACAGCACATAGATGAGGATGAACGCACCGCCGCCATTCTCGCCGGCCGTGTACGGGAACCTCCAGAAATTGCCGAGACCGACGGAAGAACCGACGGCGGCCATGATGAATCCGAAGCGCGAGCTCCAGGTTTCTGATTTACGGGCGATTGTCGCCATGTTGCCTCTCCCCAGGGAACGATATTCCACGGGACCCTAGCCAGCGCGCAACAAAAAGCAACGTGATGTGCTGTCCTTAGGTCAGAACAGCCCGGTCGAGCTGATCCGGTCGTCGCGGTGCATATGGCAGGCAATGACGAGGCCAAAACACGACATGGCGGTGAGCATCGCGGTGCCGCCATAAGAGATCAGCGGCAATGGCATGCCGACGACAGGCAACAGACCGAGCACCATTCCCACATTGAACACGATGAAGAACGCGACGGTCGCCGTCGCGCCGGCGGCAGCGAAGCGGCCGAAATAACTGCGCGATTGGTAGGCCGTGTAGAGCGACCAGCCAAGGAGCACTGCAAACCCGAGCAGAATCGCGGTCGCGCCAAGGAAGCCGAACTCCTCGGCGATCACGGTAAGAATGAAATCCGTATGCTGCTCCGGAACATAATCCTGCTGTGACTGGATGCCCTGAAGGTATCCCTTCCCGTTCAGGCCACCGGCACCGATGGCGATCTTGGCCTGTTCGATCTGGTAGCTTTCACCGAGAGAGGCACCGGTGCTGGACTCGCCACCCATCTGGGAGAGGAAGGTATCGACGCGCTCTTTCTGATAGGGTGCGAGCACGAAATTGTAGACAGGCCAGAGCGATGCCCCTGCCACGACGATCCCTGCAAAAATCACTCTGCCGGAAAGCCCGCCAAGGAAAACAAGGACCCCGCCCGAGGCCACAATCGCGAGCGTCGTACCGAGGTCAGGTTGCAGGAAGACGAGTGCCGAAGGCACAAGGATGATCGCCAGCGCGCCAAAATGAACGAGCAGGTTGTTGCCCACCGAATTCAGCATCGCATGGTAGTAACGGGCCAATGCGAGCGTTACAGCGAGCTTCGCAAACTCCGAAGGTTGCACAGCCACAGGTCCGATCTGGAGCCAGCGTTGCGCGCCACCCCCGGTCACTCCCATCACCTCAGTCAATATCAGCAGTAACAACGTTCCAGCATAGGCGGGCCAGGCAAGATGCATCCACCAGGTCAGCGGCAACAGGGCAAGCACGATCAAGATGATGAAGCAGATGCCGAAACGAATGAGCTGCAGTTTCCAGAGATGCTGTTCTGCAGGGTTCGTGTAGGCAGACGAATACAGCATGGCGATGCCGATCAGCGCCATGGCGACGACCAGCAGAATGAAGCCCCATGGCAAACGTGCAAAGGCCGACAGAGGGCCGGCGGACTCGAAATTGAGCGACGTCGCTGTGCGTGTGCGCGCTTCGCCGCGCGTGAATCCGCTGAAACTTCCATCGCGGCTCATGTCGGAGCACTTTCGTCGATTGACGGCGCGGAAGTGGATGCGCTCTTCGACCAGGCGGGCTTGCGGCCGGAATTGGTGCGGATCGCATAGGCGAGGATGTCGCGGACGACGGGCGCGGCAGCGCCCGAGCCGCTTTCGCTGTGCTCGACGATGACGGCGCAGGCGTATTTCGGATTGTCCGTTGGCGCATAGGCCACGAATAGACCATGGTCGCGCAACTCGCGCTCGATGTTGAGACCTTTGCGGATGCCCTTGTCGCGTTCGGCCTGGGTGATCCGGCGCACCTGTGCGGTGCCCGACTTGCCGGCCATGCGCACCCCGCCAAGGCCAAGGTCGCCCGACCGGTAGCCCGTGCCGCCCGGCTCCGAGGTCACGCCGAACATGCCGGATTTCATGACTCGCATGATTTCCGCATCGAGTTTTGCATCAAGAACATGGTCGTCCTTGTTTTTCGGCCCGTGGCCGATCAGCCTAGGCTTGAAGGCGGCGCCTTCGGCAGCAATCCTTGCCGTCATCAGGGCAAGCTGCAGTGGCGTCACACCGAGCTGGCCCTGCCCGATACCGAAGTTCAGCGTCTCGCCGTCGAACCATTGTTCCTTGCGTTCGCGAAGCTTCCATTCCGGGTCTGGCACGAGTCCACCCCGCGCGCCGGTCATGCCGAGTATCCATGCTTCGCCGAAACCGAACTTCCGCGCGGTGTCAGCAATCGCTTGCGCGCCGGTGCGGCGCGCCACTTCATAGAAGTAGCAGTCGCACGATCCCTTGATGCCGCCATGCATGTCGACCGTGCCGTGGCCACCCTTTTTCCAACAGTGCCAGGTGCGGTTGCCGAACCGGTAATAACCGTTGCAATGCACTCGGTCGGTGGGTGTCATCGCCCCTGTTTCGAGGGCTGCGGTTGCCACGACCATCTTGAAGGTCGACCCAGGCGGATAGACCCCGCCATGCGCACGCGGATAGAGCGGCGACCTGTCATCGTCGCGCAGCATGGCATAGTCTGCGCTGGAAATGCCGTTGACGAACGAGTTCGGATCGAAGGCCGGCGTCGACACCATGGCGAGGACATCGCCCTTTTCGACATCCAGCACGACAGCTGCACCGCTTTCGCCTGCGAAGCGTTCGATCGCGACGCGCTGCAGATCGGAGTCGATCGTGACGTACAGGTCTTTGCCGGGTTCCGGCGCAAGCCGGTCGTCGGGGATCTGTTCAATCACCCTGCCGGCGGCGTTGGTGACCATCTTCTTGAAACCGGGCTTGCCGCGCAGCCATGTCTCGGCGTGTCGTTCGATACCTTGACGGCCGGTGCGCATGTCCGGATGGCGGAACATGTTCTCCAATGCGCCGGCCTCGGAAGGCGTCATGCCATCGCTCAGCCGCACCAGATCATCGGCGCTGGCACGGGCGACATATCCAAGCACGTGTGCGAAGTCGCGACCGCGCGGATAGGAGCGCGTCAAGGCCATTTCGACCTGCACGCCCGGAAGCTCTGCGGCATGAACATTCATGCGGGCAAAATCTTCGTAGGTCAGTTCGTTGGCGACAATGATGGGAACGAAAGCCGCGCGGCGCTGTCGGGCCCGGCGAATGTCTTCGAGCACGCGGGTCACGGCATTGTCCGGCAATTCGATCAGCGACGCGATGCTGGCAAGCATCGCCGCAGGATCCTTCATCTGCTCGGGAATTACGGTGATGCGACCGGCGCGCCTGTGCGACGCCAGTGGACGGCCGAAACGGTCGAGGATACGGCCACGCTGCGGCGGCGCAAGTTCGAGGCGGATGTGGTTCTGGTCGGCAAGCTGGGTGTATTTCTCGCCTTCAAGTATCTGCAATTGGAATAGCCGCGCGATCAATGCGGCCCAGACCGTGCCCCCTGCAGCACCTGCCATGATCATGCGGCGGCTGAAATCCACATCAGGGTTCTGGTTGCGACTCATGAGGCCTGCCCTTCAAGCGCGCCAGGCCGGCGGCCTAGGTCGAACGCCCGGTGCACAAGCGAGTAGAGAACCCCCGTAGTCAGGAAGGCCGCCACGAGCGGGAGAATTTTTACGGGATGATCTTCCAGCGTACTGGCCATGAACCAGAGCAGCAGACATGCCCCGGACAGCAATAGGACGGGAGAAACGAGCGCAATCAGCGGCTCGTTCATTACGTCGAAGGTCTCCGCAATCATCGCGCTACCGCCGTAAACCATCAGGTTCAACACGACGAAACAGCCAAATGGCGCGTGGAAGGTCACGTCCTGCATCAGGCCGAAAGCGATCAGGAGGATCATCGGCCGGACCGAGAGCCCCACCCTGCCCCAGCCGACAGCGCCCCAGAGCGCCGCGTGCGGCCAGACAAATGACAATCCGAACAGGTCTTTCGGCGTCAGACCGAACAAGCCGACCACCGCGATGACAAATGCACCAAACAGCAATCTGGGAGTTGGCCCTGTCTTGGCCCAGAGCCCCCTGCGGCGCCGGGAAGAGGACGAGCGCGCCATTACTGTCTCACGCCTTGAGCGGCACTGGCGCCCAACGGCGCCTCGCCTTCCGTGACCGGTGTCTCCACCGGAACCGGCTTGTCTATGACAGGGGGCGGGATCAGCTGAATATAGCCGCCATCACGCTGCGTCATCGCATATTTCACGCGCCATTCGCCGCCTGTGTTGCGGGCCTCGCCGACGACCAGGCCGCGCGGGAACGCACCGCCTTCGGCCGATGTCAGGATTCGCTCGCCTTCTATGAGTTCCGCGCGCTCGGGCATATCCGCAAGCATGCCGAGGCCCTGGTTTCCTCCGAACATGATGGCCCGGACTCCGCTTACTTCTCCCATCACCGGAACGCGGCTGTTGAAGTCTGTCACCACGAGAATGCGGGAGGAATGTTCGCCAAGCTGGAGCACCCGCCCAACAAGGCCACCCTCGTTCATCGCAATCGATCCCGGCTCGACGCCCTGTGCGCGCCCGGCATTGGCCAGCAGGGTTTGCGCGAAGGGGCCGTCGCTTTCAGACGTGATCCGCGCGGTTACGCCCCGAACCGGGGGTTCGCCCATCAGGTTGAGGATGTTCTCGTATGCCTCCATGCGCTCAGCCATGGAAATCGCGGCAGCCTTGTAACGCGACAGATCACGGACTTCGGCTTCGAGTTCCTTGATGCGCTGCTCCCGTTCGACCTGGCCGGTCATCCGGGCCCAGAGGCCGATCTGCTCGCCACCGCCGAGCTGGTCGCCGATCGTCGTGCGGACGGGGTCGAAGAAACCACGGATCTGCGGGGCCGACTGGGCGATGATCAGGGCTGCAAAGGCAAACACGAAAACGCCAAGCACAAGGCGCTTCGGCGAACGCCGGAAGCCTTTTTGTGCCGACCGGCTGGAGCGAGCCATTTGCCTGGTCCCTTGCCTCTATAGTGCGACCGTAGTGTCAGACTTCCGGCGAAAGCACGTTGCGCATCTTGGCGAAGTTTTCGAGTACGTGCCCGCAGCCATTGACCACGCATTTCAGCGGATCGTCTGCGATCATCACCGGCAATTGTGCCTGTTCCCGGATCACCGTGTCTAGATTGCGCAGCAGTGCGCCGCCACCCGTGAGGACGATGCCCCGGTCGACGATGTCAGCCGCCAGCTCCGGCGGCATGGCTTCGAGCGCGATCTTTACGGCGTCGATAATATCGGTCACCGGCTCGCGCAGGGCTTCGGCAATCATCGCCTCGTTGATTTCTGTTTCTTTCGGAACGCCATCGAGCGTGCCTCGGCCGCGTACGGTGAGCGACATGCCGGTACCATTCTCAGGTGCCATGGCCGTGCCGATTTCCTTCTTGATCCGCTCAGCCGACATTTCGCCGATCAGGATTTTCTGTTCGCGGCGCAGGTAATTGACGATCGCCTGGTCCATCTTGTCGCCGCCGATGCGCACCGAACGGGAATACACGATGCCGCCGAGTGATAGAACGGCCACTTCAGAAGTGCCGCCGCCGATATCCACGACCATGGATCCTGCCGGGTCATCTATGGGAAGTCCGGCGCCGATGGCAGCAGCCATAGGCTCCTCAATGAGTTCGACTTGGCGGGCACCAGCCGCAAGGGCGGACTGATGGATGGCGCGGCGCTCGACGCTGGTCGCGGAGCTGGGCACGCAAATGATGATGAGCGGTGAAACAAAGGCCCGGCGATTGTGCACTTTACGAATGAAGTGCTTGATCATTTCCTCGGCGACTTCGAAGTCGGCGATCACGCCATCCCGCATCGGGCGGATGGCTTCCATGTTCACCGGCGTCTTGCCGAGCATGTTCTTTGCCTGCTCGCCGACCGCGTAGACGATCTTGCGGCCGCCCTGCGTCATGTAGGCAACCACAGACGGCTCATCGAGCTTCACACCCTGGCCCTTCACGTAGACCAGCGTGTTCGCGGTCCCAAGATCAATCGCCATGTCCGTAGACAACATGCCGAGGAGACTACCGATCATGTTCAACTCGAGCTCTTTCCTGAGCGGGCGGACGCGGGCGTCCGCAACGCAAGTGCAATTCTGTACACAGCCCCATACCTCACTTGCCGTTAACGCCGCTCTAATGCAAGAGTCGGCAAGCAGAAATGCGGAACGATCCGTACGTATACGGCATTTGTGTTGGTTTTACTGGTGATTCAGGGCATTCCTGTGTTGCACGAGACGCCTTAATGGTACGGATCGTACACCAGATGTAAACGATCTGTTAAGACCCTGAACGAGATTCTGCTGTTTCAGGCTCGCTGTCATCCCCGCCTATTTGCGGTCGACCCGCCACACACGCAACCCCGCCGCCGGGAGGCCGTCCAGCGTCTGTTCCTGCAGATAAGCCGGAACCGATCCGGCAGCCAGTTCGGCGGCGAGGCCTTCCGGAGACTCAGCGGACAGGACCCGGATTTCCGGATCGGCGGGGCAGATGAGAACATAGTCGACTCCTGCGGATACGAGCAGTACTTGCGCTTCGTCCGGTGGTGTCAGGAATATGTTCAGGCTTTGCTCGATGCCGGTGACGTTGCGGTGATAGTTGCCATGAAGGGCGGAGTGGCGTGTCTCTTTCAGGATGTACGGCGTGAAATCGGCCGAAGAAAGGATTCGGCCAGATGCCAGCCGGTCTAGCGGAAGGAACGCTCCCGGCACGAGGCAACCCATCTCAACGTTCGCCCCAATGCTACCCGACGGCTGCAACAGGTATCCGGGCATTCCCCAAAGGGCCGGAACCGACACTGCCAGAGCGCCAAGATAGCTGACACTTGCCGGATTGGCTGCTTTCCCCTCCCGATAAACGCGCGCGATCCAGGCGCCGAACGACAGGATCGCGAACAGGTGTCCAAACGCGTAGAATCTAGCCTGGTGAAATGTCAGGGCGAGCGCCATGACCAACAGGGCCATCAATAGTAGAGACGCCCGCACATCCCGCCCCTTTCGCACGTTCATCGCGCATAGGACAAGCGCGAGAACTGTCACGCCGATGCGAAAGGGAATATCCTGCAAGCCTGTGGGTGACGGCGCAAAGAGCGGCCGAGCCTCCGCAACCTGATTGAGCCACAGGTCGGTAACGATGGGAGGGAGGCTGCGCAGCGGATCCCCGAGACATTGCGGTGCGGTCGTCAGGAGGATCGTGCCACAGGCGATGCCTGTCATGACCAGTCCCAGACCACGAACAATCCTGCCACGTGCGGATAGTGTGGACGCGCACAAGGCCAGGCCGAAACCGCCGACGGCACCCGCCAGAAGGGTCACTGACGACAGCGCGTCGCACGAAGTAATTCCGTAGGATTCCGGCGGAACAGTCGAAGCGAACGCAACTGCAAGGCCTGCAGCAAGGCCGACGCCGAAGGCACGGGCACCTGCCTTCGCCGGTTCGCCCACGATGAACCAGTCTATCGCAACAAACGCACACAGGACACCGGCAAACCCGTATACTTCGACGCCAATCGCCACTGACAGCGCAACAATTACCCCCGCTGCAAACGCTCCTCGCGGGCCTCGATGCGGGTCGAGCAACAAGCCCGTTGCAAGCGCCAACATACCCAGTTGAAGATTGTGGTGGTCAATCGCGCCGGGAAGGAACCGGAAATGACCCAAGAAAATGATCGAAGCAACGGCAAACGCCGCCAACCGCGCGCCTTTCCCTCCAAAATGCGCGGCCCCGATCCATAGGCCCGCAAAAGCGATCAGCAGGCTGAGCGGTGGCCAGACATTTGCGGCGAGCAGCAATGCCTGGTCCCGTGGGAGGAAGATATCAAACACGGCGGCCAGAACGGCGATCGGCAGGTCGACAAGACGTGACCAGTGCATCTGCGTTCCGCCTTCGGGGCCAAGGCGCGGCTGGGTCAGGTCGAACCAGTTCTGTCCGTTTAGTAAATCGCGCACCTGTACGAAACGCATAACGTCATCGCCGTCCGTGCCAATGCCCCCCAATGTGCCATTCAGCGCGGCTGTCAGCACAAGGCTTCCGATGCAAAAAGCACACATCGCCAATGCCTTGGACTTTTCGCTCGCACGCAACCCGGTCTGTATCTTCATGCCGCGCCGGCCTCATCCATCTCGAGAAATCCGATCTTAACCAGTGCCGGTGTAGGAAAACCTAAAGAATGCGGTGAACGACGGGTGGAAAAGCAAGTGACGCGGCCAGATTTTTCGGGACTGAGTGTGGCTGTGCTGCTGCCGTGCTTCAACGAGGCGGCGTCGATAGCCGCCGTCGTGCTGGGATTCCGCGCTGCTCTGCCTCAGGCCCGCATCTTCGTCTATGACAACAATTCTCGCGACGCCACGGCTGAACAGGCCGCCCGCGCCGGCGCGTCGGTCATACCTTCCCGCAGGCAAGGTAAAGGCAATGTCGTGCGCCAGATGTTCGCCGATATCGACGCCGACATCTACGTGATGGCCGATGGCGACGGTACGTATGAGCCGAAAGCGGCACCGGAGATGATCCGCCTACTGCTGGACGACCGGGCCGACATGATTGTCGGCACGCGCCGGAACGTGACGGAAGACGCTGGCCGCAGCGGGCATGCCTTCGGCAACCGTATCTTCAATTCACTCTACCAGTTCCTGTTCGGCAGTGATTTCTCTGACATTTTTTCCGGTTATCGTGTCTTCTCTCGCCGCTTCGCCAAGAGCTTCCCCGCCTCATCGCCTGGCTTCGAGATCGAAACGGAAATGTCGGTTCACGCCTCGGTGCTTCGCTTGCCGGTCTCCGAAATCGAGTGCGAGTACGGACGCCGGGGCGAAGGCTCCGTCAGCAAGCTGTCGACCTTCCGGGACGGCTTTCGTATCCTGCGCATGATGGTGCTCCTGCTCAAGGAGACCAAGCCTTTTGCGTTCTTCGGCGCAATCAGCCTGGCTCTCTTCCTGGCCTCTTTCGCCCTGATGATACCGGTCATTGTCGAGTTTCTGCAGACAGGGCTCGTCAACCGTATTCCGACCTGGATGCTGGCCATGACGCTTCTGCTAGGATCCATGCTGACACTGATGACTGCGGTGATCCTCGATTCCCTCTCCCGCGCACGGATCGAACAGAAGCGGATTCATTATCTGTCGATTGCGCCAGCCAGGGGCGAACGCACGCATTCCGGCACGGTGCCATTGTCCGAACGGCGCAACCCGTATCATCCCGGCACGCATGCCGACCGCCAGGCGGGTCCGGCATGAAGCGGGAAACCACCAATCGCATCCGCTTCGTGCTCGAAGACGTGCTTCCGCCGATTGTGCGGGATTCCGCATTGTTCCGGTCTGCCGCATCTATGGTTTGGGGAAATCACGTTGCCCATCTCGCGGACTTTCGCGCCCGCGCGGCGTTCCTGACCGATGAAGAATACGAGACGCTCTACCGCACGCATCCCCGTGTGCACGAAGGCACGGACTTGTCGCGTGCCTGCATCGACGCGATATGTGCCGACATAGACGGCGAGAGCATGTGTGACGTCGGTTGCGGCACGGGCGCGCTGCTGAGCCACATCACGACAGCTCACCCATCGCTCCGCCGCGCCGTGGGTGTCGATTTCGCGATCGACGATGCATCACGCCTCGAAGGCGTCGAATATGTTGCCGCCAAGGTGGAGGCCCTGCCCTTTCGTGACGGCGAGTTCGACACCGTCGTCTGCACCCATGTGATCGAGCATGTCCTCGACTATCGCACCGCCATCGCAGAATTGCGCCGGATTGCTTCGCGCCGCTTGATCATCGTGGTACCGCGCGAGCGGGAGTATCTGTACACGTTCAATCCACACTTCAATTTCTTTCCGTATCCGAATGCCTTCCTCAGGGCGATGCATCCGGTCCCAGAAAGCCATGTCTGCCGCGATATCAAGCGCGACATCTATTACCGCGAAGACAAGGCCGTCTGATGCCTTCCCTGCCCTGGCAGAGCACTGCAATCCTTTTTCTGACACCTGCGATGATTGCGGTCGGCCAGGTCCTCTTCAAGATGACCGGCGCGCGGCTACAGACGGAAAATGCTCCCTTCCTATCGATCGCGCTGAACCCGATCTTCCTTCTGGCCCTTGTTATTTATGGCTTGTCGACTCTCGCATGGGTGCACGTTCTGAAGTCGGCGCCACTGTCCTACGCCTATTCCTTTATGGCCTTGACCTTCATCATCGTGCCCTTGCTGGCATCACTCTGGCTGCATGAACCGATCGGTTGGCGTTACATGCTCGGCGCAGCACTGATCGTTTCCGGACTGATCATCGTACAGACGTAAGTTCAATCAGGGCGACTTGCTCGGCCCGCAGCGCCGGCGCAGGCATTCCGGATTGGGCTAGCCAGGCTCCGGACACTTTCAGGCCTTCCTGATCCGCAAGTCGAAAGGCTGGCGATCCCTTCACCCAGGGTGCCGGTCCCAGTGGACGAATTTGGAACGATTCGATGCGGTCGAGCATCGGTAGGCGGATGGCCGGGGGGTAGCGTTGCTCGGTCTGGTTAGTGCGGATGACGAAGAGCAAGATATCCGTGGCCGTTCCATGCGCCTGCCAGAGCAGGCCGTCTGGTGCCTCACCCATCCAGACTTCGCCGCTATGCAACCGGTCACGTATGGACTTGTGGAGCGCAATCCATTCCGCAAGTGCTTCCCGCGCCTTATCGGTCAGGCGTCGCAGGTCGAGTTCGACGCCTAGGTGCCCGCAGAGCGCGACGCCCGCGCGAAATGCCATGGATTGCGACCGCGAAGTGGTGTGCGCCGGGGCGGCGCCAACATGCGCTCCCATAACCTCCGGAGGAAACACACTCAGGAAGCCGCGCTGGATCTGCACGCGCGACACGGCGTCAATATTGTCACTCGCCCAGAATCGATGAACGTATGGCAGGATACCGGCATCGATACGCCCCCCACCCCCGGCACAGGATTCGATTTCGACATCCGGAAATGCGGCGCGCAGGCGCGCGAGCAGTCCGTAGACGGATCTAACTTGATTTCGATAAGTCGGAACGAGACCATCCGGCGCAAGGTCCCGATTATGGTCCCATTTCAAGTATGAGATCGGCAATTGTGTCAGGAGCGCCGAGAGCTTGTCGAACAGGTATTCCGTCACTTCGTGATTCGCGAGGTCCAGGACCAGTTGGTTGCGTCCGGTGACCACCGGCCTGTCCCGGCTCGACCGGATCCAGTCCGGATGCGCCCGCGCAAGATCGGAATCTGGATTGACCATTTCCGGCTCCACCCACAGGCCAAATTGCATTCCCAAGCCCGTCACATGTTCCGCCAGCGGAAAGAGTCCCTCCGGATACTTGGTCTCATCCGGCCACCAGTCGCCGAGCGATGTCGTGTCATCGTTGCGGCCGTGGAACCAGCCATCGTCCAGCACGAACCGTTCGATGCCGAGCGCCGCCGCAGCAGTCGCGAGTTCCTTCATCCGGTCAACATCATGGTCGAAATAGAAACCTTCCCACGAATTCACCTGGACAGGACGCGGCGACATCTTGCCACCCGGCCACCGAATGCGCTGGCGCATCTCTGTGTGGAAGTTCTGCGTGATGCCATTCCGCCCCGTGTTCGAGAACGTCGCGATGACCTCCGGGGTCGTTATCGATTCGCCGGGCGCCAGTCTGACTTCACCCGGCGCCAGCCATTCTCCCACCTGCCATGCGCGCCGGCCATCGTCGAGCCATTCGATCTGCTGCACGGAGTTCCCGGACCATGCAAAGTGTGCCGCATACCAGTGATTGTCCTGAGCCTCGACAAAAGCCGTCGGCATCGTGTCGTGAGACGTCAGCCCGCGCCGGTTCTCGCGGCGCCAAGCCGCCCGCGTCAGGCTCTGGACTTGGGGGATAAACTCGTTGGGATGCCGCCCGCCCCAGAAATGCACCTTCAACGGATCATCCGGCAAAGGCAGGACGGCGGCAGCGAGCCACTGGACGTCCAGAATGCCCTCCCCTGTATTTGTCACCTGATTGGACGTTGTCAGACAATCCGTCTCCGGATTCAGATGCAGGAGAACCACGACCTCGATTCCCGCGCGCTCATCCTGCAGCACAACGGCGATACTATACGCATCCGGACGATCTATCCGGCTGACCGTGAAAGCGTGTGACCAGTCTTGCCCGGCACGATGGGCGAGCAAGCCGGAGTGGTGAAACCAGCTACCACCAACAACCGGGAACACGCTGAACGGTTGGTCGTGGTCGAGCGCAAAGCTCGGCAACGGGCGTTCATTCCGGATACCGGATGCCGGAACCACGCCATCTGGCAGACGCGGCCCCCAGTATCGCCAGAGCGGGGGTTCGCCCGGCGCCGCTTCCAGCACGAGGCTGGACGCACGTCCGTGGAGACAGACGAATTCCGGCAACGTCAGCCGGCTGGTGCCGCAGCCTGCGGCTTGCGGGTAAACACGGTCTGAGCCTGACAAAATTCGAGGACGCCTTCCTGCCCGCCTTCGACGCCGATGCCGGATTGCTTGAAACCGCCAAAGGCCGCGTGCGGGCTGAGGTGCTGGCTCTCGTTGATCCAAACGGTGCCAGCCTGCAACCGGGTAGCGAGTTCCTGCGCCCGTTCAATGTCACTCGACCAGATTGACGCTCCGAGCCCGTACTCGCTGTCGTTCGCCCGTCCGATCACTTCATCGAGATTGTCGAACTTGAGGAGCGGCAGTACGGGACCGAACTGTTCCTCCTGGACGATGCGCGCGGTCTCAGGTGGATTGTCGAGGATTGTGATCGGCACGAAATATCCCGGCGCTTCGGACGCGTGACCACCAATCAGAAACTTGTAGCCATGGTCCTTGGCGTCCTTGATGAGTTCGAGAACGCGATTGTATTGCGCCGAGTTCTGGATGGGTCCGATCTGCGTCCCCTGTTCGGCACCGTCGCCCACCTTAACGGTCTTCGCATATTCCACGATCGCGTCTTTCAGCGGCTCATAGATGTCCTTGTGGATATACATGCGCTTGGTGGCAATGCAGATTTGCCCGGTATTGCGGAACGCGGCCCAGAACAGGTCTTCGGCGACTTTCTTGACGTCGACATCCGGCATGACGATGGCCGGGTCGTTGCCACCGAGTTCCAGCGTCACGCGCTTCAAGGAATGCGCTGCGCTTTCCATGACTTTCTTTCCGGTCTGTGTGGAGCCCGTGAAGCTGACCTTGTCCACGCCCGGATGCGCGGTCAGCCAGGGGCCGAGACGATCCGAACCGGAAATCACGTTCAGAACGCCAGGGGGCAGAACGCCCCGCAGCAGTTCGCCGATGCGCAGGGTTGTCAGCGGCGTGGTCGGTGCTGGTTTGAGGACGACCGTGTTGCCCGCGAGCAGAGCCGGGCCCAGCTTGAACGCCGCGAGGATGACCGGGAAATTCCATGGCACGATGGCGGCGACCACGCCGATCGGTCCGTACCGGGTGATCGCATGGCGTTCAGAGGAATCTTCCGAGACGTGTTCCGGGATTTCGTGCTTGGCCGATTCCATCAGCCAGAAAGCACCGCCGCCGACATCGCCTTCGGCATCCGGATGCGGCTTGCCTTGTTCGCGCGTCAACAGGCGCGAGAGTTCCGGCAGGTTCTGCATGATCACGCCCGCCATCGCGTTGAGTAAGTCCCGGCGCTTTGCGATGGGCGTCGCTTTCCAACTCGGCAGTGCGGCCTTGGCGGTTGCAACTGCCTCGTCCAGTTGCTGGCGCGTACAATCGGGGGCCTGTGCGAACACTTCCCCCGTCGCGGGGTTCTCCACCCCGAACGTCTCGGGTCCGGAAACGCCGTGGCCGTAGATGGTCATCGTGAAAGTCGTCGCTGTCATGTCTGGGCTCACTCTTGGCTTGCGGCTGCTCGCTGGATAGAAACGGGAACGTATTCGAGACTCTGAAAAAGTCACGCCTGCCCCTAGGTGAAGCCCTTGATCAGGTGGGATTTCGGGCAGTCACAAGCCAGCAGGCTGCAGGCATTGTGACACGCCCGTTCGCGTTGCATTCACCGCTGATCCGGGCAACCAGCGCGTCGAGCACCGGACCCGCATCGAGCGCTTGTTCTGCCAGGATGCGGGACAAGGGTCCGAGCTGCATCATGAATTCGGCCGTTGAAACGGTATCTTCTCCGGGCAAAACAATCCGGGTATCGACCGGATCAATTCTCACATCTTTCCATCCTGCCTGTAGAAGCACACGAGCCACATGATCCTTGTCGCCAAACGCGAAGGGACCGGGCGCATCGGGCGGCAGCTGGGCCGGAGGTTCATTCAGGAAAGGTAGCGCAGCCTGAAGCGGCGCGAGGGCCCAGTCGTTTTTCGCCAGCGCTTGCCAGCAGATGAAAGCAAGGCGTCCGCCGCGGCGTGAGCCAGCACGAATCCTGGCAAAGGCAGATGCGGGATCGTCGAAGAACATCACGCCGAAGCGCGAGACCACGACATCTGTCGCTTCCTCCATATCAAATGTGCTGGCGTCGGCACACTCGAAGCGCGCTGGCACCTGCGCCTCAGACGCGCGCCGCTTTGCCAGTTCAATGAGCGGGACCGACACATCGACACCCAGAGCTCCTTTCCCGGCACCAGACTGGTCAGCTACTTTCAGGGTGAGCGCTCCCGCCCCACAGCCGATATCGAGCACAAACTCGCCGCTCCTGATCGCTGCGTGTTCCACAACACATTCAGCAAACGGCGCCAGCATCGCGTCGAGCCGGTTCGACTGTTCAACCCATTTCTGGCCCGCGGCACCGTTCCAGTATTCGATCTGCTTTTCGTTGCCTATTGTCCTACCCCCCTTTCAAAGACCATCGAAAAGACGCGCGGATCGACCTGGAACCATGAGCCGAGAGAACCGGCGGCCAGACCGATCTAGCGTCAGATGCAAATTCTATTGCGGCGGGCCGTCGTCGTGGCGCGATCCCCCATCGTCTTCCGTCAATTCGATAGGCGCAGCTCCGCCTTCCGGACTTTCGACCGTTGTCGCAGCGGGGTCTTCGCCCGTTACCTCGGTT
This sequence comes from Hyphomonas sp., assembly GCA_041741315.1. GTDB lineage: Bacteria > Pseudomonadota > Alphaproteobacteria > Caulobacterales > Hyphomonadaceae > Hyphomonas. Next base: position 35,673 of record JBGSKI010000104.1, on the reverse strand, counting down.
TCGTCGCCCCAGCCTTCGTCTTCGCTGGCGGTCTCGTTGTCGGATACGTCGGCATCTTCATCAACATCCGGGACGTCCATATCGTCGATATCTGGCTCGACGGAGGGATCGTCTGCCTCATCCTCGACCTGTGCGGCAGCTGGCACCGCCAGGACAACCGGGACACCAGCCCAGGCCAATGCGGCCCCAACAAGCAATAGGGATTTCAGTTTTGAGTTTTTCATTTCGATTCCACCTTTCTTGAATGTCTCATCCATCTTGTGGCGGATGAATAGTGATGGCGATGCAGCACAATCCCGAAAGTTCGGCGAGGCATCATTCTTCAGGGTCATTCTCGATCCAGACCCAGTCTTCTTCGTCAGCTTCCGCGCCCTGGTTTTCGACAGCAACCTCGTCCCCTGAACTCAAAGGCGGCAGGAGCAGCCCTGGCCGCTTCATGCACCGCTGAATGGCTTCATAGCAGACCACCACGGCTGACTCTTCCCAGGAGTACCGGAAGCCGTCATAGCCATTGCAGCCCTGCGCAATGATCTTGAACGGCTTTTCCGATACCTGAAGGGCGGGAAGCCATTCCTCCACGTCGATGGCCAGAAGCAACAGTATCTGTGTGTCCTGCAGATAATTGTAGGCGGTCGCGAGATTCCCGCCGTTCGTCTTGACATATTGCGGATCGATCATCTTCGGCTCATCAAGATTGGTGATCTCCCGGGCAAAGCCGAGCACATCTACGGTTTCCTCCTGGAACGCCTTGAAGTCGGCAATGCAGCCAGAATCGCTGCGGTTCTTGAGTTTCTGCGCCAGCGCAATCCATCTGCTATTTGGCCGCGCACCGTACAGCATGCAGAACATCCGTTCGGCCCGGACCCGGCCGGTCTCGTAGATATGATTCGGATCGGGCGCCTGAGTATCCATGTATAGATCCATCGCGGCATCGTAATAGATCTGGTATTCGTAATCATCTTCCGTGTTTGGAATCATCAGGTAGGCGGCGATCTTGTCGGCGTGCACCTCGCGCTCCGCATTCGACATGAGAAAGCGGTCGGCGGTGAAGTCCTGGATGGCATGGCCGGTCTCGTGGTACAGCGACCAGGTAATGTGCGCCTGCGCGTAGGCGTCGTGCCGGTCGTCCTGCACCTGCCCGCGTGCGATACCGGCAAAGACAAATGCCAGCGCCAGCGTGCCCAGCATCCGCGCCATCGCCAAACCCGGCATCTTCATTCCGCCTCCGAGTTGCAACCTATGCGTGCGGAAACAAAATGTTTGCCGCAGATACGAGTGCCTGCCGCGTTGGCCAGTAGACCGGCTCTTTTCTGCGTGTGGAGCAACATTAGCTTGAATGCCCGGGACTGTATAGCAGCCTCCCCCCACACTCACGGCTGTGTCGGGCCATTGCAACCGTTCTGCGGCGGAAGGATCTGGACCGTCTCGGGAAACACCGGAGGCCTGTAGGCGATCTTGCGCAGCACCGGTGGATCCGCCTTGCCCGACACACCGCCGCAGACATCCCTTCCGGCCCGGCGCCATTGGCTGGCGAGCAAACGGTCTACCGTGATTTCGTCCTCGGTAAAATGCCGCGTTGTCGCGGTCAGCAGGCGGGAGCACGCGTCCGTGGCGATCTCGTCCCATGGCTGCAAGAGGCGGGACACGTCCCATATCCTGGCTGTCCCGTCCGCACCCGCAGTCACGACACGGGTCCCGTCAGGCGAAAAAGACGCGGCATAGACCTTGTCCGAAAAGCCGCCCAGCGATGCGAGGTGACGACCGTCGGCGGCGTCCCAGATATCTGCGGTCCCGCCATTGCTGGCCGTGGCCACACGTGCGCCGTCCGGCGAGAAGTGTGCGCTATTTATCCAGTAGGTCTCCCCTCTCAGGATCGACAGAAGCTTTCCGGTGCGGGCATCCCAGACACGCGCGGTGGAATCGTCGCTGGCGGTCACGACACGTGCGCCGTCTCGCGAGAACGAAGCCGTGTTGACTGGCATGTCATGCCCTTCCAGAATCAGTAATTGCTTGCCGGAAGACGCATCCCAGATGCGTGCGGTCGTGTCCTCCCCTGCCGATAGGATGCGGGTTCCGTCCGGCGAGAACTCCGCCGTCCAGATTTCCTGTGTGTCCTCTCCCGGTTCGTGTGCGGACACGATAAGGGGTGGCGCCGATCCGTCGAGTGTCCAGATGCGAACGGTCCCATCATTGCCCGCCGTGACAACGCGCGCATGATCAGTCGAAAAGCTTGCCGAATTGACGTCTCCTGCATGTCCTGTCAGCGTGTGGAGCAGGCGCCGGGTGGCGACCTCCCATGTGCGCGCCGTGCCGTCTTCGCTGGCCGTTACCGCAAACTGTCCATCGAATGACAAGCCCGCAGAAAAAACCGGACACCCATTGGCGGCAAGCCCATCGCCTTCCGGCAAGCCGTCTTCCGCGTTCCAGACGCGGGCGGATCCGTCTTCACCCGCGGTAAGTACGGATTTTCCGTCCTGAGAGAATTGCGCTGTGAATACGGTGCCGCGATGTCCGACCGCCGACGCCAGCAGGCGCCCGTCACTCGCTTCCCATATCCGCGCCGTGTGATCGAGGCTCGCGGTCGCCACGCGCTGGCCGTCTGGGGAGAACGCCGCAGACCAGACCTCGTCACCATGACCGGCGAGTGTTGCCTCCAACCGGCCGTTCGAGACGTCCCAAAGGATCGCGGTTCCATCCAGACTGGACGTCACGATGCGCTGGCCATCTGCCGAAAATGCGACATCCTTGATTTCCTTCTTGTGACCGCGAAGGTCGAACAGGGCCTTGCCGGTCGAGGCATCCCAGACCTGCGCGATCCAGTCACGTCCCGCCGTGACGATCCGCGTCCCGTCCGGGGAATAGATGGCATTCCACACGCCTTGCCGGTCGTTCAGGACAAGAAGCGGCGGCCCGGCTTTCTCCGCATCCCATATACGGGCCGTGCGGTCATTTCCCGCTGTGATAACGCGCCTGCCGTCTGGGGAGAAAGCCGCCCTCCAGATCGCACCTTCGCCCCCCTGAAATGTGAGTAGCGCGGCGCCCCCTGCTTCTGCGTCCCAGAGCTTTGCCGTGCCATCCATGCTCGAAGTCACCACACGCCTTCCGTCGGGCGAAAAAGCGGCGGAACGCAAACTGTCCGCATGTCCCTTCAGGACGAGTATTTCGTGTCCGGATACCGGATCCCAGAGTTTTGCGGTTCCGTCCGCACCAGCCGTCAGCACACGAAGGGGCAACCCTGACGTAGAAAAGATTGCCAGATTGATGCGTCCCTTGTGTCCGATGAGCGTCACCGGTTCGGCCTTGCCCAGTGTCCAGACCTTTGCCGTCCCATCCGAACTCGCTGTGACGACACTGGTTCCATCGGGCGAAAAAACCACTGTGTTGACATCGCCGTCATGGCCCGCGAGCGTCTGGATCAGCTCCCCACTCTCGACGTCCCATATCCGGGCCGTCTTGTCCCGGCTCGCTGTCACGAGCAGGTCCCCGTCCGGAGAAAACACGGCCAGTTTGACACCATCCTCATGCACCAAGGGTGGCAGGCTTTCATTGGTCGCATGCAACACCCCGCCGAGCGCTGCATGGAAATACTCGGCATTGACTGGCGACAGCGCCATGCCCGCAAGGGCGTAGCGTGCCGCCGCTGGCGTGTTCGAATCATCCAGTTCCTGCCAGCTGCGTTCGGCGAAGAAGCGATTGAGGTTGTTTCGTGCCAGATTGCCGAACGTCACGGCCGTTGCCGTCAGACCCGCGAAAATGAGGGTGAGGGAAGCAAGGCCGGCGAGCAACCACCGCGTGCGTCGTTCCGTCCGGCGGCGATCACGCTGCCACAACGCATCGAAATCCATGTCCAGCAAGCCAGCAGCCAGCCGGGCGCAAGCCCGCGCCCGGCCATCCACCCGCACGTCTAGGCCAAGCGGTTCGACGGGCATGGCGTCCGGATCGTCCGGGTCGACCCCGGCCCGCAAGGCCGGCGGAAAGCACTCTGTCTCCGGATCGCCTGAGTTCGGTTTGCCGTCGATGATGAAAGCGAACATCCGGCCACCGGCACCGGTCCTGCGAAAATGTTCAATCTCGGCGCTGACCCATTTCGACTTTGCTGAACGGGGGGAGCAGACGACGATCAGGTTTTCGGAGCTTGCAATCGATTCGCTGACTTTGCTGGCGATGTCCGCCGCTGCCGGCATTTCCTCTTCGTCCCGGAAAAAACGTCCGAGGCGCTGATCGTCTGCTGAACCGATCCCCTTCGGAATACGATAGGTCTCAAGCCAGCTGTGCAGCCGCTTTCCCCAGGCCTTGTCCAGCTGGGAATAGCTGATGAAGCCGCGATACCGGCGTTCTGTCCCCATCTTGCCGCCTCCCGGAGAAGACCTGCTCTTCTCGGTGCTGGTTCTAGCGTCAGCAACGTACCGCGTCGATCAGAGAACGAACCGTGCCTGGTCGTTGGCGATCAGGAATTCCAGCATTTCGTCGGTGGCCGCCCGCTCCAGCGACTCTGCTGCTGCAATCGACTGTGCGGGGGTTTTCGCAGCCCGGAATTGCTTGGCTGCGAAGCCGACGGAGGAGGCATAGTTCTCCATGCGCTGCAATTCCTGTTGCGGACGCAAGGCTTCCTGCAGGGCCCGTGACCCCACCGAAAGGATCGCAAGCCCCATGCCGATGGACCCGAGAATGGCGCTCTCGGTCTGCAACTGGCCGGAAATCGCTACCATCAAGGCGATGAGGTTGGCAACAAATGCGAGTAGTACAAGCGCGTAGGATGTGTTGCCAAGAATGCGGATCTGCTTGGCTGGATGGGACCAGAACCTGCCCTGCTCCGACAGGGCATAATTGGTGTACTGGACCTGTCCCTGAATGCGGGTCGCCTCGTAGGCGGCAAGGATCAGGTCAAATCCTGGCCTGTCGTCCGGCAGGAGTTTCTGCTTTGCCTTGTCGGCCCATTCCGGATCCACCCAAAACGATAGCTTGTCGGCCTCCGAAAGCGCACGTCCGCCAACAAAGCCCGCCGAATTTCGTTGCGTGTGCTTGGCAAATTCGCTGGCAATCTGGCCGAGGAAAGTTCGCTGGAATCGCGTGAACTCTGCGGCGCGCTGACTAAGGAATGCCGCCTTCCTGACCGGGTCCCGGACGCCAGTGGCGATTTCAGTAGCGTGCGACACGATGTATTGAGCGTGCCACTGGCGTAGCCGCTCGCAAGCCAACCGGGTCTGCAGCCATGATTGCTTGGCCTTGCCGAAGCCCACACCGAGATTTCCGAAAACGATGGCGAGCACGCCGCTCAGGGCACCGGCGGACGCGATGAGTTTGAACATCACACTGTTATTGTCGTCAGCATGCAGGAGATTGGTAATCAGCGGTTCCAACGGGAATGCCAGCAGAGACAGGACGGCAAAAGACAATGCAAGCTGACCGATCAGTCGGCTACGAGCCTTGGCGCTGCGGGAATCAGCATCTAACTTCGCAAAATGCTCCCGCAGCGCTGGATGATCCAGAGCGAAATAGACGTCGGCAAAGCTCTTGGCGGCGATATCCCGGTCTTCAGCATTGAGAAGCAATTCGTCATTGAAGCGGAACATATACCGACTCTCTCCTGAGCGCCCCACAGTGCTGGGTTGCAGCTTTCCGTCAACCGGGCTTCTGGTGAAACGCCACGCTTTGGCTTCAAGCGTTGCGGAATTTGCGGATCGTTGCCGCCGCCCCGTGGTTCATCAGGTCTGTGAGCGCCGCAACAAGTGCATCGACAAATACTGGATTGGCACGCAGGTCGGTTCCGAACATCTCCTCCAATCCCAATATCGCCTGCACGATGGCCTCGGCTGGCGAGCCACGGCGCGCAAGTCGATCAGCAAACCGGCTGGCCAAGGGGTCATCGATTGCGTGCATGCCTCCGATGTCGTCCGTTCCTGACAGCCAATGAATCCAACCGGCAACTCCTAGTACCAGAGCGGGACTATCGTCCCCCCGGCGGACACGGTCGCGGATCGTGTTCAATAATCGCTGCGGCAGTTTCTGGCTGCCATCCATGGCGATCTGGCGCAGGCGGTGATTGAGCGCAGGATTCCGAAACCGCTCCAGCAGACTTTGCCGGTAGGCCAGCACGTCCAGCCCTTCCGCCGGGCCGAGCGTCTCCGCCGCCTCGTCCCAGAGGCGGTTTATGAAGTCCAGGACTCCGGGCGCATCCACCGCCTCGTGGACAAATGTGTACCCGGCAAGACCTCCGAGATAGGCCAGCGATGAGTGCGCCCCATTTAACAATCTGAGTTTTGTCTTCTCCCACGCAACTACATCATTGGTCAGGCTCACCCCAACGCGGTCCAAGGCTGGCCGACGACCACAGAACCAGTCCTCGACCACCCATTGGGAAAACGGTTCCGTCTTGACCATGCCTTCGTCACGCAGGCCGATTCTCGCCTCCAGGGAGGCAATGTCGTCCGCAGTGGTCGCCGGCACGATCCGGTCGACCATGGAGGAGGGAAATGCGGCGTGTTCCTCGATCCAAGCCGCAAGTTCTGCGTCGGCCTGACGCGCCATGCCAACGACGGCGTTCCGCGTGCGGACGCCATTATGCGGAAGGTTGTCACAAGAGAGGATAGTGAACGGGCCAAGGTCGGCGGCGCGCCGCGCAGCGAGTCCAGCCACCAGGAACCCGGGCATCGTTTGCGGCATCGACATGTCGCCAAGGTCGGATTGGATGGCGGCTGCGGACAGGTCGAGCGCTCCAGTGGCCGGATTGAGGTGATAGCCTTTTTCGGTGACCGTCATTGTCACAAGTTGCGTTTCCGGCGCCGCCAGCGCCGCGATTAGCGCGCGAGGGTCCTGAGGCGCAATCATGACGTCCCGGATGGCAGCGATCACCTGCACATGCTCGACTTTTCCGTCACGGATGACGACAGAGTAGAGCCCATCCTGCGGCGTCAACTGGTCCGATACGCCGACGCCCCGCAGGGATGCACCGCGGATCATCCACCCCGCTTCGCCAAGCGACATCAGAGCATCGAAATAGACGGCCTGATGTGCGCGATGAAAGGCACCAACGCCCAGGTGCACGATGCCGGCGGGTTGCGACCGGTCATAGGCCGGAATGCGGATATCGCCCGGCAGTTCTGTCAGGTTGGCAGAATTCATCCGCTTCATTTCATCACTCCGGGCAACCACAGCGACAAGGCTGGGATGAATGTTACAAGCAGCATGACCAAGATCAGCGCACTGTAGAATGGCCAGATCGTCTGCACGACCTGCTCCGGCCTCGCGCCACCGATCGCACACCCGACAAACAGGACCGAACCGACCGGCGGCGTGATCAGGCCGATGCCGAGATTGAGCAACAGCACGATGCCGAATTGAACCGGGCTCATTCCAAGCTGTATCGCCACTGGCAGGAAGATCGGCGTGGTGATGATGATCAGCGGCGCCATGTCCATGACCGCACCCAACAACAGCAGGACCAACAGGATCAACAGCATGATGATCGTCGGATCGTCCGATAGCGAGGTCAGGCTGTCCGCCAGCAATGTCGGACCTTCCAGCAGCGCGAACAGCCAACCGAACATGCCAGCCGCTCCGATGATCATCATTACCATCGCCGTGGTCTGTACCGCGCCGGAAGCAGCCTCGATGAACCGCCGGACCCCGAGTGTGCGATAGACGAACGCGCCGATGACGACGGTGTAGATGACCGCGACCGCAGAGCTTTCAGTTGGCGTGAAAACACCGAGGAGAATGCCGAAGACTATGATCAAGGCCGTCATCAGGCCGGGCAGCGCCGAAACAAGCGAGCGACCGAACTTCGTCCAACCTGGAAACGCCCCCTTCGGATAACCCCGCTTCACCGCCACGACCCATGCCACGAACATCAGTGCAGCGCCCGCCAACAGTCCCGGCACAATGCCGGCCAGGAACAAGTCACCAACGCTGACGCTCACCGGAGAGGACGCCGCATAAATGATCATGTTGTGCGAGGGTGGGATCAGGATGCCGAGGATGGCTGAGGTGATCGTCACGTTCACAGCATAGTCGGTGTCGTATCCTTTTTCCTTCATCATCGGGATCAATGTCGCTCCCATGGCCGACACTGACGCGGCGGCTGAGCCTGACACCGCCCCGAACATCATGCTGGCACCTACATCGACTTGCCCCAAGCCTCCACGGGCCCTGCCGAAGGCCCCTTCTGCGACCGTGATGAGGCGCGCGGCTATCCCTGTCCGCGCCATCAGGTCTCCCGCAAAGACGAAGAACGGGATCGCCATCAAGGTAAACACGTTGAGCCCGGCCGCCATGCGCTGGAAGGCGACCACCGGGGGAATATCCAGCAGCAGGAACGTCGCCAGCGAGGAAGCGCCAAGCGAAAACGCCACCGGCACACCCATCGCCAGCAAGACAAACAGCAGGATCAGGAGGAAGGCTAGTTCCACAGCCTGCGGACCTCCGCACCGGTCCAGTCCGCCAGGAAATGCTCGAATGCGAAGAACATGATCAATGCTCCGGCCCCGGCAAGGGGGATGTAGGCCGTTCCACGGGGCAGGCCGAGGGCTGGAATCGTATGGTGCCAGGTCGCACCCACCAATTGGGCCCCGCTCCCGGCCATGAAGGCGCCGAAGGCCATCACAATGACGTGGCAAGCGAGCCGCACCCATCGGCGGGGTGCTGGCGACAGACTATCCTGAACCATGGTCAGCCGAATGTGGAACCCTTCCCGCACGCCTGCTGCCGCAGCGAACAGGATGAACCAGAGCATCAGGAACAGCGCCGCCTGCTCGGTCCAACTTGGCGGCGCATTCAAAACGTAGCGCGCAAACACCTGCCAACCGATGATGATCGTCATGCCGGTCAGACCGGCGGCTGATGACAGCAGCGCAGCGCGGCTGAGGATGCGAGACAGGGCGGCGATCAAGAGACGTCCACCGCGTCTACCGCCGCCGCCAGGCGCTTCAGTTCGGGCGTATCGAGATATTGCTCCCATACGCTCCGCACCTTGTCCCTGAAGGGCTCGAGGTCCGGCTCAACCACCTCGACACCGGCCTCAAGTATGATCCTGCGCGCCCGCTCCACCCGTTGGTCCCACAGGTCTCGCATCACCGGCACACTTTCCCGAGCGCAGGCCTGGATCAGTTCCTGGTCGCTAGCGGAGAGTTTGCGCCAGCGGCGTGCTGACATGACCAGCACTTCCGGCGCCATGATATGCCGTGTCAGGCTATAATGTGTGGCCGCCTCGAAATGCCGGCTGCTTTCGTAAGACGGCCAGTTGTTCTCGGCGCCATCGACCACACCCTGCAAAAGGGCCTGGTAGACTTCGCCATAAGGCATGGGGGTTGCGTGTCCGCCGAGGGCCTCGACCATGGATATATAGAGATTGGAGTTCTGGACGCGGATCTTCAGGCCTTTGAGATCATCCGGCGTGTGGACGGCACGGCGGGTGGTGTAGAAACTGCGTGCACCGCTGTCGTAGAAACAGAGTCCGATCAGACCATGCTGAGCCAATGCATCAAGGATTGCCTGTCCGGGCACCCCATCCACCGAGGCGCGCATGTGTTCGATCGAACGGAAGATGAAGGGAAGCGATGGCACAAGGGTTTCACGGGCAATGGAATTGAGCGGCGCGATGTTGACCCGGTTGAAGTCCAGGCCGCCGAGAATGGTGATCTCGAGCGTGTCTTTCTCCTCACCGAGCTGCCCGCCTGCATAGACCTTTGTCCGCAGCCGGCCACAGCTTCGCCGGTCGAGTTCGGCGGCCATGAAGCGCACGGCATCCACCGTCGGGTAGCCATCCGGTTGCGCGTCGGCAGACCTCAGAACGCGTCCGCCCGCCTGCCCGCACGCGGCCAAAAGCGTGTTGCCTAGAGCCCCGGCAACAAGGCCGAGTGCCATCCGCCGCGTCATGTTTGCCGTCATGTCGTCCTTGCCTGTTCCGCCGCCCGGCGACCGGACTTGCCGTTATGGACGGAACTGGTGCACAATAACAACGCTGTCTATTTTCTGAGCGTGTGCCGTCACCCCGGCCAGCCACGATTCTGGGGAAAAATACGATGCCAGAGCTAAGGCTGGATCCCGACCGGCTCTTCCCGGTCGACGCCATTTCACGAGACCTTGCCCGACGACTTTATGCCGAAGTGCGTGACGCGCCAATCATCAGCCCGCATGGTCATACCGATCCAGCCTGGTTCGCCAGCAATACGAAATTCGTCAACGCGACCGAGCTGTTGCTGGTGCCAGATCATTATGTGCTGCGCATGCTGCACAGTCAGGGAATTCCGCTCGAAGCTCTCGGCGTTGCGCCGCGCGGCGAGGTCTCGACGGTTGACCCACGCAAGTCATGGCGCTTGTTTGCATCGAACTTCCACCTGTTCCGGGGCACGCCTTCCCGCCTATGGATGGATCATGTCCTGTCAGTCGTGTTCGGCATTTCGGAACGCCTCGACGCCAGCACCGCCGATTCGATCTACGATACGATCACTGCAGCGCTGCAGACAGACGCATTCCGGCCCCGAGCCATCCTGGACCGGTTCAATGTCGCCTTCCTCGCTACTACCGAGGGCGCGCTGGACCCGTTGACTCATCATGACACGATCATCGCAGCTGGCTGGGGCCAGCGCGTGGTGACCACCTTCCGTCCCGACGATGTGATAGATGCCAGCCGGACTGATTTCGCCTCCAATATCAATCACCTCGGAAAACTGACGGGTGAGGACACCGGCAAATGGCAAGGCTATCTCGCCGCCCTGCGCGACCGCCGGGCCTTCTTCAAGATGCACGGGGCGACAGCGACAGACCACGGCCACCCGACCGCCCGCACGGAAGACCTATCCACGCTGGACGCCGAAAATCTGTTCGCGAAGTGCCTTGCCGGAACAGCCACGTCACTAGAGCAAGATATATTCCGTGGACAGATGCTCGTTGAAATGGCGGTGATGAGCCTTGATGACCGCCTCGTGATGCAACTGCACCCCGGTGCCTCGCGCAATCACAACCCCGCCCTGTTCGACAGGTTCGGGTCCGACAAGGGAGCCGACATTCCCTCACCGACCACCTATGTCGATGCATTGAAGCCGCTCCTCGATCGCGTCGGCAACGAACCGGACTTCCGGATGATCGTGTTCACGCTCGACGAGTCGACTTATGCTCGCGAACTCGCGCCACTCGCAGGTCATTACCCCTGCCTCACCCTCGGACCACCCTGGTGGTTCCATGACAGTCCGGAAGGCATGATGCGTTTCCGCAGGCAGGTGACCGAAACCGCCGGCTTCTACAACACGGCCGGCTTCAACGACGACACGCGCGCGCTCCTGTCGATTCCGGCGCGGCACGACCTTGCTCGCCGCATGGATAGCCGATTCCTGGCCGAACTGGTGGCGGAGGGCCGTCTGGATGCGGATGAGGCATTTGAACTGATTCACGACCTGACAGTGAACCTGGTCAGGAAGGCATACAAGCTGGATCAGGTCGCGCCCAAGGGCGCGATGGCAGCGGAGTAAGCGATGCCATCGATTGCCGGCATCGGGGAGGCCATGGGCGAGTTGCGGCTCACGCCAGATGGTGGAATGGCGCTGGCGTATGCGGGCGACGTCCTGAACACGATGGCTTATGTGGCGATGCTGGGTGGGACGGATTGGTCCGTGCGCTTCGTCTCTGCGACCGGAACCGATCCGGTGAGCGTGGGTCTGGCCAAGCGTTGCTCCGAACTGGGTGTCGAACACTTATTCCATGAAGACCCAGCCCGACCGCTCGGCCTGTACCTGATTTCGGTGGACAGTCACGGCGAACGCAGTTTCACGTATTGGCGGTCGAATTCCCCAGCCTGCCAGATGATCCGGACCCTGACGGACATGCAGTTAGGCGCAATAACACGTTCGGACTACGTCTTCCTGAGTGGAATCACGCTCGCAATCCTCGACGAAGGACAGAGGAACAGTCTCGTAAGCCACCTGCGGGAGACCAAGGCGTACGGCGCAAAAGTGGTCTTCGACCCGAACTATCGCGCACGCCTCTGGGAGTCGGTCGAGGCGGCGCAGACCTGGACGCTGAAGCTCTACGAACTCAGCGATATCGTGTTTCCGGGCGTCGAGGACGAAGGCGACCTGTTCGGCCAGGCGACCGTCGAGACCATCCTGGCGCGCCCGGAACTGCGCGGCGCCGCCGAAGTTGTGGTCAAGGCAGGCAAGGCCGGTGCAGTCGCGCGGGTCTGCGATGAAAGCATCCGGATCGCCTTTGATCCGCCGGAGCGTGCCGTCGACACAACCGCCGCTGGAGACGGGTTCAATGCCGGCTGGCTGACTGCGCGCAGTGCAGGCATGGCACCGGCTCCCGCCCTTTCATTTGCTTCAAGGACCGCCCGCGCCATTGCCAGTTCTGCCGGCGCGATCATTCCTGCAGATTTCCTTCCAACCCTGCCCGCTTAACAGGTCGTTCCATGAAAATCACCCGTGCCCGCGTTATCGTCACCTGCCCCGGCCGTAACTTTGTCACGCTCAAAATAGAAACCGATCAGGGCGTGTACGGTATCGGCGACGCCACGCTGAACGGCCGGGAGAAGTCGGTCGTCTCATATCTGGAAGACCACGTGATTCCCGTCCTGATCGGGCGGGACCCACGGCAGATCGAAGACATCTGGCAATACCTTTACCGGGGCGCCTACTGGCGGCGCGGACCGGTCACCATGTCGGCGATTGCCGCCGTCGACACGGCTCTGTGGGATATCAAGGGCAAAATGGCTGGCATGCCGGTCTACCAGTTGCTCGGCGGAGCGTCGCGGTCCGGCGTGCTGGTCTACGGTCATGCCAATGGCAACGATATCGAACACACCGTCGACGAAGTCGGGCGCTACATCGCCATGGGCTACAAGGCTGTTCGGGCGCAGGCTGCCGTGCCCGGCGTCAAGGGCACCTATGGCGTCGCCAAAGGCACGATGTACTACGAGCCGGCCGATAGCACCCTGCCGGAGGAAACCGTGTGGAACACGCCAGCCTACCTGAACTTCACGCCAAAACTGTTCGAACGCCTGCGCGAGGTACATGGAGCCGACGTCGAACTTCTGCACGATGTCCACCACCGTCTAACCCCGATCGAAGCCGGACGTCTAGGCAAGGCGCTGGAACCCTACCGTCTGTTCTGGATGGAAGACTGCACGCCTGCGGAAAACCAGGAAGCATTCCGGCTGGTGCGCCAGCACACGGTCACGCCACTTGCCGTCGGCGAGATCTTCAACTCGATCCATGACTGCCGTGAACTGATCCAGAACCAGCTGATCGATTATATCCGCACGACGGTCGTTCATGCCGGGGGAATCACTCACCTGCGTCAGATTGCTGGCCTCGCCGCGCTCTACCAGGTCCGCACCGGGTGCCACGGGGCGACGGATCTTTCCCCCGCCTGCATGGGAGCGGCGCTGAACTTCGACTTGTGGGTGCCAAATTTCGGCATTCAGGAATACATGCGGCATACGCCCGAAACGGACGAAGTCTTCCCGCACGCCTACACGTTCGACAAAGGATTCATGCATCCGGGCGATGCACCGGGGATTGGCGTCGATATCGACGAAAGCCTTGCAGGGAAATATCCGTACACACCCAAGCAGCTTCCAATTGCCCGCCTGCAGGACGGCACTCTCTGGAACTGGTGACGCCGCAGCCGCGACGCCCCTCGTCAGATCAGGTCCATCAGGAACCGTTCCGCATGCCGCTGCGCTGCGTGAGGGTCGCGCATCGCAGTGTATCCCATGAACATGGCGATTGCGGTCACCGTCAACGGGCGCCGCTCGACCAGTGCCCGCAGCGTGTCGAATGGTAGGTCGGCGAGCGCCTCGGCGGTCGATTCCTCCATGTTCTCCATTTCCTTGCGGACGGTGCGGTAGGGCTGCAGGCAGAAAACCAGGCTTGCAAGCATCCCCGACAGCATGAGCGTCGCGATCGCGAAACAAGCCGCGACCGGCCCAATGATTTGAGCCAGCGCCATTGTCAGCGCAACGACCAGCGTAGCGACGCCGCCGAGCCCCAGAAGGAGCCCGGCGGCGGCCGCCATTATACGAAGTTTTGTCACGTCCACGGATTACTTCCGGTTCAACATGGCGATCAGGAGGCCAGCGCCGAACGCGATGCCAACAGCGGCGAGCGGATGCGACCGTACGCGGCCTTCAATATCGTCGCGCGCCACTTCAAGGCGCTTGCCCGCCTCGACGGCCATGTCCTTGCCGCGTTCTACACCATCTTTCATGTTGGCACCGGCATAGCCCTTGAGGCTCGACACGAACGAGCCGATGTCGCTGCGCAGGCCGACAATGTCGTCCTTCAGCGTATCAAAATCCTCGCTGGCGCGCTCTTTCGGATCGGTCATTTTTTTGGAATTGAAGGTTTCTGTTGCGGTAGGCATGGTCCGGTCTCCTTGTTGTTCAGTGTGCAAAGATAACGGACGGCTTGCCTCACTGGTTCCACGACCGGTGATGATATTTGTGTGCGTTCGCCACCTTCCCACGGATAAAAAAACGCCCTCCGGACCCATCCGGAGAGCGTTGTTGCATGTCCGTCAGTGGAGCGATCAGGCCGTTTCGCGCGCCGGATTGAAGAACAGCGCTTGGCCGATAGCCGCCTTGACCGTGTTCTCGTGGAACGGCTTCGGAATAAGAAACGTTGGCTCCGGCCGCTCGCCAGTCAACAGACGCTCCGGGAATGCCGTGATGAAGATGATCGGCACGTCGATTTGTTTCAAGATTTCGTTCGCGGCATCGATGCCCGATGATCCGTCGGCCAACTGAATGTCACACAGGATCAGGCCTGGTGGGTTCGCCTTTGCCAGCGCCACGGCTTCGTCTCGCGTCGTGGCGTTGCCCGTCACCGTGTGGCCGAGATCTTCAACCAGGCTTTCGAGATCGGCGGCGATGATCGGCTCATCCTCGATGATCAGAACTTTGGTCGACAATTGCGCTTCGATCTCGCTGATCGCATCCCTCTCCAAAGTCCGCTGCTCACTTTCGGAAATGCCAAGGATTGTCGCGGCATCGGCTGGCGAAAACCCTTCAAGTGACGTCAGCAGGAAGGCCTGGCGTTGAATGGGGGCAAGTTTCTGCAGCCGCCGGCCGGGCGCGTCGTCCGCCGCTTCACCTGTTTCGAGTTGGGCACCGGTCGCGCCCCATATGACATGAAAAAACTTGTACAGCGCCAGCCGGGGCTCCCCGTCCCGATCGATACCCTGCGGATCTGAAACCAGCGCCTCAAGAGATGCCCGGATGTATGCGTCGCCGCTTTGCTGACTGCCGGTCAGGGCTCGCGCATATCGCCGCAAAAACGGCAGATGCGGAGCGAAAGTCTGGACCATGCTCATCGGAACTCCTTCTTTATCTATGCGTTACCAATTCGCAGCAGCAAGAATGGTTGCAAGCGGTAGGATGTTTATTTTTCCGAACGCCGGAACCATCTTTGACCTTGCGGGTTAATAGTGGGACATAACAAGAAGAATGTATTGTGACATACGCCAGGGCTTCAGACATGGACGATAAGAATTCCGGCCGCAGTAAGCCTGCAGGTTCGGATAAAAAGCGTCGAGGCGACCGACTGGGGGACCAATTACGCCGCATTTATGACGACGTGACCAAAGAATCCGTACCGGATGACTTCCTTCGTTTATTGGAAGAAGCGGAACGTGCTCGTCCCGCGTCCAAGTCCGGCAACGACGCAGCCGATTAGGAATCCTGCATGACCGACGCGACACAACGACTCGGCGACGCAGACTTCAAACGCGAACTCGCCGGCCTCATCCCCCACTTGCGTGCATTTGCCCGCAGCTTGTGCGGCGATCCGACCCTCGCCGACGACTTGGCACAGGATGCCATGTTGAAAGCGTGGAACGCCCGCGAACATTATCAGGCCGGTACCAACATGAAGGCGTGGGCCTTCACGATCCTGCGCAACGTGTTCTATTCGGAAAAGCGCCGGTCCTGGCGCCGTCAACCATTGGACCCGGAAGTTGCTGAAGCGACTCTCGTGTCCGCTTCAAACCCTTCCGACAGCATCGACCTTCTGGCCTTGCGCAACGCCCTTTCAATGCTGCCGGACGACCAGCGCGAGGCGTTGATTCTGGTCGGTGCGGGCGGACTCGCTTATGAAGAAGCAGCCGAAGTCTGCGGATGTGCCGTCGGAACCATAAAAAGCCGCGTGTCGCGTGCCCGAAAAGCTGTCGCAGAACTGATCGACTCCAACAAGGCGGCCTATAGTAGCGACCGCTCAATACGCGCTGGCGACGCCTTCGACGATATCATGAAACAGGCCAACGCGATCTCCAGTGCCGCAGGATACTGAAGCGACTCACGAGGTAGTCTTCGACCCGACCAAGTCGCTCCGGCGGCGGCTTATTTATACGCTGGCGATTGCCCTAACGCCGGTGCTCGCGCTTGGAGCAGCAACCGCCTATCTAGATGCGAAGGAAGCGATAAAGCAGCGCAGCAATGAACTGCTGCTTGTCGCTGACGCAGCGGTCGACGGCGTCGAACAATCAATCGATGAGTCTGAATTGCTTCTGACGCTATTCCAGGATGATGTCGGCAAAAAGAACTGTAAGGCCGTCTATGATCGCCTGAAACGTCATCTCGTCGCGCTTTCGAGTGTGATCCGGTTCAATAAAGACGGCATCGCAGATTGCTCTTCGAACGGCACCTCGGGTTTCGAAATGTCACATCCCGAATGGCACGACATTCTCCGTCACGAGTCCCAGACGTTCCGGAGCGACGCTTTCTTTGGGCAGACCACGCAGGATTGGGTCTTTGGAGTGTACTCGCGTGTTGATGCTCCCGATGGCAGCTTTGACGGTTCAGTTTCCATTGGCTTGCGGTCACAGGCGCTGGCAGGTCTCGCCCGTTCAAGCGTCGTTCCGAAAGGCGTCGAAGTGTCGATCGTCGACACGGATGGCCGGGTTTTCGGCAGTGAACGCTATTCCTCACTCAATCCAGATTGGGTTGCGCAGACGTCCTTGGACAACGTCGCTCATATGTTCGTACTCAAACGGAATGGCGCACCGTCTCTGGATGTGGTGATCAAACCGGTTGGACCACGGAACGTTTTCGCCGCAATCTCTCGCGAATCACCCGGGATATGGAGCGAGTTCACGCTTCAGCCCGTGACGTCCGTTGGCCTGCCGCTTCTCGCGTTTTCA
Source organism: Hyphomonas sp. (assembly GCA_041741315.1). Classification (GTDB taxonomy): domain Bacteria; phylum Pseudomonadota; class Alphaproteobacteria; order Caulobacterales; family Hyphomonadaceae; genus Hyphomonas. Next base: position 18,546 of record JBGSKI010000104.1, on the reverse strand, counting down.
ATTGCGCTGTTGGCCGCATGGCTAGCGATCGACGGCCTTGTTCTGCGTTGGCTATCCCGGCTGACCCGAACGGTGCGCGTCTACGGTGCGGGCAGATACAAGTTCAAGGCGGGCAGCGCATTCGACACGGCGCCATCGGAAATTGCCCAGCTCGCTCAGGCAATGGACCTGATGGCTGCAGACATAGATGAACGCGATCGTGAACTGAAATCCGCTCTCGCGGTCCGCGACGCGGCCGTAAAGGAAATTCACCACCGAGTGAAGAATAACCTGCAGATCGTCACGAGCTTCCTTAACCTGCAAGGGCGGCAATTGAAAGACGATCAGGCCCGCGCTGCGATTGCCGCGGCCCGCCATCGGATCGATGCGTTGGCCATCGTGCACCAGACACTCTACCAGCGCGAACGCCTTGAACTCGTCAGCATGCGCCCGTTCCTTACCAGCCTCATGGATCATCTCTCCGAAGCGCTTGGCATGAAGCAGGACGGTATCGAGATGGAGCAGAACTATGCCGACATGGAACGTCCAGCCGATGATGCGATACCCATTGCACTGTTTCTAGTCGAAGCGGTGACGAATGCCACCAAGTATGCATTTGCTGGCGGCGGCGGTCAAATCAGTATCGCGCTGACCCAGGCCGGCGACCGTGTTCAGCTCGTAATCGAGGATTCCGGATGCGGGTTCGATACAGTTAACCCGACAGGGTCGACGGGGCTCGGTTCGAAACTCATGACGGCCTTCGCCCGGCAATTGTCCGCCGATCTGTCGGTCACAAGTGCAGCTGGCGAGGGCACGCGTCTCGTTCTCGACATGCCGGCAAGCAGCACAAACGCCTGATCGAACAAGAAAAAGCCCGGCCTCCTTGGCCGGGCTTTTCGATTTCCAAAGTCTGCGGGCCTATTCCGATGTGAGCGCGGTCAGCATCCAGACGGCCTGCTCGTGCCACGCCATCCTGCCCGTCAGCAGGTCGGCCGTTACCAGGTCATGCTTTACGTCAGCGGCTTCCGCAGCCGCCCGCATGTTTGTCACCACCATTTCGTGGTCTTTGATCAACGTCTTCACCTGCGCGACGACCGTCTTTGGCGTGTCCGTATCCTTAATCGCCGAAAGCTCACCGTATTTCGTGTAGCTTGCCGGGGCTTTCGTGCCGAGGGCGCGAATGCGCTCAGCGATCACGTCAATCGCTTCGTACATGTTTTCATATTGCGCCTCGGTGAGCTTATGGACGCCGTAGAAATTTGGACCGCTTACGTTCCAATGCAGGCCTTGGGTCTTGATGAACAGCATGTACGTGTCCGCCAGCACCACTCCCAGCAAGTCTGCTATCTTTTCGCGGTCTTTTGCGGTGATGCCTGTCCTGGTCGTGAATTCGGTCTTGGCCGATTTGAGGACTGCAGTGGTCATATATCTCTCCTTTGGATTTGTATTTCAGTGGAAGGCCAGCGCCTTAGTCGCGGTCAGGCTGATCAACCGCTTCTTCCATCTTTTCGCCCGCTTCGTCCAAGGCGTCGCCGGCATCATCTACCGTGTCGGCGATTGCGTCACCGGCCTGGTCGAGCGACTTGTCAATGTTTTCGCCCAGCGTCGGATCCTGTCCGGTCATGTCATCGACAGCTTCGTCAACGTTTTCGGCGGCCTTCTCGATGGGGCCGTCATTGGAGTCGCAACCCGCCAGAAAAAGTGTCGTGACGAGGGAAGCGGCAATAATCGAAGTGCGCATTGTAAAAGTCCTCTTTTGATGGTCGCATTATTAACGCGTCACGAGCGCATGAGTTCCAATTCTGGCAGCGCCCAAGTATGCTGGCCGGAGAGATTGAAGGCGCCGTTTTGCAACGAGTAATTCTCGACTGCGATACGTCTCTGGTCGACATCGACAATATTAAAAGCAGGAGGGTGGCTTCGAAGGCGGTTGGACAAAGTGCCAGCCGTGATGGCCAGATAGGCACCTCCCCCGGACCGGACGATTTCCGTGCACGGCATATGAACATGGCCGCACAGCAGGACAGGAACCGGGCTCTCCGCCAGTATTAGGCTGGCGCGCATGCCGCGCTTGGTTGATGTTGTCAAAGGTGCACCGGCCAGAGACATGAATGGATGGTGGGTCACAATGATCCGGGTCGCGTCATCCGGTGACGGAAACGACGCGAGGGCTTCAAGGTCGCCGAGATTTACTCGCCCCTCCGCCCAGTTCGCTCTAACCTGCCAACCCCGCGCAGTGTTCAAGCCGGACACATGAACGCCGCGCAGTTGGAGTGGTCGGGACCAGTGCGAAAAATACTCGTCATAACGATCAAACGCCCCGGTCATCCTCGTCACCGGATTCAGCAGCGGTGTGTCGTGATTCCCGGGCACCGAAAGGGTCGGCAAGCTGAACTGGTCGAGCCAAGCGCGCGCCGCCTCGAATTCCACCTGCTTGCCCCTCTGGGTCAAATCGCCAGCGACAATGATGGCTTCAGGTTCGAGATTGTGAATCATATCCGCGCACGTATCAAAGACCCTTCTGTCAGCGGCCCCAAGATGCAGATCGGCGATATGTGCGATGCGCGTCATGCCTGGCCCGCAACGAGCACGTTCGCGGCGCGCGATATCAGCCGAATTGAGGCGGACCGGTCAAAACTAACCTGCTCGCCGTCGAGTGTTGCAGGAACGGTTGCGCCGGGCGCAACAGTCACAAGCACTTCATTGGTTGCACCGTGGTCGATCGATTGCGCTTCCCGCCAGCCATTTATGGTTGCATCGATTGCCGTCGTCGCAAGATCCCAGGGAGATGCCGGATCCATTGTTGCAATTGCGAACCGGGCAGTTTGATTGTCGTCGATGACAATTGCTGCCGCAACTGCGTCCAGATCGTTCGAACCGTTTCGACCTTTCGTCGTCAGGCGAACCGGATCATTCAAATCAAACACACCATTACTTACCAAAGTTGTCGCGGCTTCAAGAATCCTCCCTTCGCGCATCGCTTCTCGTGACTGAGCAAGGCCCGTCAGACGGCCGAGAAAGGCGGCAAGGTAGAACCGGCCGGCAGGCATATGACCCGCAGAAATGCTGCGGGTTGTGGATGCGCGCAGGACTCGTTCGAGAATTTCCTGCCAATCGGTCGATCCATTATGCAGGCGTTTGTGCAACAGGTTCATTGTGCCCCCCGGCAGCGCCAACACAGGCACACCTTCGGGTCCGCTCCTGGACAGTACGCATGCTGTTGTTCCATCACCGCCCCAGACGATGATGGCATCAGCGTCACTTCGGATAGCCGCATCCACACGATCATCCAGCGACCAGTTCGGATCGGTGCGCGTGGCAAATGAATGGCCGGCCGCGCTGACGATCTTGCAAAGCGTGTCCTCTCCGCCCGCAGGAACGGATCCCGACCCTTCATTAACGACGACGGCAAATCTCATTCGAACGCTCCTATGTTGCCACACAACGCTCAGTATGCTGCCGGGTTCCTGCCTTCATGGAACCGCAAAGCTGCGGCAGCGTTAGGCTTGTCATGAATGCTGATCGCACGTCCTCCTTCCGCCTTGAGCGGGCCTGCCTCGCACGCCCGGTCAATCCGTTGGCTTTAGTTGCCGACCTCTGGGTCCGGCTGAAAGGCCCGCGCCGGCTCCGCACAGCGCTTGCGCTTGCCGGGGCAGGCTTGTGCTCTCTGTACACCTGCCTGATCAGCGAATTCAGATCGCTGAAGCAACAGAAAAATCGGGGCCGCGTTCTGCTGATTGCGTATACTCCACTGCCCCGCTGAAATCTCGAATCCGAAAACTGGATAAAAAACGCGCCCTTTCGAGCGCGCCGTTCCAATCCGGCAGACTGCGTTCCTACTCGGTGATTTCTTCTTTGACTTCGTCGGCTGTTTCCGTGACGACTTCGCCACCAGCTTTGATGTCCTTGCCTGCGCCGGCAACCGTGTTGCAGGCAGCAACCATCAGGGTGAGAACAGCAAAACCGGCGATTTTCAGGGAGTTTTTCAGGATAGGTTCCTTTGTGTTGATACCGGACAGTCAACGCCGGTCGCGATCATTCGTTCCCTGATATTTTTTTGGAACACTCACCCCTCTTTGTCGTTCACTTCCCATCGGCATGTGTGGCCGATCTGACATCAACAAAGGAGACCATCATGCTCGGTTGGGCAATTGCATTTTTCGTCCTCGCGATCATCGCGGCAGCTCTTGGCTTCGGCGGCATCGCCGGTGCATCGGCCGGTATCGCGCAGATCCTGTTCTTCATCTTCCTGGCACTTCTCGTGCTGACATTCGTGGTTCGCGCCGTCAATGGACGCAGCGTCACTTAATAGACGTCACACGCGAGACCCGAACGGTGCCGCCCAGGCGTCTTCGTGCCCGTCCTGCTCAGCATCCTACCATCAGTGCCGGGTCAGGAGCGCTGACTGAAAGGGAATGGTGGGCGATGACGGGCTCGAACCGCCGACATCCTGCGTGTAAAGCAGGCGCTCTACCAACTGAGCTAATCGCCCTTCCGGGGGTTAAATGCCGGGGTAAGCCGTAAAAAGCAAGATGGCCGCACCATGCGGGGTGCGGCCATCTGCATTTGGAGATCGCCGTGGCCTAGTGCGCGCGGGGTTGCTCGCCCGCAACGCCCGGCTGACCGGACAGGGTCGCCTGTAGGGCGGCCTCGTCAGCTTCGGACCACTCGATTGGCACCAGAGGTCGCGTCAGGGCCAGTGCCAACGCTTCATTGATGTCCGACACCGGCACGATCCGCATGCCCGACTTCACATTGTCGGGAATCTCGTCGAGATCCTTCTCGTTTTCAACCGGGATCAGCACCGTCTTGATGCCGCCGCGCAGGGCCGCCAGGAGCTTCTCCTTCAGGCCACCGATCGGCAGGACCCGGCCGCGCAGACTGATCTCCCCGGTCATCGCCACTTCCCGGTTCACCGGATTGCCGGTGAGCAGGGAAACGATGGCCACCGTCATCGCGACACCTGCAGACGGGCCGTCCTTGGGCGTCGCGCCATCCGGCACGTGGACGTGGATGTCGTTGGTGTTGAACAGCGTCGGCTTGATGCCGAGCATCACCGAACGCGACCGCACCAGCGAGCTTGCCGCCTGAATAGACTCTTTCATCACATCGCGCAGGTTTCCCGTCACCTTCATGTTGCCGCGACCGGGCATCCGGACGGCTTCGATGGTGAGCAGGTCGCCGCCGGCTTCCGTCCAGGCGAGGCCCGTGACGGCGCCCACCTGATCGGTCTCATCGGCGAGGCCGTAGCGGAATTTCCGGACACCGGCGAATTCCGCAAGATTATCCTCCGAAACCGTCAGCGTACTGCCGTCTTCCGTAGTGGCCAACTTGCGCACGGCCTTGCGGGCAAGGCGAGCGATCTCGCGCTTCAGGCTGCGCACGCCAGCCTCGCGGGTATAGTACCGAACGAGATCGCGGATTGCGCCGTCGGTCACGACGAATTCGCGGTCCTTCAGTCCATGATCGGCGCGCACCTGGGTAATCAGGTGACGCTTGGTGATCTCGACCTTCTCGTCTTCCGTGTACCCCGCAATACGGATGATCTCCATCCGGTCCAGCAAGGGCTGCGGCATGTTGAGAGAGTTCGCCGTGGTCACGAACATCACGTCGGAGAGATCATAGTCGACTTCCAGGTAATGGTCGTTGAACGTCGAGTTCTGTTCCGGATCGAGCACTTCGAGCAATGCCGAGGCCGGATCACCGCGATGGTCCATGCCCATCTTGTCGATCTCGTCCAGCAGGAACAGCGGGTTGCCGCTCTTCACTTTCTTGAGGCTCTGGATGACCCGTCCTGGCATCGAGCCAATATAGGTCCGGCGGTGGCCGCGGATCTCGCTCTCGTCACGCACGCCGCCCAGCGACACGCGCACAAAGTCGCGTCCGGTAGCTTCGGCAATCGACTTGCCAAGCGAAGTCTTGCCGACGCCCGGCGGGCCGACGAGGCAGAGGATCGGTCCCTTCAGCTTGCCGGTGCGCTTCTGCACGGCAAGGTATTCGAGGATCCGCTCTTTCACCTTCTCGAGACCGTAATGGTCGTCGTCGAGCTGCTTCTCGGCCTTCACGAGATTGGTCTCGATGTCCTTGCGCTTGCCCCATGGCAGAGACAGCAGCCAGTCGAGGTAATTGCGCACGACCGTCGATTCCGCCGACATCGGCGACATCTGGCGCAGCTTTTTCAGTTCGGCATCCGCCTTGGTGCGAGCCTCTTCCGACAACGGAGTATCGGTGATGCGGCCTTCGAGTTCGGCCAGCTCGTCGCGTTCGCCGCCGTCGCCGCCCTGCTCTCCCAACTCGCGCTGGATCGCCTTCATCTGCTCGTTGAGGTAATATTCGCGCTGCGTCTTTTCCATCTGCCGCTTGACGCGGTTTTTGATCTTCCGCTCCATTTGCAGCATGCCCATTTCGCCCTCCATGAGGGAGAACACCTTTTCGAGGCGGTCTTTCACCTCGGTCAGTTCGAGCAGTTCCTGCTTGTCGGACAGCTTGACCGAAAGGTTTGACGCGACCGAGTCCGCCAAACGGCCAGGATCGGTCATGCCGGCAATCGTCGTCACCGATTCCGGCGGAATCTTGCGGTTCAGCTTTACGTAATTTTCGAACTGGTCCTGCACCGCGCGCATCAGGGCCTGGATGTCTGCGCCGCCGGCCTCGGCTTCCGGCAGGACTTCGATCTCGGCCTCGAAATATTCGCCGCGGTCATGCAATGTCCGCACGCGGGCGCGCGACTTGCCTTCGACCAGCACTTTCACGGTGCCGTCCGGCAGTTTCAGCAATTGCAGGATGGTGGCGACCGTACCGGTCTCATGCACGTCTTCGGCGGTCGGGTCATCGACCGCAGCATCGCGCTGGGCCACCAGCATGATCTCGTTTTCGGACTCCTCGATCATTTCGAGTGCCCGGACCGATTTGTCGCGGCCCACGAACAGCGGGGCGACCATTTCGGGAAAAACCACAATGTCCCGAAGCGGCAACACTGGAAGGTTCTTGAGTCTTGGCATTGACATGCCTCCTTGAAATTATGGCCCCGGCGGGCGGCGGCCATGGAACCCTGCCCGCAGATCATGGCGGGAGTCGGGCGATGGCCTAGATGTGGAACGCTTAAAGCCGCCCTTCAAGCCAAGCTCTGCGCAACAAAATCGTGAACACTGCAGGTGCTTGAAATCAGGGCGAAACCTCCCGTCGCGCCCTCGCTGCCACCGCTTCGGCCCGCTGGTTGGCCAGGAAGGCCGCAAGCACTCCAAGATCCGGATCAGCTTCTCCTCCCGCACCCAACCGCCTGAGCTGCTCATAATACCAGCCCATCGCCCCGAAACCGTTAAGCGCCTTGACGATCTTCAGGGGCGAATTCGGGCCCAACCATCCCGGCCCGATGCGCAGCCGTTTCTCCCACATTTCAGCGGACGCCAGTTCCCCGGACAGAAGCTTGCCTGCTGTTGCGGTATCTACGCAAAGCGGCCGGCCAATGCCGATCATATCGGCCTCACCTTCTGCCAGCGCGGCATTCATCGCGGCCACCGTCCGGAAGCCGCCCGTCACCATCAAAGGCATCGAGGCCCGCGCCTGCACAGCCCTGGAGTATTTAACAAAATACGCCTCCCGCGCCCGGGTCGACTCCCGAACAGGGCTCTCGAAGGCGGGTTCGAGCCCGTCCATGTCCATCATCTTCGGCTGCTCGTAATTGCCGCCGGAAATCTCCACAAAATCAACGCCGAGCGTGTTGAGGATGTCGATCACGCCGAGGCAGTCGTCGAAACTGAACCCGCCTTTCTGGAAATCGGCGGAATTGAGCTTCACGGAGATGGAAAAACCCGGGCCGCCTGAAATCCTGGCTTCCTTCACGCAGGCGACCAGCAATCGTGCGCGGTTCTCCAGCGGTCCGCCCCACTCGTCCTGCCGCTGGTTCGCCAGCGGGGACAGAAAGGACGACAGCAGGTATCCATGTGCGGCGTGGACCTGGACTCCGTCGAACCCTGTCTGGCGGGCCACCTTCGCAGCCCGGCCAAAGCCCTCGATCACGGCCTTGATCTCTTCAATCACAATTGCCCGAGGCGCGCCGAACTGCCCCCCCGGCAGTCCCAGAGGCACCGGACTGGGTGCGGCAGGCCGGGCATTGATCAGTTTCGGCGTCTGTCGCCCGGCATGGCTCACTTGCATGATCAGCGCCGCGCCACGCGATTTTGCCGCCTCGGCCCAACGGGCAAGGCCGTCGGCCTCCTCATTTGTCATTTTCGGGCCGATCACGACATTGCCAGCCCGCTCGAGGTGATCCCGGTCGATCTGCACATTCCCGGTGATCAGGGCGCCTGCCCCGCCCTCGGCCCAGCGCCGGTACAACGTCACGTGTGCTTCAGTGGCCCTATTGCGCGAATCCGCGAGTCCCTCTGTCATGGCCGCTTTCACGAGACGGTTCGGGACTGTCAGGCCGCTGGCCAGGGTTAATGGCGTATTAATAGACGCAGGCATTGATGTGCTCCCGTATCGACACCGACTCGTGCCGCCCCTAATGGAGACCACATATGGCCGCCGCCAAGCAAGCAAAGCTGTTCGACCAAATGAGCTCCGATACCTCCGGTTACTCCGCCAAGGACATTGAAGTCCTTGAGGGCCTTGAACCCGTCCGCAAGCGGCCGGGGATGTATATTGGGGGCACCGACGAGCGCGCCTACCACCACCTGTTTGCCGAAGTCCTCGACAATTCCATGGACGAGGCCGTCGCCGGCCATGCCAACCGGATCGAGATCCGCCTCGACGCCGACGGTTTCCTCACTGTCAACGACAATGGCCGGGGCATCCCGGTCGACCCGCACCCGAAATTCCCCAAGAAATCCGCCCTCGAAGTCATCATGACGACGCTGCACTCCGGCGGCAAATTCTCCGACAAGGCCTACGCGACCGCCGGCGGCCTCCACGGTGTGGGCATCTCGGTAGTAAACGCGCTGTCGGAAAAAGTGGAAGTGGAAGTCGCCCGCGACCGCATCCTCTACCGCCAGATTTTCTCCCGCGGCCTGCCGCAAGGTAAGATCGAGAAGGTCGGCGCTGCGCCCAACCGGCGCGGCACCTCCATTCGATTCAAGCCGGATTTCCAGATATTCGGCGACAAGATGCGCTGGCGCCCAGCCCGCCTGTTCCAGATGGCCCGCTCGAAGGCCTATCTCTATCGCGGCGTTGAAGTGCGGTGGAGCTGCGATCCAGCGCTGCTGCCGGAAGACTCGAAAATCCCCGCCGACGCGGTCCTCTCCTACCCCAACGGCCTAGCCGACCAGCTGGAAGAAGTCTTCCACGACAAGGCCACCATTACCGAAACTCCGTTCACCGGCCTGGTGGATTTGGGGGGGGATGGGAAGGTGGAGTGGGCGATTGCGTGGACACAGGCGGGGTTCGGGGAGACCGACGGCTTTTCGCGGTCCTATTGCAACACCATCCCGACCCCGGACGGCGGCACGCATGAGGCGGGCTTCCGCTCGGCAATCACCAAGGGCCTGCGCAATTTCGCCGACCTGACCGGCAACAAGAAGGCCGGCGAGATCACCGCCGAGGACATCATGGGCCATTCGGGCCTCCTCCTCTCGGTATTCATCCGCGGCCCGGAATTCGTCGGCCAGACCAAGGACAAGCTGTCGACCACGGCCGCCTTCCGCCTCGTCGAGAACGCCGTCCGCGACCGCTTCGACCACTGGCTCGCCGGCAGCCCGAAAGAGGCCGACAAGCTGCTCAACTGGGCGATCGACCGGGCCGACGAGCGCGCCAAGCGCCGCAAGGCCAAGGAAGTCAGCCGCAAGTCCGCGACCAAGAAACTGCGCCTGCCCGGCAAGCTCGCCGACTGCGCCGACAAGGGCCCGGAAGGCACCGAACTCTTCCTCGTCGAGGGCGACTCGGCCGGCGGCAGCGCCAAGCAGGCCCGCGACCGCAAGACCCAGGCGATCCTGCCGCTGCGCGGAAAAATCCTCAACGTCGAGAGCGCCTCAGACGACAAGCTGATGAATAATCAGGAGATTTCCGACCTCGCTCTGGCCCTTGGCACAGAGCTTGGCCGCAAGTTCAGCCTCGACGACCTGCGCTATGAGCGCGTCATCATCATGACCGATGCCGATGTCGACGGCGCCCACATCGCGGCCCTGCTGATCACCTTCTTCTACCGCCTGACGCCGGGCCTGATCGAGGGCGGCCGCCTGTTCCTGGCCATGCCGCCGCTCTACCGCCTGTCGAACAAGGGCACGATTGCCTATGCGATGGACGATGCCGACCGGGCCGAGAAGGTGAAGCAGTATTTCAAGCCGAACCAGAAGGTCGAGATGACCCGCTTCAAGGGTCTCGGCGAGATGAATCCGAGCCAGCTGAAAGAGACAACGATGAACCCCGCGACGCGCACGCTCGCCCGGGTGACGCTGCCGGATTCGCTTGACGAACTGACGGAAATGAAGCCGGCCGACCTGATCAACACGCTGATGGGCAAGAAGGCCGAGCTGCGCTTCAAGTTCATCCAGGAAAACGCCGCCTTCATCGGCGACCTCGACATCTAGGCCGGGCCCCGCCCCGGTCTATCCCCGCTTTTCAAACCCCCTTTCCCCGGGTTTGCACGGCCCGCCCGGGGCAAAAACCTGTCCATAAAACAGTCCATAAAGTGTCCCGATGCGGGGCGGAAGTGTACGTAAAATGGGGGAGTGTTCGTAAGTGTTGGGCGGGCCCCGAGGTCGCCTCCCGCGCCCCCTTCTCCCTTGGGAGAAGGGTCGGGGATGAGGGGTAGCGAACGCGCCACAGGTGCAAGGCGTGCGGCACGCTCTGTTCCCGCGTGCCTCAGCTCACAGTGCTTGCCGCTCGCTGGGTGACCCCTCACCCCCGGCCCCTCTCCCAAGGGAGAGGGGGGAGTCTCCACTTTCAAATTTTATTCGGCGTTGCAAAGATGGGAAAATGACCCGCAACCCTGACACCTACCAGTCCCGCAAACTGCGACGGGCGGCCAACACGCCGGAGCAAGTGGCGTGGGAGGCGCTGCGGGGCCTGCGGGCACTCGGATATCCGGTGCGACGGCAACATCCCATCGGCGGGTATTTTGCCGATTTTGCGCTGATCAAGGCGCGGCTGGTAATCGAGATCGACGGGTCCGTGCACGGCAGCGAAGCGGCGCGCGCCGCCGACGCCTCGCGGCAGGCAGAGATCGAACGCCTCGGATGGCGCGTCCTGCGGATCGACGCGCAGACCGCGATGAGCGGCGATCATGTCTTTGCGGCCGTGTCAGAAGCGTTGGGGGTATGAGGTGTTCTTAGCCCCTTCTCCCTCGGGAGAAGGGGTTGGGGATGAGGGGTAGTGGACGTACGGCGAGTGCCAGCGTGCGGCACGCCCAGTTCGAGCGTGCCCCAACGTCCGGCGCAGGGGGCACCTCCGTCGCTCCCGAGCGGTATTTACCTCTGGGTGCACAGCTCCACGCAGCGCGCCCTGGATTTCTGGCATTTGCGCATGCAGGCGTTCTCGTCCGCCTTTTTGCTCTCGTTCGCTGCCAGACCAATCGCGGCAATAACGGCTGCCGCGACTGCGACCCCGGTCATGGTGTTATCGCCGCCACTTGGCTTCGAATAGTTCAGATTCCAGGTGAACGTTGTATTCCCTGCAGTTTCAACCTTCGAGTATTGCCGCGTGGCATAGCCAACCGACTCGCATCCCGAGTAGCCGCGCACGCTGAACGCGTTGACGGTGTCGACGCACATATTGGTATCCCCGGACCAATAAAGGGACTTGTTGGTGTACCCCTCCGCATACACGTAATACGTGTTGTTGTTCAGTTCGCCGGTAAGGGGCGTGACACACGCGTTCGGGTCGGCGATGTACCAGCCGATCGTCGTCCAATTCGTCTGGTCATAATAGCCGACGGCGACCTGTACCTTTTCCGGAGAGTTGTTGCACACTTGCAGTTCCGCAAACGCAGGCATGACTGCAACATTGGCGAGGGCAAGCGCACTCACTGCCGCAACGATCTGATTTCGCATGTTCGATGTCTACCCGCGCATCCCAAGTTGGCATGCAGCCAGAATGCATGCGGGACATGGAAATGCAAGCAAACGCGGGGCCGAATTTTTTACGACATACCCCGATTCAGACTGCCTGGGCTTTTTGTGCGTGTGGCTCCATCGTCACCCTCGCCCCTCGCCCGGGCGATTGCGGTGCAATCGCTTTTCCTCGCAAGCCCAAGGGAGAGGGGGGTGTCGCAAAGCGCATGACATCTGGCGTTCAAATGCCTAAATGCTCTCCATGAGCAAAAACCTTCGGATTCTTGTCGCACAGTTCAATCCCGTGGTCGGGGATATCCAGGGGAACCTGGCGCTGGCACGGGGCGCGCTGGCGGAGGGGGCGGCGGCCGGGGTGGACCTGGTCGTGCTGTCGGAACTGTTCCTGCTGGGCTATCCGGCGGAGGACCTGGTGCTGAAGCCGTCGGCGGTGGACCTGTCGATGCGGGCGGCGCATGCGCTGGCGCGGGAGACCAAGGGCGGGCTGGCGGTGATTGTCGGGTGCCCGTGGAGCGAGCACGGCAAGGTGCACAATTCCGCCCTGCTGTTGAAGGACGGCATCATCAGCGGGCGCTATGACAAGCGCGAATTGCCGAATTACGGCGTGTTCGACGAGAAGCGCATCTTCGCGCCTGGCACGGGGCATGTGCCGGTGTTCGAGCTGGGCGGCGTGCGGGTCGGCGTCGCGATCTGTGAGGATATCTGGTTCGACCGGGTGCCGCGCGCGCTGCACGAGGCGGGGGCGGAAATGCTGGTCGTGCCGAACGGGTCGCCGTGGCGCCGGACGGTGAATGTGGAGCGGCACACAACCTTCTCGGCCTGGGCAAAGACCGGCGTACCCTACCTGTTCGTCAACCAGGTGGGCGGGCAGGACGAACTGGTGTTCGACGGGGCGAGCTATGCGGTGGATTTCGATGGCACCGAGCACCAGCTGCTCGGCGATTTCGAGACCGGCACGGCGCTGGTGGCATTCGATGGCGACACGCACAGGTTCGTGCCGGAGGGCGCGGCCGCGACGCTGACCGAAGGGTGGGAGGCGGAGTATCGCGCGGCGGTGCTGGCGCTGGGCGACTATGTCAACAAGAACCGGTTCCCGGGCGTGGTGCTGGGGATGAGCGGCGGGATCGACAGCGCCCTGACGGCGGCGATTGCCGTCGATGCGCTGGGACCGGAGCGCGTGTGGTGCGTGATGATGCCGTACAGGTATACGAGTTCCGACAGCCTGACGGATGCCAAGGCCTGTGCCGGGGCACTCGGCTGCCGGTATGACGTGATCGCCATTGCGCCCGGCGTCGGCGCGATGGGCGAGATGCTGGAAGGCGCGTTTGCCGGCACGCAGGCGAACACGACCGAGGAGAACATCCAGTCGCGCCTGCGCGGCGTGACGCTGATGGCGCTGTCGAACAAGTTCGGCCACATGGTGGTGACGACCGGCAACAAGAGCGAGATGGCGGTCGGCTATGCGACCCTCTATGGCGACATGTGCGGCGGGTACAATGCGCTGAAGGATTTCTACAAGTCCGAAGTGTTCGAACTGGCGAAGTGGCGCAATACGGCGGTGCCGCGCGGGGCATTGGGGCCGGCAGGCGAAGTGATCCCGACACGGATCATCACCAAGCCGCCGAGCGCCGAGCTGCGCGACAACCAGACCGACCAGGACTCCCTACCCCCGTACGATGTGCTGGACGATATCCTGCACTGCCTTGTGGAAGAGGAAATGGACCTCGACGAGATCCTGGCGCGCGGCCATGACGCGGCGACCGTGCGGCGGATCGAGCACCTGCTCTACATCGCCGAGTACAAGCGCCGCCAGGCCCCGCCGGGCGTCAAGATCGGCGGAAAGAATTTCGGCCGCGACCGGCGTTATCCGATCACGAACCGTTTCCGGGACGACTGATCTGCGGGCCGGGTCGCGGCGCCGGGACGCGCTAGTCGCCCGAGCCGTAATCTTCGAACGGTTCGCCTTCGGTCGGGAGGCTGTCATAGGTCTTCATCTCGGCGGCCTCGGCGCGGAAGCGTTCGACCTCTTCCGGCAGGATGTCGCTGGAGCCGCCATAACCGACAATCGGCGACGGGATGATGCCCGGCACCTCGACCACGTCGTCGTACAGCAGCCAGGCGCGGTTGCCACCGCCGCAGGCGACCTCGACCCATTGGTCCTCGACGATCCGGGCATTGGAAATGTCGGAGGCATCGCGCAGGTCGGCCTCGTTGAGGTCGTATTCCTGGCCGTTGAACCCGAACACGACAAAGCCCTCGCCGATATAGCGCAGGTAGGAGAGCTGGTCGCCGGCCTTCAGTTCCAGCGGCTGCATGCCCGTGTCGGAGACGTATTCGATGGCAATGTCTTCGGAGACGGTGACCGGGGCGACCTTCGTGGCGACGAAGAAGTCGAGCTTGTCCCGGGTTGAGCGCGCAGAATTCCACAACTGGTAGTTGGCATATTGCGGCAAGGCGCAGGCGACGGTCTGCGGTGAGGTCTTGTTCGGCACGGCGCGGCCGTTGACCGTGATGCCGGCGTCCAGAACGGCAAAGCCGTTCGGATACTCGCCCGGCCAGCCGGGGCTGAGATACCAGCCTTCGGGGTAACCTGCGAGGGCGGCATAGTCGGTTTGGGGCACGTCCGGCAGCAAATCCGCTTCGCCGGCGGCAGCGGTGCCAGCCGTGCCGGCCTCGCTGACCCCGGACGTTCCGGGAGCCGGAGCGGGAGCCTCCTTTGCCGGCCCGCAGGCGGCGAGGCTTCCAGCGATTGCCAGAATCCAGGCTTTTCTCATGACACCCCTCCATTAGCGCATTTACCGCGACTCACAGGCGGGATGCACATTACCACAGAGAATAGCAAGTTTATGAGCCCCGTCGCTTGGCTTTTTACGCGATTTGATGTCGAAAGCGGCAAGAATTTCCGGAACCTGCCCCCCATGACCCACCCGATTGTCCGCTTTGCGCCTTCCCCCACCGGCCGCCTGCATGTCGGCAATGTGCGCACGGCGCTGATCAACTGGCTGTTCGCCAAGGGCCAGGGTGGCCAGTTCATCCTGCGGATCGACGATACCGACCTCGAGCGCTCGACGCTGGAGAACGAGGAGGCGATCCGCACGGACCTGACCTGGCTCGGCATGCTGTGGGATTCGACCTTCAAGCAGTCGGACCGGTTCAGGGAGTATGACGCGGCAGCGGACACGCTGCGCGGCATGGGCCTGCTGTATCCGTGCTACGAGACGGCCGAGGAACTCGACCGCAAGCGCAAGATCGCGCTCTCGCGGGGCCGGCCGCCGGTGTATGACCGCGCCGCGTTGAAACTGACCGATGACGAGCGGGCGAAGCTGGAAGCCGACGGCGTCAGGCCGCACTGGCGGTTCAGGCTGTCGGGCGAGCGGGTGGAGTGGACGGACCTCGTGCGCGGGCCGCAGAGCATCGACACGTCGAGCCTGTCGGACCCGATCCTGATCCGCGAGGACGGCTCCTACCTCTACACGCTGCCCTCGGTGGTCGACGATATCGACGCGAAGATCACGCATGTCGTGCGCGGCGAGGACCATGTCACCAATTCCGGCGCGCAGATCGAGATCTTCCGTGCGCTGGGCGGGGTGGCGCCGGACATGGCGCACCTGCCGCTCCTGGTTGGTGCCGACGGCTCTGCCCTGTCGAAGCGGCTCGGCTCGCTGTCGATGGGGGAACTGCGCGAACAGGGCTATGAGCCGATGTCGATTGTCAGCCTGCTGCCGAAACTCGGCACGTCGGACAATGTCGAGCCGCGCCTTGCGTTGATGGACCTCGCCAGGGAATTCGACTTCGGCAAGATCGGCCGGGCCCCGGCACGGTTCGACGAAGCGGACCTGAAAGCGCTGAACGGCGCGATCCTGCATGCCCTGCCCTATGACGCCGTGAAGGATCGCCTCGCCGCGGTCGATGCGCGGGCGGCGAACGAGGCATTCTGGCTGGCCGTGCGGGCGAATTGCACGCTGTTGCCGGACGTCAAGGACTGGGCCGAGACCGTGTATGGACAGGTCGCGCCGATGGTGGAGCCGGAGGATGCCGGGTTTCTGGCCGAGGCGGCGGCGCTGCTGCCGGCCGGAGCGGTGACGGGCGAGACCTGGAGCGCCTGGACCAATACCGTGAAGGACAAGACCGGCCGCAAGGGACGAGCCCTGTTCATGACCCTGCGCAAGGCCCTGACCGGACAGGAACACGGGCCCGACATGGGCGCCATCCTGCCACTGATCGGACGCGAGCGGATGTTGCAGCGGCTGGGGGGCTGAAAGGCGCGCGGGGCGGGGGCGGGCTTCGGCCCGAAGCGGACGCTCCCATTCATGCTAGAGTCGCGGTCGAGTGTCCTGGAAGCCGCAATATGTTAGTAGGGGAACGAACCCGTTTGGCTAACCGTCACCGCACCTAACATAGAGGGAGCCATGAGTTCATTTGTTGAGATCATCGTTTACCGCCTGAAAGTTGGAACGGGATCGATCTTTCACGAAATCATGTTGAAGGAGAGCATTCCTCTCCATCTCCGGGCTGGGATCCATGTAGTCGATTCCAGGCAAAGCGCATCGGATCCTGATTGCTACTGCCTTGTTCGCGCTTTTGACTGCCTCGCTTCAGTCCGGGACAGTCAAGAGCGTTTCTACGCGAGCGTCGCCTGGCAAGAAGGCCCTCGTCAACGAATTGTCGAATGCATTGAAGCATCTTCCAAGGTCGTACTTGAAATGCCCGCGAGCCGAGTAAAGGAATGGTCTGCCGGTCTTGAAGGCGACCTCAATGCCTAGCGATCGATTTCGGTAGTGGCAAAGTCCGGCGACAACCTGGCCGCATGGCTGCGGGCTTTTTGACCGGGGCGTGTTGCAGTTTGTTCTTTTTCTGTTTCCGTGAACAAAAATGGAACTTTTTCCTTTCCAAGAGGTGAATTTTCTGCTTATGTTCTCCTGTTGCGGAGGCGGACGAGGCACTGCCGGCGCGAAGGGTTTCAGGACAATACTGGGAGTTGCGTGATGGTCCGGATGGTGATTCAGGGGTGCGAATTCGATGCAGGCGAAGGCCGGGAGGTGGTCATTGGCGACCATTTCCGACTCGGGCTCGACAAGGCGATGGAACTCGCCGAAGCGGGCGTCGAATTCTGGGCCACCGGGCCGGATGCCGTTCTGGCGCGCGTCACCGTCGGCGTGAACGAATATGGCGAGCGCATCCTGAAGACCGATCCTGCGGCCTTTGCCGCCAATCACCTTGGCGAGATCATTGCCCCGCCGGTCATCCGCCCGCGCTATCGCGCGACGCCCGCAGCACCGGTGCTGACGCGGCAGGCGTATGCGGTTGCGGCTTGAGGGGCGGTTGTAGCTTTCCTTCGAAAGTCAGCGTTTCCCCACCTAGCCTCCCCCTAAAGGGGGAGGAATTCCTTGCTCCGGGCTGCGATCATTCAAACTGGAAAGTTCGACACCAAAAGAAAGATCGTTCCTCCCCCTTTAGGGGGAGGCTAGGTGGGGGGAACACTGAGGTCCGGTAGAAGACAGCCTGCTAAGCCGTCTCGCCAAACAATTCCCGGCCGATCAGCCAGCGGCGGATCTCGCTCGTCCCTGCACCGATCTCGTAGAGCTTGGCATCGCGCAGAAGGCGCCCCGTCGGGTATTCGTTGATATAGCCATTGCCGCCGAGCAGCTGGATCGCATCGAGCGCCAGCTTGGTCGCGGTTTCGGCGGCATAGAGGATCGCGCCGGCGGCGTCCTTGCGGGTGGTCTCGCCGCGGTCGCAGGCCTTGGCGACGGCATAGACATAGGCCTTGGCGGCGTTCATCTGCACGTACATGTCGGCCAGCTTGCCCTGGACCAGCTGGAATTCGCCGATCGACTGGCCGAACTGCTTGCGGTCGTGGATGTAGGGGATCACGACGTCGAGGCAGGCCTGCATGATGCCGGTCGGCCCCGCCGACAGCACGGCACGCTCATAGTCGAGGCCGCTCATCAGGATACGGACGCCGCCGCCGACCGGGCCCATGACATTCTCTTCGGGCACTTCGCAATCGACGAAGACAAGCTCGCCGGTTTCCGAGCCGCGCATGCCGAGCTTGTCGAGTTTCTGGGCGACCGAGAAGCCCTTGAAACCGCGCTCGATCAGGAAGGCGGTGATGCCCTTCGAGCCGCCGGCCGGATCGGTCTTGGCATAGACGACCAGGGTGTCCGCATCCGGAGCATTGGTAATCCACATCTTGGTGCCGTTGAGGATGTAGCGGTCGCCCTTCTTCTCGGCACGGAGCTTCATCGAGACGACATCGGACCCTGCCCCGCTCTCCGACATCGCGAGGGAACCGAGATGCTCGCCGGACATCAGTTTCGGCAGGTAGCGCGTCTTCTGGTCGGCATTGCCCCATCGGCGCAGCTGGTTGACGCAGAGGTTCGAGTGGGCCCCGTAGGAGAGGCCGACCGAGGCGGAGGCGCGGGAGATTTCCTCCATCGCCACGACATGCTCGAGATACCCAAGGCCCGTGCCGCCCCACTCCTCCTCGACCGTGATGCCGAGGAGGCCAAGCTCGCCCATTTTAGGCAGCAGGTCGCGCGGGAACTTGTCCGTCCGGTCGATC
>JBGSKI010000103.1:0-7119 GCA_041741315.1 Hyphomonas sp. | reverse complement strand
GGCGCTGCGGCGCCGATTTAAGGCGCCAGCCGTCCCGGATATCCCAGGGCGCGCTGCCGCTTTCGCTCAGCAACACGTCGGCTACGGCAAGCACGGACGCCAGCCCATGCTCTTCCGGCGGATGGCTCAGCGCATCGCCCTGCTCGGCGATCCAGTTCACATGATGGATGTGCTGACGGAAGGCCTCCGAAGCGGCACAGCGCCGGAGGAAGCCGGTGTTCGATGGCACGCCGGCGAGTTGCAAATGCGCCAGCGCATCGATCAGGCGGTCGCAGGCAGCGGCGCGGTTTCCGTCATGCACGATCAGCTTGGCGATCATGGAATCGAAATTGCCCGGCACCCGGTCACCTGTCTCGAAGCCGGCATCCCAGCGGACGATCTCGCCATCGATCGGTTCGAGCAGGCCGAATTCGAGGATCAGGCCGGCACCAGGCCGGAACCCTTCGTCCGGATCCTCGGCGCAGATGCGCGCTTCGATGGCGTGCCCGTGCAACGGAATTTCGGATTGCTTCAGCGGCAGTTTCTCGCCGCTCGCAACACGCAACTGCCACTCGACAAGGTCGGTGCCGGTGATCATCTCGGTCACCGGATGCTCGACCTGAAGGCGGGTGTTCATCTCGAGGAACCAGAACGTGTCGACCGCCAGCGGCCTTGATCCGTCCACGATGAATTCGACCGTTCCGGCGCCTTCATACTTCACCGCCTTGGCGAGCTTCACGGCGGCATCGGTCATCGCCTTGCGCACATCTTCCGGCATTCCGGGCGCAGGCGCTTCCTCGATCACCTTCTGGCGGCGGCGCTGTAACGAGCAGTCGCGCTCGTACAGGTGAACGGCATTGCCATGGCTGTCGCCGAACACCTGCACTTCGATATGCCGCGGCTGTTCGACCAGTTTTTCCAGCATCACCCGGCCATCGCCGAACGAGGATTCCGCCTCGCGGATTGCGCTGTCGAGTTCGGCCTTGAGGTCGCCGGCCTTGGTGACAAGGCGGATGCCCCGGCCCCCGCCCCCGGCGACGGCCTTGATCAGCAGGGGGAAGCCGATGCTCTTGGCCGCTTCGGTCAGGGTCTTCAGGTCCTGCGCCGCGCCGCGATAGCCGGGCAGCACCGGCACGCCGGCCTCCTCGGCAATGCGCTTGGCCTCGTCCTTCGGACCCATCGACCGGATCGCCACCGGCGGCGGGCCGACCCAGATCAGGCCGGCTTTCACCACCGCCTCGGCAAACGCCGCGTTCTCGGACAGGAAGCCATAGCCCGGATGGATCGCATCAGCCCCCGCCGCCTTCGCGGCGGCCAGGATCGCCTCGACCTTCAGGTAGCTCTCGGCGGCAGGCGACGGACCGATATGCACCGCCTGGTCGGCCTCGCGGACATGCTTGGCCCGCGCATCGGCGTCGGAATAGACCGCCACGGTGCCAATGCCCATGTCCCTGCATGTACCGAAAATGCGGCAGGCGATCTCGCCCCTATTGGCGACGAGAAGCTTCTTGATTTTCATGGCCCGGCCCTCCGGTGCCCCGGTGCACTGCTGCGACCAGGACGAAACTGATGATCATAAGCAGATACCATGATCCGAGCTTGGAGAAAGACACCATCTCCCAGCCGTCCTCCTGGCCCGGATAGGCCCAGGCCTTGGCGAAGGTGCTGAGATTCTCGGCGAACCAGATGAACAGGGCAACCAGGCCAAAACCCAGCACCAGGGGCATGGGTCTGTGGGTCTCATCCGGCCGGAACCACACCACGGACCGGCCATAAACCAGCAGAATTCCGGCAAACAGGCCGATCCGGATGTCCGGTAGCCAGTGGTGCGCGAAGAAGTTCACATAGATCGCCGCAGCCAGCACAACCTGTAGCCAGAGCTGCGGAAAGCGGTCGAACCGGAAGTCGAAAATCCGCCAGACGCGCGCAAGATAAGATCCGACGGCGGCGTACATGAAGCCGGAGAACAGGGGCACGGCGCCGATGCGCAGGACACTGTCCTCCGGATAGATCCAGCTGCCATGGGCGGTCTTGAACAGTTCCATGATCGTGCCGGTGACGTGGAACAGGAAGATCACCTTCGCCTCCTCCAGCGTTTCCAGGCCCGACCAGAGCATCAGGACCTGGATCAAAACAGCCGCGACAACCAGGAAGTCATAGCGCGAAAGCGGTGCAGAATCAGGGTAGTACAGGAATGTTGCCAGCAGGAGGCCGAGCATCGCCCCGCCGAACAGGCAGGCCCAGCCCTGCTTTATGCCGAAGGACAGGAATTCGAACGCCGCAAGGCTCCACGGGCCCCGGACCCAGCGCCGGCGCAGGGCCGCATGGCGGACATGCAGCCATCTCTGCACGGAATTCGGTGGCTTGGTCCTGGCTGGAGGATGGCCCATCATTGTCCCCTTGCCAGCGGATCCTGGCCGGTTTTTGGCCGGGTTGTGGCCGGATGCGTGCGGGGTAACGGATTTAGCGTCTTTTTGTCCGCGTGGCTGTGGAGTAAGCATGAGGCACCACAAACGAGGGGAAGAAACATGGCATATGCATCTGGTGCGGGACTGGGGGGTCTTGCGGGTGTCATTGGCGGCGGTATTGGCGCTTACCTTGGCTACAACGAAGCCGCAGCCGTTGGCGACATGAGCCCCCTGATGGGCGCGGCCGTCCTCGGCGGCGTTGGCTTCGTGATCGGCAGTGCCGGTGCATTCCTGCTGAAATCGCTGATGCAGTTCATTATCTACATCTTGATGTTCGGCGTCCTGGCATATTTCTTCCACGACCAGATCGAGGCGCTGACCGGGATCGACCCGATTGTCGCGGTGGTCGAGGGCCTCGGCAAGCTCGGCATCGACCTGCCGGGCGGCATCAAGGACAAGCTGCCGGAATAGGCGCTCAGGTCTCCCAGGACGGTTTCCGCTTCTCGAGGAAGGCAGCAATGCCTTCCTTCCCTTCTTCCGACACCCGGCGGGCGGCAATCCGCCTGGCCGTATCGTGGCCGAGATCGCGGTCGATAACCTGGCCGTTGACGTCATTGACGAGGCGCTTGGCGTCGGCGACCGCCCCGGGGGCCGCCGCAAAGACCAGCCCGGCCAGGTATTCTTCCATTTTCGTCATTCCGGCCATGTCGTCGACCACGTACTGGACGAGGCCGATCTTCTCGGCATAGGCGGCGTCGAACGTCTCCGCCGTCACGAACAGGGCCCGGGCCCAGCGCGCGCCGATGGCGTCGATCACGAACGGGCTGATCGTGGCGGGCGTCAGGCCGAGGCGCACTTCCGAGAACCGGAACTTGGTGCCCGTCACCGCGACCGCGACGTCGCAGGCGGCGACCAGCCCTGCCCCGCCGCCCATGGCCGCGCCCTGCACCAGGGCCAGCGTCATCTGCGGCATTTCGTAGAGTGTGCGCAGCATCTCGGCGAGGTTCAACGCGTCGCGCTCATTGTCCTCGCGCGTATGCGTGGCGGCAAGCTTCATCCAGTTGAGGTCCGCCCCGGCGGAGAACGACTTGCCGGCCCCGCGCAGGATCATCATCCGGACGCTCGACTGGTCGGAAATCGTCTGGAACGCGTCGGTCAGTTCGGCGATGAGTTCGGCATTGAAGGCATTGTGCACATCCGGCCGGTTCAGCGTGACGACGGCAAGGCCTTCCTGCGTGGCCTCCAGCTGGATCAGGTCATAGTCGGAATCGCGCATCGGGCCCTCGTTCATTTGTTCCGCCCACCTTGAACCGGCTGGCGATATTCGGCAACCGACCGGATCGACGCGGCACCGCGGTCCCAACAGAAACGGCCCCTCGCAGGGATCGAGGGGCCGTGCACGAACCGGCGAAGGGATCAGTCAAATACGCCGTCCGTCTGGTTGGCGGCGATCACTCGCCGTCCGGAATGCTGGCGGTCGCCGCCTCGAATTCCTCCTCGCTCAATGTGCCGTTGCCGTCGGAATCGAGCATGGCAAACTTCGCGACCGCTTCGGCCTCGGTCGCCTTGTCGCCCGCCGTCTTCCACGACACGAACTCGCCTTCGCTGATCAGGCCGTCGCCGTCGGTATCGAACGTCGAAAAATCCGGCATTTCGCCGGCATGGGCCATCAGCGCGGTGGTGAAGGCGGCTGCCACCAGGAAAGGTGTGCGTCTCATCTGTCTGTCTCCTCAAAGGTTTGACGCCGCAGTCTGCGCGACGTCCCCAACCTACGCCCAAGGCGAGCGAAAGAGGCGTGAAAAGGCCTTCACGACAGGGATTTAATGGTCTTGGCGAGATCGTGGGTCAGGCGGCTTCCGCACCGATCTTGCGGCAGAAGGTTTGCCATGAGCGCACATCGTCCGCGCTCATGTCGCCGGCGCCGCCAATGATGGAATGGTGCACATGCCGGAAGCCTGACATGCCGAGAATGCCGCGCTCCAGCGCCTTCAGCGCTCCCTCGTCCATGGCGAACCGGTAGACGAGACCGGGCATCGCCATCGACACCAGAACGCGGGCAGACTTGCCTTTCATCATCTGTTCCGGCCAGCCATTTTCCCGCGTGCTCAGGAAGTAAGCGCCGCGCGCTGCCTGTTCGAAGAAGCCTTTCAACTTGGCTGGCACGCCACCCATCCAGAGGGGAAAGGCGATCACAACATGGTCGGCCCGGGCGATCTTTGCCCGCTCGGTCAATATGGGTTCAGGCGGTTCGGTCTCGAATTCGGAGGGCGAGGTGAGCCATCCGAAGGTGAGCGCCCCCACATCGATCCGCTCGACCGTGTGACCCGCTTCGACGGCGCCATCGGCATAAGCATCGCACAGAGCGTGGATCAGGTGTGGGCGTTGCGGGTCTGGATGGCCGTCGATGATGCAGACATGCTTCGACATGGCGCGGGGCTCCTGATGAAATACAGGGTAGGCGTCACGCGATCAGCCCGCCATCGGGGAGACTACCTACATCCTGAACACACCGAAGCCGCGGTCGCCGAAGGGGGCGTTGAGGCTGGCGGAGAGGGCGAGTCCGAGGACGCGGCGGGTGTCGGCGGGGTCGATGATGCCGTCATCCCAGAGGCGGGCGGTGGAGAAATACGGGTTGCCTTCGGCCTCGTAGAGGTCGCGGATCGGCTGCTTGAACGCGTCTTCGTCGGCAGCGCTCCATTCGCCGCCCTTGCGTTCGATGCCCTCGCGCCTGACGGTCGCGAGCACCGAGGCGGCCTGCTCGCCGCCCATCACGGAGATGCGCGCGTTCGGCCACATGAACAGGAAGCGGGGCGAATAGGCTCGTCCGCACATGCCATAATTGCCGGCCCCATAACTGCCGCCGGTGACCACTGTGAACTTCGGCACGCTGGCGGTGGCGACGGCGGTCACCATCTTGGCGCCGTCCTTGGCGATGCCGCCGGCCTCGTATTTCGAGCCGACCATGAAGCCGGTAATGTTCTGCAGGAAGACGAGCGGGATGCGGCGCTGGTCGGCAAGTTCGATGAAGTGGGCCGCCTTCTGGGCGCTCTCGGAGAACAGGATGCCATTATTGGCGAGGACCGCGACCGGCATGCCGTAGAGCCGGGCGAAGCCGCAGACGAGCGTCTCGCCATAGAGCTTCTTGAACTCGTGGAAGTCCGACCCGTCGACCAGGCGCGCGATGACTTCGCGGGCATCGTAGGGTTCGCGCACATCCTTCGGCACGAGACCGTGCATTTCCGCCGGGTCGTAGAGCGGTTCTGCCGGTTCGGTGAGGTCGAAGGGTTGCGGTTTAGGCTTTGCCAGTGTGCGGATGATCGAGCGGACGATGGCGAGCGCATGGGAATCGTGCGCGGCATAGTGGTCGGCAACGCCGGAGCGACGGGCGTGCACATCGGCGCCGCCAAGGTCTTCGGCCGAGATGATCTCACCCGTAGCGGCCTTCACCAGCGGCGGGCCGCCGAGGAAGATCGTGCCCTGCTTGCGCACGATGATCGTCTCGTCCGACATGGCGGGCACATAGGCCCCGCCGGCAGTGCACGAGCCCATGACCGAGGCAATCTGCGGGATTCCCCTGGCGCTCATCTGGGCCTGGTTGAAGAAGATGCGGCCGAAATGCTCCCGGTCCGGAAAGACTTCCGACTGGTGCGGCAGGTTCGCGCCGCCAGAGTCGACCAGGTAGATGCACGGGAGATGGTTCTCCATGGCGATCTCCTGCGCGCGCAGGTGCTTCTTCACGGTGACCGGGAAATAGGCCCCGCCTTTGACCGTCGCATCGTTGCAGACGATCATGCATTCGCGGCCCTCGACCCGGCCGATGCCGGTGATCAGGCCAGCGCCGGGGGCCTCGTCGTCATACATGCCGTTGGCGGCCAGCGCGCCGATCTCGAGGAAGGCGCTGCCGGGATCGATCAGGCGCTCAACACGTTCGCGGGGGAGCAGCTTGCCCCGCTCCGTGTGGCGGCGGCGGGAATCTTCCGGGCCGCCAAGGGCGGCCTGGGCGGTCTTCGCCTGAAGCTCGGCGAGCAGGGTCTCCATCGCCTTGCGGTTGGCGGCAAACTTCGCCCCGGACACATCCAGCGCCGATTTAAGAACAGGCATGCGATCTTCCTTAACACTTGGGCCGAGGATTAGCCGCCGCTCACGGCCATGTCACCGGTTCGGTAACGGATTTATGGTAAACGGGGAGCATGGACGGCTTTCAATCCCCTGTCAGAGCGCGCAAGAAACGGGACATGCAGATCCCCCTCAATCCTGATCTGAAAACGATTCCGCTGCTGAAGGATATCTCGCAGCGCGCCATGCGGTCGGCGGGCAAGGAGGCGCGCTGGTTCTCGCTGCCAGCCGGCCAACCTCTCTTTCTGGCCGGAGAGCTGGCCGATTCGATCTACTTCGTGGTGTCCGGCGCGCTGGGCGCGTTCGGGGCGGGCAACGAGTTCGTGGGCCATATCCGCGCCGGCGAGCCGGTGGGCGAGATGGCGCTCTTCCTGGGCGGCACGGACCAGAACGGCGACGGCGTGCGCGAGGACAAGCCGCATACGGGCTCTGTCTATGCGCTGCGCGATTCCGAAGTGGTGGCCCTGTCGCGGGCCGGCTGGAACAAGCTGGTGAAATCCGAACCGGAGCTGCTGGAAGGCATGATCCGGATCATCCTGCGCCGCCTCGGCCGCAGCGGGCACCGCAATGTTGCGACCGTTCCGAAAGTCTACTCGCTGCTGGCGACCTCGCCGAC
>JBGSKI010000102.1:0-10152 GCA_041741315.1 Hyphomonas sp. | reverse complement strand
AGTTGCTGCAGGCCCTGCAGCTCAGCCAGGCGCCGCAGGCCCGCGTCCTCGTGGTCGGTGCCGGAACCGGGTATACCAGCGTGCTGGTCGCCGAACTCTGCGCCGAAGTGTTCGCCGTGGAGCGCTTCCAGACGCTGACGGAAGGCGTCCGCCGCCGCATCCTGCAGCTTGGCCTGTCGAACCTGGCGGTCCGTACCGGCGACGGACTCGCCGGCTGGGAGGAGCGGGGGCCATATGACCGCATCCTGCTGACCGGGGCCGTCAAACAGGTGCCGGAGGCGTTGCTGGCGCAACTGGCCGGCGGCGGCTTCATTGTTGCCCCGGTCGATACGCCGGATGGCCAGAAGCTGCTGCGACTGCACCGGTCCGGCGAGCCTGAGGAAGTTCAGCTGGCTCACCCGCTGCCGCCTCTGTCCGAAGGAGCCTCCCGGGCGCTTTAACCGGCTGCAGGGCTTGTTTGCCAAGCCCACCGGGCACAGCTATAGGGGCGTAGCTTTTACGGGGCCAAGGAGACGGAATAATGCGGAACAAGCTCGCCACTCTGATTGCGGGAGCCGTCGTGCTGGCCCTTCCGGCCCTGGCCCAGGCAACGCCTGCCGGCCCACCCGCGCCGAGCCTGATCACCCAGCTCCTGCCGTTCATCATCCTGCTGCCGGTCTTCTATTTCCTGCTGATCCGTCCGCAGCAGCAGCGCGCCAAGAAGCACACCGCCATGATCTCGGCGATCAAGCGCGGCGACACGGTGATCATGTCGGGCGGCCTGATCGGCAAAGTGTCCAAGGTCTCGGAGGATGAACTGTCGCTGGACCTGACCGACACGGTGCGCGTGCGCGTCGTCAAGTCCATGGTGATCGAGGTTCGCGGCAAGGCCGAGCCGGTCGCCGCCAACGACTAGGCGTCCACCGCGGCCCATTCCTTCACAAGGTATCCCAGATGCTCCATTTCCCTCCCTGGAAGGTCGGCCTGATTGCCCTCATTCTGATCTGGGGTGTCATCATGGCGCTGCCGAACGTGGTGAACATGTCCGGTGCGCCGGGCTGGATGCCCAAGAAGGGCGTCAATCTCGGCCTCGACCTGCAGGGCGGCGTCTACCTGATGATGGAGATCGAGCCCGAGGAAGTGGCCGGCAACCGTCTCCAGGTGTTCGCCCGCGACGTGCGTTCCGCGCTCGACAAGAAAGACAACGAGCCCCGCGTCGGCCACATTGCCGAGCCGCACCCGGGCCGCCTCGATATCCGCCTCACCCAGCCTGGCGCCGACGGCAAGTTCGATACCGACGAAGCGCTGCGCCGGCTGCAGAAGCTGAACGGCCCCCTGGCCGGTGCCATTGGCGGGGCGCAACTTTACGAGATGCGCGTCACCTCGCCCGACACGATCACCGTCACCATCCCCGATGCGGCGCAGGAAGCCCTGATGAAGGACGCCCTCGCCAAGACGATGACCATCGTGCGCCGCCGCGTCGACCCGGACGGCGTCTCGGAAATCGCGATCACCCCGCAGGGCACCAACCGGATCGTGCTGGAAGCGCCGGGCGAGCCTGACCCGCAGCGCCTGAAGGACCTGCTGAGCCGCGATGGCCGCATGACCTTCAACCTCACCGACGACAGCGCCACCGCGATTGCCGCAGCGCAGCGCGGCGTCGTCAATCCGGGCTTCCGCCTGCTCGACGGTCCGGAATCGGGCCCGCTTCTGGTTCGCAACATCCCGGAAGTTGTCGGCTCGGATATCGCCAATGCGGCGCAGAGTTTCGACGAAGGCAACCGGCCGCAGATCACGTTCCGCCTCAACGGCGCCGGCGCGCGCAAGTTCTACGAGACGACGCGGCTGAATTCCGGCAAGCGGTTCGCCATCGTCCTCGACGACGTGATCATGTCGGCCCCGCGCATCAACGAGCCGATCCCCGGCGGCAACGTCCGAATTACCGGCAATTTCACGCAGGAAGAGGCCCAGGACCTCGCCGCGATCATCGAGGCC
This sequence comes from Hyphomonas sp., assembly GCA_041741315.1. GTDB lineage: Bacteria > Pseudomonadota > Alphaproteobacteria > Caulobacterales > Hyphomonadaceae > Hyphomonas. Next base: position 8,178 of record JBGSKI010000102.1, on the reverse strand, counting down.
GGCGAGATGCCCGCCAAGGTCCAGTTCCTCGACCAGCGCACCGTCAGCCCGACGCTCGGCCATGACTCGATCAGCGCCGGTTACACTGCCGCGATCATCGGCCTTGCTGCCGTCGCCGTGTTCATGGTGCTGGCCTACGGCATGCTCGGTTTCTTCGCGGTCCTTTCGCTTGGCGCGAACATCATCCTCATCTTCGCCGGCCTGTCCGGTGTCGGGGCGACTCTCACCCTGCCGGGCATCGCGGGCATCATCCTGACCATCGGTATGGCGGTCGACGCAAACGTCCTGGTGTTCGAGCGTATCCGCGAAGAACAGAATGACGGCCGCGCGCCGCGCACCGCCACACAGGCCGGCTACGAACGGGCCCTGTCGACCATCATGGATGCCAACATCACCACGCTGATTGCCGGCGGCATTCTCTACCTGCTGGGCTCCGGCCCCGTGAAAGGTTTCGCCGTGACCCTGTCGATCGGCATCGTCACGTCCGTCTTCACCGCCTACGTGGTCACGCGCATGATCACGGTTGGCTGGATGAAGGTGATGAAGCCCAAGCGGTTCAACATCTAGGCGCCGGGAAACACGACATGCTGATCAGGTACTGGCCAAAGCAGACCAACGTCAAGTTCATGAGCCTCCGCATGGCGGGGGCCGTGTTCTCGATGCTGGTGATCGCCGCATCGGCCTACATGCTGGCCACGCGTGGCCTCAATTTCGGTGTCGACTTCGCCGGCGGCACGGTCATGGAACTCGCAAGGACCGAGACCGTCACGGTTCCGGCGGTGCGCGAGGCGATGCCGTTCGGCGCGGAAGTGAACAGCGCGAGCGGCACCGACAGCCGCGAGATCGTCGTCATCAAGTTCGGTGAAGCTCCGGCCGACCTGCTTGGCGACGACTTCAAAGCCCTGCCGGACTCGCAGAAAGTCCAGCGCGCTTCGGTCGCGACAAACGAGCTGGTTGTGCGGGTGCTGAAGGAAAAATTCGGCCTGACCGACGAACAGTTCCTGCGCAATGACTCGGTCGGCCCGAAAGTGTCGAAGGAATTGTTCACCAACGGGATCACGGCACTGGTGGTCGCGCTCGCCCTGATGCTGACCTATATCTGGTTCCGCTTTCAGTGGCAGTTCTCTATCGGTGCCATCGCGGCGCTGGCGCATGACGTGATCATCACGCTCGGCATGTTCTCGTTCCTTGCCATCGAGTTCAACCTGACCTCGATCGCGGCCCTGCTGACGATCATCGGCTATTCCATGAACGACACGGTGGTCGTGTTCGACCGGGTGCGGGAAGACCGTCGCAAGTACAAGAAGATGCCCGACCGCGAAGTCATCGACATGGCGCTCAACACGACCCTGTCGCGCACCTTGCTGACCTCCGGCACGACGCTGATCTCGCTGTTCGCGATCTTTTTCCTCGGCGGCCCCGTGCTGCAGGGCATGAGCTTCGCGCTGATCTTCGGTATCGTGATCGGGACCTATTCGTCGATCTTCATCGCCTCGACCATCGTGCTGTCCCTCGGCATGGACTTCACCAAGAAGGAAGCCGAGCAGGTGCAGGGCTTCACCGGCGTCTGACGCCTACTCCCCAAGCACGATCATCCGCGTCCGCAGGGCATCGATCGCCTCCTCCGGCGTCGAGCAATGCACCAGAGTCGCCCGGAAGCTCGCCGGCGTGAACTTGCCGTCGATGATATGGTCCATCAGTTCGAAGAACGGTGCCCAGAAACCGTCCTCGTCGAGGAAGGCCATTGGCTTGGCGTGCAGGCCGAGCCGGGCCCAGGACAGGATCTCAACCGCCTCTTCCAGTGTGCCGATGCCGCCCGGCAGCACGATGAAGGCATCCGATTCGTCGAACATCATCTGCTTGCGGGTGTGCATGTCAGGCACGATGCGGGTCTCGACGTCTTCGTAGATCATTTCCTTGGTCAGCAGGAATTTCGGCATGATCCCGAGCACATCTCCGGCCGATTCGTGCGCGGCCCGGGCACAAGCCCCCATCAGGCCGACCCCGCCCCCCCCGTAAACCAGCCGCAGGTCCTGCTTCGACAATTCGCGTCCCAGCCCTTCAGCCAACCGGATATAGCTTGGGCGCACCTCGTTGGAGGCGCCGCAATACACGCAGATCGACTTTATTCCGGCCATTCGGTACCGCCTCATATCCTTCTTCCCGACCGTCATATGGGGCGTCCCGGGCCCTTTCCAGCGCCAAATTCATGTCCGGCAGCGGTTTCCCCGGGTGAACCGGGCTGGTACGGGGAGCAAGCTGCCCCATATGGCGTCAATGACAGACACAACTTCCGCCACGGACCATGACAGGATCGAGAGCGCCGATGGCGGCCTGTCGATGTCGATCGCGCGCATCCTGAAACTGCTCTGGCGACCGGAGCTGAAGAAATGGCGGCTGGTCATGCTGGTCGCCGTGGTTCTGACGCTTGGCGCATCGGTGCTGGAAGTCGTTTCGCCGCTGCTGATCGGGCAGGCGATCAACAAGGTCCTGCCGTCGGATGGCACGGCGGCGGTGTTCGGAACCGCGCTGGTCTGGCTGCTGATCGGCATCGGCGTGCGGTTCGCGGCCGGCGGCATCCCGCAACTGCGCGACTGGCTGTTCGCCCCGGTCAGCCAGGATGCCCAGCGCGTCGCCAGCGTCGATGCCTTCGGGCACGCCCAGATGCTGTCGCTGAATTTCCACCAGACCCGCCGCACCGGAGCCCTGAATCGGGTGATAGAGCGCGGGGCAGGCGCGATCGACTATCTCATCCGCTTTCTCGCCTTCAATATCGGCCCGACCTTCGTGCGCCTGATCCTCGCCTCCATCGCCCTCGGCGTCGCCTATGACTACAAGCTCGCGCTGATCGCGGTCGCCACCATCGTCGTCTATGTCATCTCTACCGTCATGATTACGGAGTGGCGGGTGCGCCAGCGCCGCAAGATGAACGAGGCCGACACGCATTTCCGCGCCATGGCCGTCGACATCATGACCAATTTCGAGACCGTAAAATCCTTCGCGGCCGAACGCCGGGAAACCGGCCGCTTCGACAAGGCGATGGGCGCCTATAACGCGCACTATGTCGACACGGTGCGGTCGATGTACATCCTGAACACCATGCAGGCGCTGGTCATGAACCTGGGCTTGCTCGCAGTAATGGCGCTGTCAGCCTGGAACGTCATGGCCGGCCGGATGCAGATTGGCGACCTGACGGCGGTCATGCTGATGATGCTGTCGCTCTACGCGCCGCTGAACATCCTCGGATGGGCCTGGCGCGAGATCAAGCAGGGCGCGGTCGACCTCGAAAAGCTCTATGGCCTGCTCGGCATGAAGGCCGACATTGTCGATGCGCCGGACGCCGTGGAACTCACACATCCGCAGGGCCGCGTCGTCTTCGAACAGGTCGCGTTCAGCCATGAGGGCCGTGCCGTCGGGGTCAGCGATGTCAGCTTCGACCTCGAACCCGGCAGGAAGATCGCTTTTGTCGGCACGTCGGGCGCCGGCAAGTCGACCCTGCTTAAGCTGCTGTTCCGGTTCTATGACGTGCAGGCCGGCCGGGTCCTGGTCGACGGGCATGACGTGCGCCACCTGACCCAGGAATCGCTGCGCCGGTCGCTCGGCCTCGTGCCGCAGGACGTCGTGCTGTTCAACGACACGATCCGCCAGAACATCGCCTATGCACGGCCCGACGCGACCGACGAGGAGGTGCGCGAGGCGGCGGCGAGCGCGCAGCTGCTCGACTTTATCGAAAGCCTGCCGGAAGGCTGGAAAACCCGCGTCGGTGAGCGCGGCCTGAAACTGTCCGGCGGTGAGAAGCAGCGCGTCGGAATCGCCCGTGTCGTGTTGGCGAACCCTGCGATTCTCGTGCTGGACGAGGCCACATCTGCCCTCGACAGCGCCACGGAGGAGGCAGTCCAGGACGCGCTCGAAGCCGCCTCCAGGGGGCGCACCACGCTGATGGTCGCCCATCGTCTGTCGACGGTGAAATCCGCCGACGAAATCCTCGTGCTGGAAGCCGGACGGGTGATCGAGCGCGGCAATCATGCAACCCTGCTGGCCAAGGCGGGCAAATACGCCGATATGTGGGAAAGACAGGCCCGCAGCGCGACTCTGGCGCTCGCCGCAGAATAAAGGGAAGATCGCCTCATGTTGGATGACCTGGACCGCAAGTCCATGCCGTGGCTGAGCGGCGGTTTCGACATCGAAGGCGTCGCGGCAGCGCTCGCGGCGCTTCTGGTGGCGTTGCTGCTCGGGATGTTCTGGGGGCCGCTGTTCTGGATCGGATTTGTGGCCTTCCTTGCCGTCATGCTGGCGGCGCGCTGGTCCGGACGAACCCCGCCGGACATGGCGAGCGCCATCGTCGCCCCGTGCGACGGTGTCGTGGTGTCGATCGAACCGGCCAGCGAAACGCCGCAGGAGCTGCGCCTCGGCGATGCTCCGGCGGTCCGCGTGCGCATCTCGTCCGCGCCGTATACCACCAACAAGATCTACACGCCGATCTCCGGCAGCCTCGAAACGGTGATCGTTGAAGCTGGGGATTCCTCGGTGCCGCTGGCCATGCGGCCGGACGATACGGGCCTCGCCAAGGCCTACCTGACGTTCGAGAGCCGTAGCCAGCAGGTTGGCGTGCGGCTGTCCTCCGGCGGTTTCGGCCCGCGTCTCGACATCGACATGGTGGCCGGCGACATCGCTCGGCTTGGCCGGGCCTTAGGCACGCGCCGCCTTGGCGGCTGGTGCGATGTCTACATGCCCGCCTCCGCCGGACAGCTGATCTGGCAGGGGCAGACCCTCGTCGGCGGTGAGACCGTGATGGGCCGCCTGAAGTCGGAGGCCGAACCGGAAACGCTGGACGAAATCGTGGCTCCCACCGAAGACGCGTTCGAACCCAAGCTCGACGAGATCGAGGAGGACGATGACTATCCGTCCGTCGAAGAAGCCGACATGTCGGATGACCCGGCCGTTCTGATGGCCCGCCTCAGGGAAGCGGCGCGGCGCAGCTCCGACGAGTAGTCACTCGTCTTCGCCGGGTTTGGTTCCCCGGTGCATCCAGGCGAACAGCGGCTTCAGCGGGAAAATCCAGCCGATACCGGCAACCACGAAGAAGACCAGCATCGCCCAGCGCGGCCAGCCGGCAATCAGGCTGGCAACGGTTCCGATGAGCACGACATAGGCGACCATGTAGATCAGCAGCACCAGGGCGGCGACGGGCTTGCGCATGGCATGGTCCTTTCTGCGGATGCGACCTCGGAGACCCTTGCGGGCCGGACGCCCCGCGTCAATTAAGGCGCATGACCCATACCGCAATCTCACCTGATGCCGCACGCTGGATTCGCCGCTGGCTGATCCTGGTCGGCCTGATGGTCTATGCGATGATCCTGATCGGGGGGGCGACGCGGCTGACCGATTCTGGCCTGTCCATTACAGAATGGGACCCGATCAAGGGCTCGTTGCCACCCTTGACGGCTGAGGCTTGGGAGCGTGCGCTCGCCAAGTACCGGCAGACAGCCGAGTACCGGCTGGTGAATGCTGGCATGTCGATGGCGGAATTCCAGCAGATCTACTGGTGGGAATGGGGGCACCGCTTCTTCGGGCGGATGATTGGACTGGTCGCCATGGGGGGTATTGCGGTGTTCGCAGTTCGCCGCTGGTTGACCCGGCCTCTGTTGCTGAGACTGCTGATTCTGGTGGCGCTTGGGGGGCTGCAGGGGGCGATTGGGTGGTGGATGGTGTCGAGCGGGATTGGCGAAACGACCCGGGTCGATGTCGCGCCATATCGCCTGATGACGCACTTCGTATTGGCGCTGCTGATCATAGCCTATGTGGCCTGGCTTTGGCTGGATATTGGCCTGGTTCAGCGGGTATCCGTGCCCGCTGCTGGCCGGATTTTGGCCCGCTTGCTGCTGGGTGCGATTTTCCTCCAGATGGCGGCCGGGGCGCTGGTCGCCGGCCTCGATGCCGGGCGCACTTATAATGACTGGCCGCTGATGGCGGGCGAGTTCTTGCCGTCGCACTATTTCGAACAGGCGCTTGGGCTTCGCAGCCTGTTCGAGGGCCGGGCCGCGACACAGTTCAACCATCGCATGCTGGCCTATGCGATCTGGGCCGGGTCGCTTGGTGGCGCCTGGGCGTTCCGGCGGACGGCGCAGGGGAGGGGCTTTGCCATCCTGGCCGCGCTGGTCTCGGTGCAGGCCGTTTGGGGTATCCTGACCCTTCTCAGCGCTGCTCCGATGACCCTGGCCCTCGTGCACCAGGCCCTTGGCGTGATCGTGACCCTGGCCGCCGTTCGGCTCGTCTGGCAGACGGCTTACCGGGTGCCGGCGGTCAGCGCCGTGGGATCGACGAAGACGACCTGATTGTCGCCCGGCGCAACCTCGCCGGCCAGCACGATCAGCCCGCCGGGATAGCCGCCGGACATCATCGTCCCCATCGCCGCCATGGCGTCAGGCTTGTCCGGGGCCCGAACCGAGATGCCGTCCTGCACATCGACAACAGACGTCGTCATGCCGAGATCGGTCGAGACCAGGAGCCCGTTATCATCCTCGAGCGACAGCAGGGCCGAATAGTCCCCCCGCACCAGCGGCGCGGCAGACCTGGCGCGCGGTGAGGCGACCAGCGTATCCTGCGTGTAGGCGCAGGAGGTGATCGGGAAATCGGTGAAGGTCGAGGCGTCGCGCACCCAGGTGAACTCGCCCTCCTGCTCGCGCAGCATGCCGGCCTGCAGCACGGTATTGTTGGCCGCCGTCCAGAACGCGAGGCGCATCACGCCCTCGCCACCCGCCGGGCCGGTGCACACGCCGTCGATCATCTTCTCGCCGTCAACGGGCAGATCGACCTGCGCCGGGGCCATCAGGCCCTCGCCATAGACATAGGCTTTCATGTCGCCATCGATGGTGACGCCCGGGAACACGACGATATTGGCGCCGCCGATGGTTGCCGCCTGGCCGCCGCCCAGCGCCTTGATGCGGAACTTCACCGGCTCGCCGATCCGTTCGGCTTCCATGTTGAACAGTTGCAGCCCGCCGCGCTGGTAAGCGACCGCCAGAAGGCCGTTCAGGCCGCCTGACAGCGCGATCGCGGAAACGGGGCCTTCGAGGGAGCGGGTTGCCCAAACGGCCGGAAGGGGCACATCTGCAGTGATTTCTGAAGATTCCGGGGCGGGTTCGGGCGCCTTTTCCTTCTTCGAACAGGCTGCCGCTGCAAAAAGCAGACTGAGCCCAAGCCCTGCGTTGACAAGGCGGGAAGTGGCGCTTAAACGCCAGCGCTTGAATTGCATTCCATGAACTCCGAAAGCGAGAGGCTCTTAGTAGAGCGATGAAAACCTATAACGCACCCGCCGACGTAGTGACCAACTGGGTCGTGATCGACGCGACCGATGTCGTCATCGGACGCCTTGCTTCTTACGTCGCCAAGCGCCTGCGCGGCAAGCACCGGCCTGACTTTACTCCGCATATCGATACCGGCGACCATGTCGTCATTATCAATGCCGAAAAGGCCCGCTTCACCGGCAACAAGCTGAACGACAAGATCTACTACCGCCACACCGGCTATCCAGGCGGCATTCGGGCCACGTCCTTCAAGGACATGCAGGCCAAGCACCCCGGCCGCGCCATCGAAAAGGCCGTCAAGGGCATGCTGCCCAAGGGTCCGCTGGGTTACGCGATGATCAAGAAGCTGAAGGTCTATGCCGGTGCCACGCACCCGCACACCGCGCAGCAGCCCAAGGCGCTCGACATCCAAGGAACGGCGAAATGATCGGCAACTGGAATTACGGCACCGGCCGGCGCAAGTCTTCGGTGGCCCGCGTGTTCATGAAGAAGGGTCAGGGCCTGATCACCATCAACGGCAAGGCGATCGACGAATATTTCGGCCGCCAGACGTCGATCATGATCGCCCGCCAGCCGCTGCTGCTGACAGCCAACGACGCGGCTTTCGACATCAAGGTCAACGTGCACGGCGGCGGTGAATCCGGCCAGGCCGGCGCGGTGCGCCACGGCATCACGCGTGCCCTGATCGACTATGACGCGGCGCTTAAGCCTGAGCTGAGCCGGGCCGGGTTCGTCACGCGTGATGCGCGCGAAGTCGAACGCAAGAAGGTCGGTTTGCACGGTGCTCGCCGAAGGAAGCAGTTCAGCAAGCGCTGATCGGATTGCGGACTCGCACTCAACCAAGGCCACTTTCGAGTGGCCTTTGTGTTAC
>JBGSKI010000101.1:0-3342 GCA_041741315.1 Hyphomonas sp. | reverse complement strand
TGGCCAGGCCCCAGGCCCGCACGCCGTCCGGCGTATCGCCTCCGAACAGCGCCGGAATCCGGCCCTGATGCGGGTCGATCCCGACGCACAGCGGACCGTGCGTGCGCGTTGCCTCGATCAGCCGGTCGGCAAACATCATTCCAGTTCCACCTTGCAGGCGACCTTGACCACCTGGAGCATCCGGCGCGCGTTGTCAGACTTGGGGCCATAGGTGTCAACATTGAAGGCATCGGTCTCGCCGTCCTCCCGGCGCACGCCGACACTGGTCAGGAAGGCCTCGATCGACGAGGGCGCGGCGGTGAAGATCCGCCCCCGGCGCGGGCTTTCGGCGACAATCACGCCCCGCACCTGGCCGTTGCGGTCGAATACCGGGCCGCCGGAAATCCCGCCGAGCGACCCGGACAGGCCCTGCGTGCGGCCGATCTCGGCCCAGGCGAGGATCGGTTCGGAACTGTCGCGCCGGCCCCGTGTGATCAGTTTCGAGCGCGACATCAGCTTGGTGGCGACTTCGCCGGGCCGGCCCTGCGGATAGCCGACATGGTAGCCTTCGGTGCCGATCCGCAAGGGCGTGGTCAGATCCATCTTGACCGGGTGCGGGCTGCGGCCGGTCGAGATCAGCGCAAGGTCATGGTCCGGATCGACGGTCACCGACACGGCCGGCACGTACTGGCCGGGCGCGACCAGCAGGCCGACGGAATTGCAGCCGTCGACCACGTGCCGCGCCGTGATCCACTCGCCCTCGCGATTGATCGCGAAGGCCGTGCCGATGCCGTCCTTGGGTGCATCGACATGCACCAGCACCTGCTCGTCGAGCGGCGAGGGCGGGGGCAGGGTCGGGCCTTCCGCCTCAAGCAGCGGCGGCGGCGGTTCGGGGGCATCGGCATCCCGTCCGTTGGCAAACAGGGTCAGCAGCACCGCACCGAGGACGACGACGTAGATGATCCAGTCGAAGCGGCGCATTTCGTGCTCCGGCATCAGAAGCGCTGCAGGGCGGGGTCCCAGAGACCCGCAGCAAGGATGATGGCGGAGGCGAGCTTGGCACCGGCCATGACGATGGCGGCGCCGGTTTCGTCATTGTTGATCCGGTCGGGAATGTCGCGCAGCACGAGGTCGATCAGCCGGTAGACAATCAGTTGCAACAGCAGCGACACGACGCCCCAGATCACCAGGTCGAACCAGGACACGCTGGAGGCCAGCGTCGATGCGATCGGGATGGCGAGCCCGCCAATCGCCCCGGCAAGGGCGATTCCGGCCGCGCCATTGCCTGTCTTCACCAGTGCCAGTTCTTTCCAGGGCGTCAGCAGGATGTAGACCGTGCTGGCGACCACCAGCAGCACGCCCGCGCTGGCCGTCCATAACAGGAAGCGCGGGAACGCCTCGACGAAAGATCCGATCTCACCGCCCATGGAACACGCGCCTTTCGTGTGCTTTTACTTCAAAAGCCGTGGAAAAGACCTTACCCCCTCCCCGTCCACCGCCAAGCCCCCAAGGATGACCGACATGCTCAAAGGAAAAACCGCCCTCGTCACCGGATCGACGAGCGGCATCGGCAAGGCAATTGCCGAACGCTTCGCCACGAATGGCTGCAACATCGTGCTGAACGGCTTCGGGGACGCCGGCGCAATCGAGGCGCAGCGGGTGGAACTGGAAAAGACGCATGGCATCAAGGCCGGCTATTCCGCCGCCGATCTCAGCGATGCGGAGGCGATTTCGGGCCTGATGGCCTATGTCGAAAAGGATTTCGGCGGCGCGGACATTCTCGTCAACAATGCGGGGGTGCAGTTCGTCTCGCCGATCGAGGATTTCCCGGTCGAGAAGTGGAACCTGATCATTTCGCTGAACCTGACGGCATCCTTCCACACGATCCGCCTCGCCCTGCCGGGCATGAAGAAGAAGGGTTGGGGCCGGATCCTCAACATGGGCAGCGCCCATGCCAAGGTCGCCTCACCCTTCAAGGTGGCCTATGTTGCCGCCAAGCACGGCCTGTCGGGCATGACCAAGGTGGTCGCGCTCGAAGGCGCCGAGCATGGCGTCCGCTGCAACCTGATCTGCCCCGGCTACGTGCTGACCCCGCTGGTCGAGGGTCAGATCGCCGATACGGCAAAGGCGCGCGGCATGACCGAAGAGGACGTCAAGAAGAACGTCCTTCTGGCCGCCCAGCCGACCAAGGAATTCGTGAAGCCCGAACAGGTTGCCGGCCTTGCGGCCTTCCTCTGTTCGCCGGATGCCGAACAGATCAACGGGGCCGAGATTTCGATCGATGGCGGCTGGACGGCCCAGTAGGGCCTATTGCAATTGCTGGACAAGGCACGCCGCGACGGAGGCGTCGGTGTCTTCGTGGGTGAAGAAGGTCTTCAGCTTCCAGTCTGAGTCCATCAAATAGATCAAGGACGTGTGATCCATCAGGTAGCCTGACTGGCTGTCCGGCTGTTCGATGCGCGAATAGTCCGCGACGAAGGCGTCGGCGGCGGCGCGGATTTCCTCCGGCGTGCCGGTCAGGCCCTGCAGGTTCGCCGGGAAGGCCTTGGTCGTGACGTACTTGGCCAGCGCTTCCGGCGTATCGCGCTCCGGATCGACCGTGATCAGCAGGGTCTGCGGCGGTTCTGCGCCTTCCGGCAGCAGGTCGTAGGCGCGCTTGATGGTCACCAGCGTGGTCGGGCAGACATCCGGGCAGAAGGTGAAACCGAAATAGATCAGCGTCGGCTTGCCCTTGAAGGTCTCCTCGGTGACGCGGACGCCGTCCTGGTTGACCAGTGAGATCGGGCCGCCGATTTCGGGGTAGGCCCGCGTCATGCAGCCGGCCTCGGCCCCGCCATGTGCCGGTGCCGGTCCGGATTGCGGGTTCGTCGGGCCGCAGGCGGCGGCAAGCACGAAGAGTAGCGGTGCAAAAGGACGGAAAGGAGGCATGCCCCCATATAGCTGGCGCGCGGCGCGCTTGGCGAGGGCGTCACGCTGCCGCATAAGGCGCATATGGACGACACGTCACGCGACAACCGGCTCGGATTCGACGATGCGATCTTTGCGCTCGCGCCGGAAGGGCTCGGCTCGGCGCAATCCGCTCTCGGGCGAACGCGGCTGCGCACCTTTATCACGCTGCGCTGGCTGGCCGTGGCCGGCCAGACCGCCGCTGTCCTGTTCGTCGCCTTCGTGCTCAAGTTCCAGGTGCCGCTGGCCCTTTGCCTGTCGATCATCGCGGCCTCGGCCTGGCTCAACGTGTTCCTGTCCTTCGCCTTCCAGAGCCAGCGGCTGACGCGCGGCTGGGAAGCGACCCTGCAGCTTGCCTTCGACACGGTACAGCTCGCGGCCCTGATTGCGGCGACCGGCGGCCTCGCCAATCCCTTC
>JBGSKI010000100.1:0-5480 GCA_041741315.1 Hyphomonas sp. | reverse complement strand
GAGGGCCGCGCCTTGCTGGCCCGCGTGCACAGCGCCGACGCAGTGCAGGTGTCGCGCGACCTTGAAGTGTTCGAACGGGGCCGGATCGAGGCGCTGCTGAAGCCGCTCGATGCGAAGGCAGATGCGCTGATTCATGCTGAGGCCGTGGCGGTGGGCATGGCGACGGCGGTGTCGATGAACGGTACGGTGGATGCCTTCATCGTGCTGTGGCGCAATGCCAACCTGGTGGCGAAGATTTCGCGCATCTATTTCGGCCGGCCGCACCTGGCCGGCAGCCTCCGCATCCTGCGCGATGTCGCGGCGATCGTGGTGATCAGCCGGGCGCTGGAAGACGTGACCGACCTGACGGGCGATGTGATTGGCACGGTACTCGGCCGGATGGGCGAGCTTGTGGCCGGACCGGTGATGGATGGCGCGGTGAATGCGATGATGACACTGAAGCTCGGCTATCTCGCCAAGCGCCGCTGCCGCAGCTTCAAGGGCTGGTCAGCGGTGCAGGCACGGTCGATCTCCGCCGAGGCGCTGGAACGGGTGAAGCGCGAATCGGCATCGGTGATCACTGACCTGCTGAAGCGCTGCGGGGGTCTTGCCTCCAGCGCGGTGCGGGCGACCGACAAGGTGGTCGCCAGTTCGAAAAGTGCCTGGGGCCTCGTACAGGCCTGGTTCGGCGGCGGGCCGGCGGCGGAAGCCTGACCCCGTCGCGCACAGAGCGCCACGCCCTGAATGAGAGGCGTGGCCTGACCGCAAAGCGATCATCCCTGGGGATAGAGCGCATGTTCCGCCCGTGGCCGCTTGTGGCGTGCCAGAATCCACGCTAGCAGGGGGACAGTTCAAGTTCCTCCCGGGAGAGAGCCACGCCCGTCGTGGCCGCCGAAGGCGCAACCGCCCCGGAATCGCTCAGGCAAAAAGGGCCGGGAGAGAACCAACACGCTGGAAAGAGGCAGGCCTTTGGGTGCTGTCTCGCCGAAGGAGCAAGCCCGGATTCCGGGCGGAATCTCTCAGGCGCCCGAGACAGCGGGGGCGACGTGAATGCGGCACCTGGCCGGCACGTCACTCATTATGAGGGCGCCATGGCAGACATTACCCCCGAAGACCTGAAGCGCACGCCGCTGCACGGCATTCATGTCGCATGCGGGGCCAAGCTTGTGCCGTTTGCAGGCTATGAGATGCCGGTGCAGTTCCCGGCCGGCGTCATGGAAGAGCACTTGTGGACCCGCAAGCATGCCGGCCTGTTCGATGTCTCGCACATGGGCCCGTGTTTCCTGAGCCTAGAAGAAGGCATCGGCGGAGGCGACGAGGCCCATGCCAGGATCGCCGCGATGGTTGAGGAGTTGGTGCCGAGCGATATTACCGGGCTGAAGCCGGGCCAGGCGCGCCTGACCGTACTGCTGGATGCGGCTGGGGGCATTCTCGACGACCTGATCGTTACGCGGCCGATTGGCGAGGAGGCGCAGGGCAGTCTCTATATCGTGGTAAATGGCGCGATGAAGGACCAGGACTGGGCGGTGTTCGAAAAGGCGCTGGCGGGACGGGCCGTGCTGACGCGCGCCGATGACCGCATCCTGTTTGCCCTGCAGGGGCCGGAAGCGGTCGACGTGATGACGGATTTTTTCCCCGGCTGCGAGGACCTGAAATTCATGCAGCACATGCCGTTCGAGCTGAACGGGACGCGCTGCATCGTGTCGCGCTGCGGTTATACCGGCGAGGACGGTTTCGAGGTTCTGGTGAAGCCGGAGGCGGGCCTGCCGCTGGTCGAGGAAATGCTGACCGATGAACGGGTAAAGCCGATCGGTCTGGGCGCGCGGGATTCGCTGCGCCTCGAGGCGGGCCTGTGCCTGTACGGGCATGATCTCGATCCGCGCGTGTCGCCGGTGGCGGCGGACCTGTCCTGGGTAATCCAGAAGGTGCGGCGCGAGCGGGGCGATTTTCCGGGAGCGGAGCGTATCCTGAAGGAATTGAAGGACGGCCCGCATTCGAAGCGGGTCGGCATCAAGCCGCTGGAACGCGCACCGGCCCGGGAAGGCACGGAGATTTATGCAGGCGAACGGATGATCGGCTTGGTGACGTCCGGCGGGTTCGGACCGAGTGTCGATCACCCCGTGGCGATGGGCTATGTCAGCGCAGGGTTTTCTGCTCCGGGTACGGAGATCCAGCTGATGGTGCGCGGCAAGCCGCGCCCGGCCGTGGTGGTGCAGCTGCCATTCGTTCCGCACAATTACAAACGCTAGGACAGGAGAGGTTCATGACAACCTATTTTACCGAAGACCATGAGTGGATCAAAGTCGAGGGCGACACCGGCACGATCGGCATCACGAAGTTCGCCGCCGGGCAACTCGGCGACGTCGTCTATGTCGAACTGCCGGTCACCGGCCGGTCGGTGAGCAAGGGCGACGACTTTGCCGTGGTGGAAAGCGTCAAGGCCGCGTCGGACGTGTATTCGCCGGTCACCGGGACGGTAGAAGAAGCCAATGACGTTCTGGCCGACAAGCCGGAAACGGTGAACGAAGACCCGGAAGGCAAGGGATGGTTCGTGAGGATCGCGATCCGGGAGAAGGGCCAGCTTGAGGGCCTCATGGACCTCGCCGCCTACGAGAAATTCTGCGAAGGACTTTGATCCATGCGTTACCTTCCCCTGACGGATGACGATCGCGCGGCGATGATGAAGGTCATCGGGGCGAAATCTGTCGATGATTTCTATGCGGACGTTCCGGTGGCGGCGCGGCTGAACGGCACCATCGAGGGCCTGCCGGACCATCAGGGGGAACTGGCGGTGGAGCGGTACATGTCGCGCCTCGCCGCGAAGAACCGGGCCGCATCGGCGGGGCCGTTCTTCGTGGGTGCCGGCGCCTACAAGCACCACGTGCCGGCCAGCGTCGACATGATCATCCAACGCTCGGAATTCCTGACGACTTATACGCCCTACCAGCCGGAAATCGCGCAAGGCACCTTGCAGACGCTGTTTGAATTCCAGACCCAGGTAGCGGCACTGACGGCGATGGATGTGGCGAATGCGTCTATGTATGACGGCTCGACCGCCTGTGCCGAGGCGGCCGTGATGGCGGCGCGTGTGACACGGCGCAAGAAGATCGTGATGTCCGGCGGGCTGCACCCGCACTATGCGGCGGCGACGCGGATGCTGTGCGAGGCGCAGGGGCTGGACGTTGTCCAGTTGCCGGTGGCGGTGGATGGCGAACTGGAGCTTGCCGGGGCAGCCGACGACACCACGGCCTGCGTGATCGGTCAGTCCCCGAACATTTTCGGAACGGTGACGGATATGAGCCCGGTGGCCGAGGCGGCGCATGGCAAGGGCGCGCTGTTCGTGTCGGTGTTCACCGAGGCCGTGTCGCTCGGCCTTGTCATGCCGCCGGGCGAGATGGGCGCCGACATTGCTGTCGGCGAGGGCCAGTCGATCGGCAATGGCCTGAATTTTGGCGGGCCGTATGTCGGCCTGTTTGCCTGCCGGGAAAAGCTGGTGCGCCAGATGCCGGGGCGCCTGTGCGGCGAGACCGTCGACGCCGATGGCAAGCGCGGTTTCGTGCTGACCCTGTCGACGCGCGAGCAGCATATCCGGCGCGACAAGGCGACGTCGAACATTTGCACAAATTCGGGCCTCTGCGCGCTAGCCTTCACGGCGCACATGACTCTGCTCGGGGGGCGCGGACTGGAGCAGATGGCGCGACTCAACCATGAAGCGGCGTGTGACCTTGCCGATGCGCTGGCCGCCGTGCCAGGCGTCGAGATCCTGACGCCGCACTTTTTCAACGAGTTTGCGTTCCGTACACCGATGGATGCCGAGGCCGTGCTCGCCATGCTGGACGAGGCGGGCATTGTCGGCGGCGTCCGCGCGAGCCGCCTGTTCCCGAAAGAGCATTTGGGCGACGTGATCCTGTGCGCGGCGACGGAATGCACAACGCAGGAAGACATTGCGGCCTATGCGGCAGCGCTGAAGGAGATTGTGTGATGTCGATGAACTCTCAAGGCCGCCAGACGGCTCCGCAGCATTACGCAGCCTCTTCGGTGGACACGGTTTCCGGCTCTCGCGGATTGTTACAGGTTGAAGGCTTGCTGTTCGAAATCGGCACGCCTGACACGACCGGCGTCGATTTTCCGAAACCGAAGGGCGGCAAGAACCGGCTCGGCGGTGTGGCGCGCAAGGTGCCGACTGGTCTGCCGGGCCTGTCGGAGCCGCAGGCGGTTCGCCATTACATGCGCCTCAGCCAGAAGAACTATGCGATTGACCTCGGTCTCTTCCCGCTCGGCTCGTGCACGATGAAGCACAATCCGCGCCTCAACGAGAAGATGGCGCGCCTGCCAGGCTTTGGCGACATCCATCCGCTGCAGCCGCAGGCGACGGTGCAGGGTGCGCTGGAGCTGATCGACGAACTGGCGACATGGCTGAAACTGCTGACCAATATGCCGGCCGTGGCGATGAGCCCGAAGGCCGGCGCGCACGGCGAATTGTGCGGAATGATGGCGATCCGGCAGGCCCTGATCGCGCGCGGCGATGGCGCGACGCGCAAGCGCGTTCTGGTGCCGGAATCCGCACACGGAACGAACCCGGCAACGGCCGTGCAGTGTGGGTTCATCGTCGACGAGATCAAGGCCAACAAGCGCGGCCGGGTCGACATGGCCGACCTTAAGCGCAAACTGGAAAAGACGGACGATGTGGCCGGCATCATGCTGACCAATCCGAACACGTGCGGCCTGTTCGAGACGGATATTCGCGAGATTGCAGAGCTGATCCATTCGGCCGGCGGCTATTTCTACTGCGACGGCGCGAACTTCAACGCGATTGCCGGGCGGGTGCGGCCGGGCGACCTTGGCGTCGACGCGATGCATATCAACCTGCACAAGACCTTCTCGACGCCGCATGGCGGCGGCGGACCGGGCTCCGGGCCGACGGTATTGTCAGACGCACTCGCGCCTTATGCGCCGGTGCCGTATGTGGTGAAGGACGAGGATGGCGTGTTCCGGCTGGTCGAGGATATCGAGGGCGATGCCAGCGAGAGCTTTGGCCGGATGGTGGCGTTCCATGGCCAGATGGGCATGTTCGTCCGGGCACTGACCTACATGCTGAGCCATGGTGCCGACGGAATCCGGCAGGCATCGGAAGATGCCGTGCTGAATGCGAACTATATCCAGGCGCGTCTCAAGACGGTGATGAGCCCGGCCTTTGAAGGCTATTGCATGCATGAAGCGCTGTTCTCGGATGCGTTCACGGCAGACGGGATCGAGACGCTGGACATTGCCAAGGCGATGATTGACGAGGGATACCATCCGATGACGATGTATTTCCCGCTGGTCGTGCATGGCGCGATGCTGATCGAGCCGACGGAGTCGGAATCGAAGGCGGAGATCGACCGGTTCTGCGACTCGCTGGAATCGATCGCCCGGCGCGCGGCGCAAGGCGACGAGACGCTGAAAGGCGCGCCATATCTCGCCCCCGCGCGGCGGCTGGACGAGACGCGCGCGGCCCGCAA
>JBGSKI010000099.1:0-2221 GCA_041741315.1 Hyphomonas sp. | reverse complement strand
AAGTCGAACGCTACTTCTGCAGGCTGAAGCACTTCAGGCGCGTCGCCACCAGGTTCGACAAGCTTGCGCGGAACTTCCTGGCAAGCGTCCTCCTTGCTTCAACACGCCTTTGGCTCAGAGATTATGAGTCCACAACCTAGTTGAGCAGTGGCAGCCGGGTTCCCGGTTCCTGCTTGCGGAATTCGACGCGGTTGCGGCCGCTTCGCTTGGCCACATACAGCCATTCATCGGCCACCCGGTATAGGTCGCCGAAGGATTGGGCCCGGTTGAACGCAACACCGCCGACGCTCACCGACAGGCCGTGGCGAACACCGCCGGGGCTGAAAACCGCCTCCGAAATGGCCATACGGATGCGCTCGGCGACAGCAGAGGCCCGCCCGGGAGGCTGGGCCGGCATGAAAACGCTGAATTCCTCGCCGCCCATGCGTCCGACGAGGTCTGTCTCGCGCACGGCCGCGCGGATGGTCGCTGCGATGAGTTGCAGCGCCTCGTCGCCCTTGTCGTGGCCGAACTGGTCGTTGACGTCCTTGAAGTGATCGACGTCGATGACCAGCAGCGCGCTCTCGGACGCCTTTTCCGACTCCTCGATCCGTTTCAGGTATCCGTCAACGATCTCGGTGAACGCACGGCGGTTGAGCACGGATGTCAGGCTGTCGGTGGCTGCGACGGTCAGCAATTCGCCATGGGCGATGGCGAGCTGGCGCATCTTTTCCAGCAAGAGATAAAAGAATGGCGGCGCAAGCAGCGACGGAATGACCAGATTGTTGACCGGATCCTTGCCCCAGCGCCAGGCACCGGTCGCAAAATCGTAGCTGTCCACCGCGAAGGCCACGGCGATGCAGACGAGCGTGCCCAGCACCACCAGCACCACGACGCGCGCGCGGCTGCCTGAGGACCAGTCTATTCCCAATATCTGACGTGCCTTCTCCATGGTCGCAAGCATGCCCGAAATTGATTAAGGAGTGCCTGAAACGGTCCTTTCAATTGCAACCGTGGACCAAGCGGCCGGGCTTGAACAGCTACGGTGATTCGGGCCTTTACGGCCCATGGCAAGCCCGCCATGTTGCGCGCGGGTGGTTGGCGATGATGGAGTCCTGATGCGTATCATGCTCGTGACTGACGCCTGGGACCCCCAGGTGAACGGCGTCGTGCGAACGATGAAACGGGTGATCGCCGAAAGCGAGGCCATGGGCCACGTATGGGAAATCGTGCATCCCGGACAGGGATTCCGCACCGTGCCCCTGCCGACCTATCCGGAAATCAAGCTGGCATTGTTTGCGCGCAAGGCCATCGAGGACCGGTTCAACGAATTCGAGCCCGACGCCGTGCATATCGCCACCGAAGGCACGCTCGGCATGGCCGGACGCGCCATGTGCCTGACCATCAAGCACCCGTTTTCCACAGCCTATCACACGCGGTTCCCGGAATATGTCTCGGCCCGCCTGCCGGTTCCGGTGTCGTGGGGCTATTCATTCGTGCACTGGTTCCACAAGTATTCCGGCAAGGTGATGGTGCCGACCCCGTCGATGGTGGAGGAACTGCGCAAGCAGAAATTCATCAACCTCGTGGCCTGGACGCGCGGCGTCGACACGAACCTGTTCCATCCGTCGCGGCGGGTCGCACCCGATTCGCCGGGCGATCCGTTCGCTGGCATGGCGCGGCCGATCTTCCTGAATGTCGGACGGGTCGCGGTGGAGAAGAATATCGAATCCTTCGCGGAACTCGACCTGCCGGGTACCAAGGTGATTGTCGGCGACGGGCCGCAGCGCGAAGACCTGCAGAAGCGGTATCCGAAGGTCCGCTTCCTCGGTGCGAAGTTCAACGAGGAACTGGCCGCCTGCTATGCCAATGCCGACGTGTTCGTGTTCCCGAGCCTGACCGATACGTTCGGCCTGGTCGTGCTGGAGGCGATGTCGTCGGGCACGCCGGTGGCGGCGTTCGATGCGACCGGACCACGGGACGTGATCCCCGGATCGGGCGCCGGGACGATCACGCCAGTGGGCGGCGACCTGGCGGCGGGCGCGAAGGCCTGCCTCGACCTCAACCGCGATACCTGCCGTTCGTATGCGGAGGGCTATAGCTGGAAGGCCTGCGCGGAAGCATTCATCGAGAACCTGCAGACCCTGCCTGCCCCGGTGCGCAAGCGCTTCTGGCAGAAGATCCGGCTGCGCCGCCGGAAGAAGCCGCCGGAAGGCCCGGGCGCGCCGGTCAGTTGATGCCG
>JBGSKI010000098.1:0-2909 GCA_041741315.1 Hyphomonas sp. | reverse complement strand
AGCGGGCCGCACCAGTGCCTCGGCCTGCACCTCGCCCGGGCCGAATGCGACGCGGCGCTGGAGGCGATCCTCGGCCGCTATCCGGGCCTTGCCATCGAGGGCGACCCGATGACCCTGCGCTGGATCATGCGGCCCGGCCTGAGGGGCCTGAAGCACCTGCCACTGCGGCTCCATGGGTGAGGCGCTGAGGGCTGTCGAGACGACATGGCTCTTGCCCTTGGTATTGCGCTTTACCAAAACAAGCAGAACGGTTTGCAATTCGAAAGTGTTCCGCAATGAAGCCCGCTCTGGTGATCGCAACCATTGGCACATTCCTGTCCTTCACGCTTCCTTCATGGGCCGAAGATCAGGACGACCGGCTCGAAACGGTCATCGTGCACGGGCGCGGCCTGGAACTGATCGGCGAGGCAGGTGCAGCCAGCGAAGGGGTCGTCGGCTATGCGGACTTCGAAGACCGCCCACTCTCGCGTGTCGGCGAACTGGTCGAGGTGATTCCCGGTGCCGTGGCCACCCAGCATTCCGGAGAAGGCAAGGCCAACCAGTATTTCCTGCGCGGTTTCAACCTCGATCACGGAACCGATTTTTCAGCGAGCGTCGATGGCGTGCCGGTGAACCTGCGCACCCATGGCCATGGCCAGGGCTATCTCGACCTCAATTTCGTCATCCCGGAGATCGTGGAGCGCGTGGACTACTGGAAAGGTCCCTACCGGGCCTTCAACGGCGATTTCTCAGCCGCCGGTTCCGCCCGCTACAAGACCTATGACACGCTCGAAAATACCTTTGCCGAGGTATCGGGCGGGGAACACAATTACCTCCGGGCCGTGGCCGCCGGAAGCATGGCGACCGGACCGGATACGCACCTGCTTCTGGCGGGCGAAACGCAGACCTATGACGGTCCCTGGGAACTGAATCAGGATCTCGAAAAGCTGAATGGTTTTGCCAAACTGGTTCACGAAACCGGGCCCTGGCGATTTGAAACAGCCGTCTCCGGCCATGACAGCTCCTGGACGGCGACCGACCAGATTCCGCAGCGGGCCGTACAATCGGGATTGATCGGACGTTTTGGAGCAATCGACCCCAACCTTGGCGGCAAGACCCACCGGTATGGCCTGACTGGCCATGCCGTTCATGACGACCGGAACGGGGACTCGACAGAGCTGACTGCCTATCTTGTGGATTATGAACTCTCCCTGTTCTCCGATTTCACCTATTTCCTCGAGGACCCGGTTGACGGTGACGAATTCGAGCAACTTGATGAACGCACGTACTATGGCGCAAGCCTGAAGCACGAACAGATCCTGACGGACCGGGTAAAACTCCGCTTCGGGGCTGATGTTCGCAAGGACGACATCTCCGATGTCGGATTGTTCCGGACCGCCGCACGCCAACGGCTCTCGACCGTCCGTCAGGACAGTGTGACTGAAACGAGCGTGTCCGCCTGGGGCGAGGCCGAACTCGCGTTGACCGACCGCCTGCGCGGAACACTGGGCATGCGCGGGGACTATTATGACGCCGACGTCAATGCGCGCAGCCAGCCTGCGAACGGTGGAACAGCGGATGACACGCAGCTTTCGCCCAGTGTCGCCTTCGCCTGGCGTCCGGCGGACGGAATCGAACTCTATGCCAATTACGGCCAGGGGTTCCATTCCAACGACGTGCGTGGGGCAACCATAACGCTCGATCCTGCCAGCGGCGACCCGGCAATACCCGTACCAATCCTGGTGAAGGCAGAAGGCGCAGAGATAGGGGCGCGGATGGAGCGGGGCGACATGAAGGCTTCGGTTTCTGTGTTTACCCTCGATCTCGAGTCGGAACTTGTCTTTGTCGGCGATGCCGGCACGACCGAGGCAAATGACGCTTCGACCCGCACCGGAATAGAGACCACCCTCTTCTGGCAGCCGGCGGACTGGCTGGTCGCCGACCTCAGCGCGGCCTGGACTGAATCCGAGTTCGACATTCCGGGCAGTGAGATCCAAATACCGGGTGCCGTGAAGAATGTGATCGGTGGCGGCTTCGTCGCGCGGTTCGATCCCTGGACCGTCAGTGGCCGTCTGCGTCATTTCGGCGGGGCGCCGCTGATCGAGGACGGTTCGCTGGAAGCCGGTGACACGACGATCGTGAATTTTGCTGCGACGGTTGACTGGCAGCACCTGACCCTTGGCCTCGAACTGTTGAACGCCTTCGACTCCAAGGATGCTGACATCACTTATTTTTATGAGTCCCAACTCGCCGGCGAAGCATCGCCCGTGGAAGACATCCACTTCCATCCCGTCGAACCGCGGCAGGTGCGTCTGAGCCTGCGTTACCGTTTCTGAGGGGCGGATCGCGGCACGGGCTTTGACAGAGACTGAACTCGAAATGTCCGGTCGCAGGCGCGTCCGGTCATTCCGTCATCAATGGCCACGGGCAGCAAGGCACCAATTCCCGGCCGCCCGGTTCAGACCTGTCATCCCTGCCGCTGGCATTTTCCTGAACCAGGCCCTAGCACAACACATTCCGGCCCTTTCAAAGCCGCGAAGCGCTGTATAAGGGCGTTCCATGGACAGACTTATCATTCAAGGCGGCACGCCCCTGAACGGCCGCATCCCGGTTTCCGGTGCCAAGAACTCGGCACTGAAGCTGATGGTCGCATGCCTGCTGACGGACCAGCCGGTGACGCTCACCAACATGCCGAGCCTGGCGGACACGCGCTTCCTGGCGCAATTGTTGGAGACGCTCGGGGTGGAAGTCTACTGGCCGAAGGGCGAGTCGACCTGCCACCTGAATGCGGCGGAGCTGAAGAGTACGATCGCGCCGTACGAGCAGGTGCGGAAGATGCGGGCGAGCTTCAACGTGCTCGGGCCGCTGATCGCGCGCTCGGGTCATGCGACCGTGTCGCTGCCGGGCGGCTGCGCCATCGGCGAGCGGCC
>JBGSKI010000097.1:0-11384 GCA_041741315.1 Hyphomonas sp. | reverse complement strand
GGGCGATCCGCGCGGCGGCGTCGTGAGGCGCCGTTGCGGTGGTGTCGATCCGCAACGAGGGCGCCGGCATCGCCGCTTCGCAGGCCCGGAACGAGTCGTGCAGTTCGCGAAGCATCGTGATCGACCGCATCTTGGCAAAAGCAGCGCGGTCGGCGGCGGGAAGCCGCCGCTCCTGCTCCTGCCGGGAAACGGTCAGGTGGACGAAATGCACCTTGCCTCCGGCGGATTCGAACACCTGCTGCACGCGATCCGGGAAATCAGGACGGACAGTCGGCTCCGGCTGGAAGGTGAAAACCAGCGACCGGCCTTCGGCAACAGCGGCTTCGAAGACATCCATCCAGAATCGGTCGCGCAAGCGGACGAAGGCAGGGCTGCCGAACTCGAACGTCGAGAGCAAGGCGTCA
Organism: Hyphomonas sp.; assembly: GCA_041741315.1. Taxonomy (GTDB): domain Bacteria; phylum Pseudomonadota; class Alphaproteobacteria; order Caulobacterales; family Hyphomonadaceae; genus Hyphomonas. Next base: position 10,980 of record JBGSKI010000097.1, on the reverse strand, counting down.
ACCACCAGGTGGTTGTGGAAGAGCGGCAGGCCCGTCGCCTCGGCGACCTGCCGGGCGATCGTGTACTTGCCGGTCGCCGGGCCGCCATAGATAAAGACGATCTCCATAAGGTCTCCCGCGGCAAGCCCGGCCGCAAGCATGGCTGTGCTTCGGGCCGCTAGCGCTTCAGCCGGCTTTTCACCTGCGCCCGGAACTTGTCGCCGTAAGGCGGGCGGATCATCGCAAGCAATTCGCTGCCGGTTTGCGTGTACACGGACTTCTTGTGGCTGAACTCGTAGAAGCCTTCGCGGCCGTGGTACGAACCCATGCCCGAGGGGCCGACGCCGCCGAAGGGCAGGTCTTCCTGCGCGACATGGAAGATCACGTCATTCACCGTCACACCGCCAGACGTCGTGTTGTTGAGCACGTAATCCTTTTCCGCCGAATCCTCGCCGAAATAGTAGAGACCCAGCGGGCGGGCGTGCTGGTTGATGTAGCCGACAGCATCCTTGGTATCGGCATAGGATTTGATCGGCAGGATCGGGCCGAAAATCTCGTCCTGCATCACTTTCAGGTCGTCAGACGGGTCGACGATGATATGCGGCGCCATCTTGTGGTGCGGTTGCTGGGAGAAGTTCTCGCCGGTCGGATTGATCTCGATCACCTGCGCGCCCTTGGACTTGGCTTCGTCGATATATCCCATCAGGCGGTCATAGTGGCGCTGGTTGACGATGGAGGTGTAGTCCTCGTTGTCCTTCAGGCCCGAGGGATACATCGTTTCGACCGCCTTGGTGGCCGCAGCGGTAAATTCGCCGAGCTTCTCGCGGGGCACAAACGCATAGTCAGGGGCGAGGCAGATCTGCCCGGCATTCAGCGTCTTGCCAGCCATGATCCGGTTTGCCGCCTTCTGCATGTCGGCCGAGCGGCCGAGAACGACCGGGCTCTTGCCGCCGAGTTCCAGCGTCAACGGCACCAGGTTGTCGGCGGCCGCGCGCATGACATGATGCGCAATCGAAGTCGCGCCGGTGAACAGGATGTGGTCGAAGGCCAGTTTCGTGAACTCGGCGCCGATATCCGGTCCGCCGGTGATCACGGCAACTTCTTCCGGATCATAATACTGCGCGATCGCTGTCCGCATCACTTCCGAAGTTGCTTCAGTGAATTCTGACGGCTTGATCATGCAGCGATTGCCCGCCGCGAACACGCCGGCCAGCGGCGTGAAGGTCAGGTTGACGGGGAAATTCCAAGGCGAAATCACACCGATCACGCCTTTCGGCTGATACTGAATCTCCGCTTTCGACCCGAGCAGGCCGAGAGGGAATTCCGCCGAGCGCTTGTCCGGGCGCATCCATTTCGCCACGTGCTTCTTGGCAAACTTCAACGCGCCGATGGAACTGGCAATGTCGGTAAAGGCCGACTGGTCCTTGGAGCGGTGGCCGAAATCCTGGCACATCGCGTCATTGAAGGCGTCGCCATAGGTGATCAGCAGGTCGATGGATTTGTCGAGCCATTCGATCCGCTTGGCAGCGGAGGGGATACCGTCCCGAAGATGGGCGGCTTTCTGGCGGGCCAGTATGCCGGACATGCCGGTCGAAGATGCTGCGTCGAGGGCCATTGGCCTGTTCTCCCTGTCACTTTGTTCTGTGAAGAGTGTAGCTTGCGTTCAGCATTTGCGCAAAGGGCCTTGCGCGGGCTTGCCCCGGCGTGAGGCGTTCCCGCCGCCCGGCAACCGGGCTATTTCAGGCCCAGACAGAGAACAAGGGAGACCGTCCGATGGCCGACTACAAGAAGATTTCCTACGAACGTACCGGCGACATCGCGATCATTGCCTTCGACGACGACAAGACGCTGAACGCCTGCGGCGTCGATACCGCCATCGAACTGCTGCATGCCTTTGAAGTGGCCGCCAAGGAGGCGCGCTGCACCATTCTTACAGGCAAAGGACGCGGCTTCTGCTCCGGCGCCAATCTCGGCGGCATGGGCGCTGGTCCGCAGATTGCCCACCCGGGATCGACTCCGGATGCCGGCAAGGCACTTGACGCATTCTACAACCCATTGGTCACCGCCATCCGCGAACATCCCCACCCGGTGATCACAGCAGTGAACGGTGCTGCTGCCGGTGTCGGCTGCTCGATCGGCCTGATGGGCGATCTCGTAATTGCGGCAAAAGGTGCCTACTTCCTCCAGGCGTTCCGCCGCATCGGATTGGTACCGGATGGCGGGTCGACCTGGCTGCTCGCCCGCACGATCGGCCGGGTCCGCGCGATGGAAATGGCCCTGTTCGGTGAAAAGCTCCCGGCCGATACCGCGCTCGAATGGGGTCTCGTCAACCGGGTCGTGGAAGACGACCAGTTGATGCCGTTGGCGCTGGAATGGGCCGAAAAACTTGCTTCCGGACCGACTGTCGCATTGTCCCTCGCGCGAAAGTTGATTTGGGACGCGACCGAGTCGGAAATGGGCACTGCGATGCACGGCGAACGGATCGCACAACGCACGGCAGGACGCACAAAAGACTTTGCAGAAGGCGTCTCGGCCTTCCTGCAGAAGCGGCCTGCGAGCTTCTCCGGAAATTAAACCATAGATTGTCTATCGTTCTCCCTTCCGATTAATATTGAGGTAATCCCTTTGCCTGTATGAGTGGGGCGTGGGAGGACGGAATGGAATATCGGCTGATTCACTTCAATACTGCGCGCCCGCTGGGCGAGTTCAAGGATGACAACGAATTTCTTCGTGTCTTCCTGAGCATATTGCCGCGTGTGTTTGCAGAAGCCGATTCCACCGACGGACTGCATTGGCACATGCATGGCCTGCGCCGCCCGACCGGCGACTGGTGCGATTTCACCAACACGTTTCCCTATCCAGAAGGCATGGGTGCACCCGATGTCTGCACCATGGCCGGCTGGACGTCCCTCGATCACCTCCAGGCATTCGCCTATTCCGGCCGCACGCACCCGCCCAGCATGCGGCGTCTTGCCAACGGACTCGATCGTTCGTCAGGCCCGAGCTTCGTCATGTGGTGGGCCCCGCGCGGCCAGCGGTTCACGCTGCTCGACGGTTGGGCGAAACTCGAAATGCTTCGGGCGCTTGGCCCTTCGGACCAGGCCTTCTCGCTCGACCAGCCGGTCGCCCGTCCGGTCGCCGCCTGATTTCCAGCCTTATTTCGTCCGCTTGGCTGCGAGCGCGACCGCAAACGCCTTGCGCCCCCATTCGCTCGCCGCGTCGGGTTCGTCCATGGCGTCAGTCGGCAAGCTGACATAGCCGAGGTCCATCACCCGTCCGTCGCTTGGCCGCGTCCACAGGAATGGCTCGCATCCTTCCTCCAGCAGTACCACGCGCAAGGCCGCATCGGCCTTGATGTAGATGGTATCACTGCCCAGCAGGGCGAACATTATGGCGTCCTTGAACACCCCGGCCCCGCCAAACATCCGCCGGATACTGACCGGGCCCATGGGCTCGAACAGTTCGAGGACGAACTCATGGAACGGGTCCGGCGGCTTGGCCATCAGCCAGCGTGCGGCAGACCGAGCCGGTAGACGCCCTTGAACGTGTCCGGATCCTCGACCGGCTTGCCCTTCCGGTAGATCAGAACGGTGCCGGCCTTGTGCAGGCGGATCGCCTCGGCGCGCACGTCCGGCAGCACCCGTTGAAACAGCTTGTCGGATACCTCCCGCGCCGCCTGCTCGGCACTGATCGTCTTTCCGGGGCCGCACTCGGCGGTAAGTGCCAGGATCGCCTCGCGGACGGTGTTGATTGACTCGCTCACCAGTCTACCGCCGCATAGACGAGTTGCTGCAATTGCTGCCGGATCGGATAGGTCGAGGACGGCATCATCTGTGTCGCCTGGATGGCTATGATCTCTTCCTCCGGATCGATCCAGAAAAAGGTCGAAGCGAGGCCGCCCCAGCTGAACGTGCCGTCGCTGCCGGGCTGCTGGCCGGCCACATAGTCGGTAATCACAGAGCCCCCGAGGCCGAATCCCGCGCCGTCGGCGAACACTTCGGTGAACGCCGACCGGCCCATCGCCTTGGTTGTCTGGCCGCCGGGCAGGTGATTCTGCCGCATGAACTCGATCGTCTTGGGGCTGAGAATACGTGCGCCGTCGAGTGTTCCCCCGCGCAGGAACATTAGGGCGAACCGGTGATAATCGCGCAGCGTCGAGACGAGACCACCACCGCCATTCAGATGCATCGGGCGCTTGCTGTACAGTTTCGAGTCCCGTCCGGCACCGTCGGCCAATGTAACCTCTCCAGTCAGCGCATTTTTCTGGTAGCACGCCATCAGCCGGTCCAGCTTGTCCTCCGGCACCCAGAACTCCGTATCGCTCATGCCAAGCGGTCCGGTGATCCGTTCCCGGAAGAAGGCATCAAGCTCCATGCCTGAAACGATCTCCACGATTGCGCCAAGCACATCGGTCGAATGGCCATACCACCATTCCGCACCTGGAGAGCATTGCAGGGGCAGCTTCGCCAGGCGCCGCGCCATGTCCTGCAAAGTCTCGTCTGGACGTCCGATCTTTTCCTTGCGGTAGAGCGCATCCACCTCATGCGCCATCATGAATCCATAGGTCAGCCCGGACGTATGGGTGAACAGGTCGAGCACTTTCATGGGCCGGTCCGGCTTGCGCGTCTTGTAGCTTTCCCGCGTGCCACCGTCCCACACCTGCACGTCCGCGAATTCAGGAATGTACCGGCTGACGTCATGGTCGAGGCGCAGTTTGCCTTCCTCGAACAGGATCATTGCTGCAACCGAGGTGATCGGCTTGGTCATGGAATAGATGCGGAAAATCGTGTCCGGCCCGATCGGCTTGCCGCTACCAAGCTCCATCGTTCCGGAATAATCCTCCAGCGCCACTTCGCCATTGCGCGACACAAGCGTTGCCACACAAGGCAGCTTGCCGGTGTCGAGATAGCCGGCCTTGAAATAGGCGGGAATGGCCGCCAGCCGCTCAGCGTTCAGGCCAACTTCATGCGGATCGGTAGGATCTTGGTCGAACATGGATCAGAGTTTCCCTGCCTTGGCCGCCCGTGCCAGTTCGCGGGCGATGATGATCTGCTGGATCTGGCTCGTGCCTTCATACAGGCGGAAGATGCGCACATCGCGATAGAAGCGCTCGATTCCATAGTCGCTGACATAGCCAGCCCCGCCAAACACCTGCACAGCGCGATCCGCCACCCGGCCGCACGCCTCAGTGGCGAACAGTTTCGTCGACGAGGCGAACAGGGTGACATCCTCGCCCGCATCGCGCCTGCGCGCCGCGTCCATGATCATGCACTCGGCGGCATAGGTTTCAGCCTGGCTGTCAGCGATCATCGCCTGGATCATCTGGTGTTCGAAGATTGGCTTGCCGAACTGTTTGCGTTCGAGCGCATAGGTGACCATTTCGCGGATCAGGCGCTTGGACACGCCGGTCGCCACGGCGGAGATGTGCAGGCGACCCTTGTCGAGCACGCTCATCGCCACCTTGAAACCTTCACCTTCCTTGCCGATCATGTTGGCGGCGGGCACGCGGGCGTCCTCGAAGATCACATCGCAGATATGCGCGCCCTGCTGGCCCATCTTCTTTTCCGGCTGCCCGACCGAAACGCCCGGCGTGCCTCGCTCGACGATGAAGGCCGAAACGCCCTTCGCGCCGGGCTCGTTCTGGTCGGTCCGCGCCATCACGGTGAACAGGTCAGCCTTGTTGGCATTGGTGATGTATCGCTTGGTGCCGTTGAGCACGTAATGGTCGCCATCGCGTATGGCCTTGGTCCGCAGGCTCGCGGCGTCAGAGCCAGCCTCGGGCTCGGTCAGCGCGAAACTGGCGATCAGGTCGCCGGAGGCAATTCCGGGCAGCCATTTCTGCTTCTGCGTCTCGGTCCCGAAAAGAACCAGCGCCTGGCTGCCGATGCCGATATTGGTGCCCGCCACCGAGCGGAACGCCGGCGATGTGTGGCCCAGTTCCATCGCGACCAGGCATTCGGTTTCCATGTCCAGCGCCAGCCCGCCATATTCCTCCGGCACGGCGATCCCGAACAGGCCGAGATTCTTCATCTCGTCGACAATAGCCTGCGGCACGGAATCCGATTCCGATACGTCCGCCTCGGCTGGCACGCATTTCTCTTCCACGAAGCGGCGGACCTGTCCGATCAGAGCGTCCCTGATTTCCCGGTCGAATGCCATGCGAACCTCCTCGGTATTTCATCTTGCCGCGCAATCTATTCCCCAACGGCACGCTTGTCGAAGGGTGACCGTGCGGTATCGTGCGGGAAATTGCGCCCCGGAGGGATTGTGGCCACAAGCATTGCAGAATCAGGGGAATTTGCCGGCTGGACGACCTGGTCGGACGAACCTTTCGAATACGAAACGGCCGGCCCGTTCTATTTCAAGGTCGATGAAAACGGCCCTGTTGCCGCCTTCCGCGCCGAACGCAAGCACATGAACGCTGGTGGCGTGATGCATGGCGGTTGCCTCATGGCCTTTGCTGACTTCGCCCTGTTCGCCATCGCCCATGACGGCATGGAGGGCGAATACGGCCTGACGGTCGCCTTCACATCGGAATTCCTGGATGGCGCGCTGGAGGGCGAACGGATCGAGGCGCGCGGCGACGTGCTGCGCAAGGGCCGCACGTTGACCTTCATCCGTGGCATCGTCACTGCCAATGGCCGCCCCTGCCTGAACTTTTCCGGAACCATCATGAAACGAAAGAAAACACCATGAGCCAGCCGCCTTATGTGGAACTCTCGCGCTCGATCAAAGGCAAGACGGCCCTCATCACTGGCGCGGCCAGCGGCATGGGCCGGGCGACTGCCCACCTGTTCGCCCGCGAAGGCGCGAATGTCGCGGTCACTGACCTGAAGCAGGAGGCCGTCGATATCGTGGTCGACGAAATCAAGGCGGCAGGTATCCAGAACGTCAAAGGCTGGGCCCTCGACGTGGGCGATGCAGACGCCATCAAGCGCGTGGTCGACGCGGCGGCGGCACACTTCGGCGGCCTCGACATCCTCGTCAACAATGCCGGCTTCGCCAAGGCCGGGGATGTCGGCGAAGAAAGCTACGAAGACAGCTGGGGCCCCAGCATCAATGTGATGCTGACCTCGCACCAGCGTGCCATCCGCGCCGCGCTGCCCTATATGCGCAAGAATGGCTGGGGACGGATTGTCAACATTGCCTCGACCGAGGGCCTCGGCGCGACGCCCGGCAATTCGCCCTATGTCGCCGCCAAGCATGGCGTCATCGGCCTGACACGCGGCCTCGCCGTCGATCTCGGCCGCGAAGGCATTACCGTCAACTGCATCTGCCCGGGTCCGATCATCACCGGTATCACGTCCGGCATTCCTGACGAGCACAAGGAAATCTACGCCAAGCGCCGCGTGCCGTTGCGCCGTTACGGGATTCCGGAAGAAGTCGCCAACATGACGCTGTCCCTCGTCCTGCCGGCGGCCAGTTTCCTCAATGGCGTGCACATACCGGTCGACGGCGGCATGAACATCAAGAACGCTTAGAGCGGCATGCCGAAAAGTGGACCCGGTTTTCGGGTACACGCCGCGACCAAGTAATAAACCTGAAGCATCGAGATGATTTCTGGAATCATCTCGATGCTTTAGGGGTCGCAAAGGCCGCCTCGAGGCTTTCCTGAGTGCTCTGGCGCTGCGCCATGCACAGCGTGATTGCTTCGCGGGTCTGTGCCAGCGCCCGCTCGTATCCCTCGGCCAATGCTCCGTATTCGGAAAACAGTCCGTTGAGCGATGCCAAGCCGGCCTCGTCGCAGAACTGGCTCGCCAGACGCGGCGTGTTCCTCTGCCACTGGGTCGGAATGACGCGCAGGAACGCCGGGAAGTTCGCTGACAGGTAAGCCCAGGTCTCCTCACGCGTTTCGGGCGCCGCCATCTGGCCGCTCGCCAGCGCATAGGTCTCGCGCGGGCCGAGCTGCGCCGAGGCGATAAGGTCGCGCACGCGCGCCGACTGCGCCTCATCCGCGACCGACCCCAACGCCGAAGCGACTGCCAGTCCATAGGCCGAATCGTCGATCTCGGAGAACGAGGCAACCACACGTTCGAAGGCCGGCAAACCGCCCTCGTCCAGATACACGCTCAGCGCCGCGCGATACTGGTCGCTGGAAATTGGCGTGGTGACAGACGGATCGGCAAGATAGGCCTGCATGCCCTCCAGCAATTTTTGCCGGGCCGCCGGTTCCTTCAGGACCAGGGCATCGAAAGCATCCAGCCGGATTTCCAGCGCCTGATCGGCCTGTCCGGAGGAAATCTGCTCCCGCAACAGGCGCGAAGCAGCCGTCGCATCGCGGATCAGCCCGCCCGCGGCATCCCCGTCCAACCGCTGCAGCAGCGATTCATAGGTATCGAGAACCAGATTGGTGACAGACTGGTCCCCATGCTGCGCGGCCCCAGCCAGCATGCCCCGCAGGCCCCGGCCATCAAGGCTGCCCGCCGAAAACGCGGCAATCGCACTGTCGAGTGCAGACAAGGCTTCGGTAGCCGGCAAGTGGGCAATGGACGCCTGCATCTTGTCCCAGCCCGGCCCTGTAAAGGTAAACCGGTAATAGCCTGCACCATCCGCATTCGGATGGTAGAAATCCGGGCATTGCGCGCCATCGAGAACCACGACCGCACTGCGCTCCTTCATCAGCGCACAGGACGTGCCCGCCAAGGCGCCCTCGGTCCATGACAGGCAAACTGGAATCTTCCAGAACCGGTCCCGGTCGATCGCCGATCCTGTGGGCGCATAGCGTTGCTGTCTCAGCGCAACCTTCGCGCCGCCCGCCGCACACTGAAGACGCGCCTCCACCAGCGGCACACCGCTCTGCGTTACGAAGCTCTCGAACACCTCACCGACGCGTGCATCTTCCGTATGCGCGCTGATCGAACGGAAGAAATCCGCACTGTCCGCCGCGCCGTCGGCATAGTCGGCGACATAATCGCCAAGCGCCGGCCGGAACACATCCGGCCCGAACCATGTGTCGACCATCCGGATGATCGCCATACCCTTCCTGTACGTAATTGCATCATAGGCATTGCGAATGTCCGATTTGAGCGTGATCGGCTCGGCCACCACGCGTGCACTCGCCAGGCTGTCGAGCGCCATGGCGCCGACCGAATCCGATACGGCCTCGATATCATGACCGCCGTCGGGGTCGATCGCCGACAAGGCCATCACTGCGCCCCATGTCGCGAAGGCCTCTTTCAGCCAAAGGTCATCCCACCAGGGCGGCGTCACCAGGTCGCCCAGCCACATATGAGTCAGCTCATGCGCATGGATCGATTCGAGCGCCTTGGTCATTCCAGGGCCGGACTGTTCCGAGTGCAGGATCAGGCTTTCCCGATAGGTGATCGCCGAGGCCAGTTCGGTTGCTCCGGACGGCCATTGCGGCGCGGCGACGATGTCGAGCTTCTTGTAGGGATAGGGTTGCTGGAAGGCCTCTTCATAGGCCGCCACCAGGGCAGGCGTGATCGACAGGATATAGTCGAGTTCCGGCCCCTTGCCCTTGCGCGCATAGCCGGTCAGCGGCACCGGCCAGCTCCGGACCGCATTTGGCGCAATCGCGACGCGGGTCACCCGGTCGAATGGACCGACGGCGACCGATAGAAGGTAAGTCGACTGCGGCCTCGTGCGCAGGAACCTGACCGTCTCGTATCCGGGCCGGGCCGGCTCGCGGCTTTCCTCCGGCGCATTGCTGATCGCCTCCATGCCTTCCGGGATGGTCAGCGCAATGTCGAACGGAGCCTTGAACACCGGCTCGTCAAAGCCCGGCAGGAATCGCCGCGCCTGAATGCTCTCGCTCTTGGCCAGAGCATAGGCCTCGCCCTTCTCCTCAACGCGGAACAGGCCCGACAGGTTGACGTCGAACACGCCTTCGTAATCGAAGGTCAAAGTCAGGTTGCCGGCCTTCACCCGGTTCGGGAACCCGACCCAGACGACACCAGAGGGCAAAACTTCGGTCCACGTGGCCAGCCGGGTTTCGCCTCCAACCGTCACCGAGACCGATCTCATGTCCAGGTCGTCGCCGTGGAGCCAAAGTCCGGTTGCGCTGGTTTCGGTGTAGACGTCGATCTCGACATGCCCGCCGAAGCGTGGCTGGCGCGGGTCGACATCCATGTCCACCCGGTAGGCCAGCGGCTTCGCCACGCCCGACAGCCGGCCCTGAGGGGCCACCTGCAGCAGCGCCTCTGCGGTGGCAGGCGCAACCGGCGCGCCGAACGGCGACGCCTCACGACACCCCGCCAGCGCGACCAGAAGGCACACGAGCACGTAACGCATGAATCACCTCCGGCTTGTCGGTCCTTCCTGCATAGCGCATCAGGGACGCCATGAAACCTGTCCTCTCCATTCTCGACCCCTCACCCCTGTTCGAAGGCCAAACCGCAATTGATGCCTTCGCCAACACGATCAGCCTCGCCGAGGCCCTGGACGGCCAGGGCTGGCGGTCGATCTGGGTCCAGGAGCACCACAATGCCCGCAGTTTCGCCGGGTCTGCACCGGAAATCCTGATCGCGGCGCTCTGCCAGCGCACGAGCCACCTCAAGGTCGGCACGGGCGGCGTCATGCTGCCCAATTATTCACCGCTCAAAGTGGCCGAGCAGTTCTGTGCCCTTGAGGCGCTGGCCCCCGGCCGGGTCGAACTCGGCCTTGGCCGCGCCACGGGAGCCGATCCACGCGCCTCTGCTGCGCTGCTCGGTCCCGGCGCGCAGGCCTTCCCGACCATGTTGCGGCTCCTGCTCGACTGGCTGCTCGATTCAAGCGGCGAAGTGCCGCTGCCGCCGGACCACCGCGCCGCGGGCATCCATGTCGGCCCGCGCGGGCATCGTCCGGACGTGTGGATGCTGTCCTCCTCGCCCGATTCCGCCGCCTTCGCAGGAGCCATGGGCCTCAAACTCGCCTTTGCGGACTTCCTGTCTCCCGGCGGGGCCGGTGCCGCGATTGCCGCCTACAAAGCCGCGTTCCAACCATCGCCCTTCTCCGCCACGCCGCATGCGGCCGTCGGCCTGGTTGCGCTTGCGGCGGAGACCG
>JBGSKI010000096.1:0-10506 GCA_041741315.1 Hyphomonas sp. | reverse complement strand
CGCAGGATCTGCGCGTCTCCGGCGTCTGCTTCACCGGTGGCACAGGCACTGCGCGCCTGATCAACCGCACGCTCGCCGGGCGCGACGGCGCGATCATTCCGCTGATCGCCGAGACCGGCGGTCTCAACGGCCTGTTCGTCGACACGACCGCCCTGCGCGAACAGGTGATCGACGACATGATCACCTCTGCCTTCGGCTCCGCCGGCCAGCGCTGCTCGGCCCTGCGCATCGCCTTCCTGCCGAAGGCCACCGCCGACAGTCTGATCGAGGGCCTGATCGGCGCGATGAACGAATTGAAGATCGGCGATCCCGGCCGTCCGGATACGGACATCGGCCCGGTCATCGATTCCGAAGCCCGCACCAACCTGCGCGCCCACCTGAATGGCCTCAAGGCCCCGGCAAAACTGCTCCACCAGCTGGACGCCGGCAAGATCGGCGACGAAGGCTTCGGCTTCGGCCCGGCGCTGGTCGAACTCGGCTCGCTCGACCAGATCACGGAAGAGAAGTTCGGCCCCATCCTGCACGTCCTGCGCTACGACCCGGACGATATCGCGGCCGTCGGCGCTGCCCTGCACGCCAAGGGCTACGGCCTGACGCTCGGCGTCCATTCGCGCCTCGAAAGCTTCCATCGCGCGGTGATCGCGGCAGCGCCTGCGGGCAATTGCTACGTCAACCGCTCGATGATCGGCGCCGTCGTCGGCGTCCAGCCCTTCGGCGGCGAAGGCCTCTCCGGCACCGGCCCGAAGGCCGGCGGCCCGCATTACCTGCACCGCTTTGCCACGGAAAGGACTGTTTCTGTGAATATCACGGCACAGGGCGGCGACGCCGAATTGCTCAGCCTCTAGGACAAATCGATGAAACACCTGCTCCTCGCGCTCCTGCTCGCCGCCGCACCCGCCGCCTGTTCGCGGCAGGAGACGGTGCCCGATGCGCAGGCGAAACCGGGAGAAGCCGTGGCGGGTGAAGTCGCAGACACGGTGCAGGGCGATGACCAGGCCGTCCAGCCCGCCGCCTCGATCCCCGATCCGCAGACCACGGACATTTCGAAACTCCCCCGCGCCATCGTCATCGACGAGCCGGAATTCAAGGCCGACATCACCTTCGCCGAGGGCCTGTTCGCCAATGCTCCGGCCATCGCCATGGACGCCGCAGAAGACGCCCGCATCCGCATCGACGCCATGCGCGACGACGCAAGGGCCTACAAGGCTGCCGACCCGGAATTCTTCCGCCCCTATGGCCTCAAGATCGCGTGGACCGTGTCCGGCGAATCCGTTGGCCTGATCAGCCTCGAACGTTTCTTCTGGAGCGACACCGGCGGGGCCCATGGCAATTATTCCACCGATGGCCGCATCTACCGCAAGCTCACCGGCGACAAGGTCAACTTCCAGGACCTGTTCACCGACGCACACGGCGCGATGGCCGCCGTGCTCGATGACGTGCACGGAGAGATCGCCGCACAGAAAGTGCGCGCTGGCGGCGACGCCTCGGCCTTCGCGCGCTTCAAGGGCGAGGCCGCCGATGGCCTGACAATGGACGATGCCCTGCAGGGCAATATCAGCCTCATCGGCTCGACCGAGCCGGACAGGTTCGGCGGCTTCGCGCTTCACTTTGCGCCCTACGAACTCGGCTCCTATGCCGAAGGGGCGTTCCACATTACCGTCCCGCAGGACAGTTTCCGCGACTTCCTCAAGCCGGAATTCCAGGACCTGTTCGCCGGCGAGCCGGTCACCATCAAACGTCCCGGCGACCGCAACTAATCCTTACAGGGACGAAAAACGAAGTCCTGCCGCTGCGTATCGTCTTCGAGCGAGATCGACGCCGTCAGGCCGCCCTTCGTCTGTTCATACGCCACGACCTGCGGGTAATCGTGCGCGGCATTGACGAACTCGATCCGCGTGAAGCTGCGGAACCGTTCCTGAAACGCCGACGGTCCCTTGCCCGCCGGATAGGCATTGAAGGTGAAGGTCGCCCCCGGATCGATGCGCGACTGCTCGAAGAAGACCGGCTTGTCATTTTCGAGCGTCAGGGCATAGCCGAACAGGTAACCATGCTCCGGCGCGGACCAGACTTCGCGATAGGTTCCGTCCGCCCGTTCCCAGCATCCGCTCATCCAGGCGAGGGGATGCGCGCGCAGTCCTTCCCTCAAGCCTTGCACCGGCGCTTCCGGGGCCGCCGTACACGCGCCGAGCAACACCGCGAACACCAGGGCCTGCCTCATGGCGCCACCAGCGCGCAGCCAAGCCCCGGTTCATACCTGGCGTCCGACTTGACCAGCCCGCCGAGTACGCTCGCCCGCGTGACATTGTCTTCGTCCGAGAACGTCACCTGGCTCATGTCGGTCGTGAAATCCTCCAGGCAGCTGTCCATCGGCCGCTCCGCCACGTGCAGGCAGGAACAGGCCATCTTGGCCCCATAGGACGTCGCGACGCTGGCATAGGCCACCTGGCCCTTCAGCCAGAATTGCCAGCCAAGCCCGGCCATCACCACCAGGACAGCCATGACAATCAGAAGTGCTTTGACGAGTTTCACGGCTTGCCCCTAAGCTTTGTGAAACAGATTAGGGGAGGAGCGCCATGGTGCGCAACATGTTCGTCGCGGGCTGCCTTCTGGCATCGGCGCTCGGGGCAGGGGCACAGGAACTCGTGCCGCTCCCGGCCCAGCCGGACGGCCTCGCCTGGCCGACCGATGGCTGGGAACAGGGCGAGATGCCGCCCGAAACCGCCGCCCTCGTCCAGCCGCTGATCGACACGGCCATGGCCAACAGCATGAGCGATGTCATGGGCGTCACCCGCGGCGTGGTGATCATCCATCACGGCAAGCTCGTCGCCGAAGCCTATCGCGAGCCTTTCACTCCGGAGACCAAACAGATCTCGTGGAGCATGGCAAAGTCCGTCACCTCCGCCCTTGTCGGCCGCGCCGTCCGGCTCGGCTTTATCGAGACCATCGACGCACCAATGCCGTCTCCCTTCGGTGAGAGTGACCCGCGCGCCCAGATCACCTGGCGCCAATGGCTCAACATGACCGATGGTCTCGACTATCACGAAATCGACGAAGCCGACCTGATGAAGAACGACGTCGTGCAGATGATGTACGGTCGCGGACGGTTCAACGTCATCCGGTACATCAAGGACGAACTCCCCGCCGCCCTCGCGCCGGGCACGGTCTGGAACTATTCGACAGCGGCGTACCACCTGATCGGGCGGGCGCTCCAGGGCGTGAATGGAGTAAACAGCTATTGTTCAACGTCCTCCAGCAAAGCCGCCGAGAACGAGCGTTTTCGGGTTACGAGTTGTGCGCCGGCGGATGCTCCCATGGAAAGCTGGATCACTGGAACCCTGTTCCAACCCCTCGGAATGGATGCCCTCGTCGAGTTCGACACGTCCGGCACCTACCTCGGCGGCTCGCTCGTCTGGGCCTCGGCGCGGGACTTCGCCAAGTTCGGCTATCTCTACCTGCGCGATGGTGTCTGGGACGGCACCCGCCTCCTGCCGGAAGGCTGGGTCGATTTCGCGCGCACCAAGACGCCAGCGGAAAATTCCAACGTCTACGGAGCAGGCTTCTGGATCACGGCCTATGGTGCCGAGCCGACGCATGGCTCTGCCGCCGTGACGCCGCCCTGGGACGCCTTCCATGCCGGCGGCCATGAAGGCCAGACGATCTGGATCGTGCCGAGCCGCGACCTCGTCATCGTCCGTCTCGGCATCATGGACAATTCGGGCGGCAACTGGCCGGCGCTCTATGAGTGGAACCAGGAAATCGCCCGCGCCTTTCCGGAAGCGGCGAGCGGGCAGTCGGAAGAATGAGAGGCGCGGCCGGGCCGGGCACCTTCCGGAAGTGTCCCGATCTTATGAACACTTTCAGGCCCTATCGGTACACTTTATGGACAGTTTTAAGTACACCCGGATACCCATCTATCCCCGGGTTCAGTCGCCGCTGACCATGAAGTGCGCCAGCAGCGTCGTGACCGGTTTGGTCCGCTCGTCCTGCCACGCCTCGGCCTGCACCGAGCACATCCGCCGCCCCATCTTGGTAATCGTCGCGCGGGCATAGAGGTCCTTGGCATGGGCCTGCCGAAGGTAATCGATGGTCAGATTGATCGGCCGCGGCGGCCGCGTCAGGTGGCCTGCCGCAAGGAACACCTGCGCCTGCGCCGTCAGTTCCAGGAACGCCCCGATCGCCCCGCCATGGATCGCGCGGATCGTGATATTGCCGATCAGCTTGTCCTGGAACGGCATGATCGCCGTCATCTCGTCGCCCATCACTTCGCACCGCATGCCCAGCTCCTGCGCCAGCGGCGTACGTGCAATGAAGGCTGCGACTTCCTCCGCGCGGGTAAGTGTGGGCTCACTCGCCATTGCCCGGCCTCATCGTGTTCATCGGGCGCGGCATGTTGATCGCGAACGCCCCGGCGGCGGTCGCAATCACTCTGTCCCTGCTCTCGTGATAGGCCCAGGCATGGGTGAAACAGACATTCCGCGTCAGGTGATAGCATTCGGCCTCGCCCAGGATGTCGCGGCGCGGATCGGCAGGCCGCATATAATCGATCCGCAGGTCCAGCGTGGACACGTAGCGGGCATCCGACAGCGCCGAACCGGCCGCCGTTCCGCACAGGTTGTCGAGAAACCCTGTCAGCACGCCGCCATGGATCACGCCCGTATCCGGGTCGCCGACCAGGCGCTCTTTCCACGGCTGGGTACCCCAGACCCGGCCCTTTTCGACCCGCGTCACCCGAAATCCCAGCCGCCGGCCCCATGGGATTCCGAGCGTGATGATCTCCATGTTCTGCCGCATGATCTGCCACGGTTCAGGCGCTGCCGCTGCGTCATCGCTCATTGTGGATGCTCATTCGTTTGACGTGTCCTACTGGCCGGATAACATCGCGCAACGCAACCGCCTACGCATGACCTGAGGTCAGGAGGATACAATGGCATTCGACGCAGCCGCCAAGCCGAAAACCTGCATCATCGGCGCAGGTTGCTCCGGCATCACCATGGCCAAGCGGTTGAAAGACCACGATCTGCCCTACGATTGCTTCGAGATGTCGGACAATATCGGCGGCAACTGGTACTACAAGAATCCGAACGGCACCTCGTCCTGTTACCAGAGCCTGCACATCGACACGTCCAAGTGGCGCCTCGCCTTCGAGGACTTCCCGGTGCCGGAGGCATGGCCGGATTTCCCTCACCATGCCCAGCTGCTGCAATATTTCCACGACTATACCGACCATTTCGGCCTGCGCGAGACGATCACTTTCAACACCGCGGTGACCAATGTCGAAGACCTGCCCGGCGGGCGCTGGAAGGTTACCCTGTCGACCGGCGAGAGCCGCGAATATGACGCCGTGGCGGTCGGCAACGGCCACCACTGGGACGCGCGGATGCCCTCTTATCCCGGGCATTTCGACGGTTACCAGGTCCATTCGCACCATTACCGCGACCCGTTCGAGCCTTTCGATTTCCGGGGCAAGCGGGTGATGATCGTCGGGGCCGGCAATTCCGCGATGGATATTTCCTCGGAACTGTCGCAGCGGCCGCTGGCAGAGAAGCTGTTCATCTCGATGCGCCGCGGCGTCTGGGTCCTGCCCAAATATGTCGATGGCAAGCCGGCGGACAAGGCCGTGCTGCCGCCCTGGCTTCCCGCGAAGCTCGGCCGGTCGCTGGCACGCAGCAAGATCAAGAAGACCATCGGCATGATGGAAGACTATGGCCTGCCCAAACCAGACCATGAGCCGCTGGATGGGCACCCCTCCGTATCCGGCGAATTCCTCACCCGGGTCGGATGTGGCGATATCATTCCGAAACCCGGCATCGACCGGCTTGACGGCGATGGTGTCGTCTTCACCGATGGCAGCCGCGAACAGGTCGACGCGATCGTCTGGGCGACCGGATACAATGTGACCTTCCCGTTCCTGAAACAGCCGGACCTGACGCCGCAGGACAACACTTTCCCGCTGTTCAAGCGCATGGTGAAAACGGGCCGCGAGACGATGTTCTTCCTCGGTCTCGCCCAGCCGCTGCCGACGCTCGTAAATTTTGCCGAACAGCAATCCAAGCTCGTCGCCGCCGCCCTGCTGGGCCGCTACGCGTTCCCGGACGCGGCCGAAATGGACCGTATTACAAAGGCGGACGAAGAGGCCCATCTCGGCCATTTCTACGACAGTCCCCGGCACCGGATGCAGGTCGACTTCAACGTCTATTGCAAGGACCTTCTCAAGGAAATCGAGCGCGGCGCCAGGCGGGCACAGGTCCGCGTGTGAGGCTCTTTTTCGCAGGTCTCGTATCGCTATTCCTGCTGGCGGGCTGCGCCACGCATGCCGCGCCTGTGCGGTACGGCGCGCCCGTAGAATATGGTCCCCCCGTCAATTACGGGCCTCCGGGCGACCCGGGCAATCCGCCTGCCGGAGCGTTCCAGCCGAACGCCTATTTGCGGGCCTGCGGGGCCATGTATGTCACCAACGCCCCGCCGCTCGACGGCGATTTCTGGGTCGCCGATTTCAAGCCGGTCATCGTCGTCGACGGCATCGTCCTGGTAACCATCCCGGCCAATGATGTCTGCCTGTCGTCGGGCTTCGGCGTGCGCGCGGGCAACCGTCATGACGGTGTCGACCTTCAGGCCCGCCCGGCCGTACCGGTCTATGCCGCCGCGCCCGGCCGGATCCTGGAGGCGCGCGTTTCGAGCGGTTACGGCAATCAGGTTCTGATCGACCATGGCAACGGCGTCTACACACGCTACGCCCACCTCGAATATTTCGCTCCCGGCGTGGCCCCGGGAGCCACAATCGGCTTCGGCCAGCCCGTCGGCCATATGGGCCAGTCCGGAAACGCGACCGCGATCCACCTGCACTTCGAACTCCTGACGGGCGACTACAACAATCCCAAAGGCTCCAAAGGCCTGTTCCCGCGTGACCCGTTCAATTTTCCGGCCTATGATTTCGGCAGCTGACAGCCGGGGAGGGAGTCATGGCGGCATTTCGGGTAATCCTTTTTGCACTGGCGGTTTCACTCGGCGGATGCGCGAGCACAGTGCCGGAACAGCCGGCACCGGAAGCCACATCTCCGCACGCGGCGGATTTCGGCGCACTTGCCCAACTGGCGGGCACGCGATGGCACGGTGAGCCGGGCGGGGCGGATGCCGCGCAAGGACAGCCGGCCGACTATTCCGAATGGTATTGGGACCTTGGCGGCACCGTACTGGTCAGCCGGCACGTCCTCGATGACGGTTCTTATGGTGGCGTGACGTATATCCAGAAGAACGCGGCCACCGGCGCGCTCGACTATGTCTACATCACCAGTGCAGGCTTCAGGACGTCGGGCAGCTTTGCCTTGAGCGAGGATGGAAGCTGGTCGGCTGAAGAGGCCGTCGAGGGTCATCCAACCATCGACCGGGTCAGGTCGACAAGCCATGTCGAGCCTGACGGTTCGATGGTGGCCGACTCGGAATTCCATTCCGCGGAAGGATGGTCGCCAGGACATTCGTTCCACTATCGCCGCACGGACGCGCCGCTGCCAGCGCTCGTTCCGGGCGCGACCGTTCCTGAATGAAGCGCTTCTTCGATCCGGACCTGTTGTTTCGGGCATACCGCGACCCGCTGTCATGGTTGACGCTCGCGGTGGACCTGTTGCCGATCATTGCTGTGTTGACGCTGGGCTGGAAGGCGACGCCGCTGGTCGCGCTCTACTGGCTGGAAAACCTGATCATCGGCGGGTTCACGATCCTGCGCATGTTTGGAAGTGTGGCGGGCAATGTCGGCTACTTGTTGTTCTTGCTGTTCGTGGTGCCGTTCTTCACCTTCCACTATGGCATGTTCTGTTTCGTGCACGGCATCTTCATCCGGGCCTTGTCCGGCGCCGAAGGCACGGGGTTCGATTCCCCGGTCGGACTGGTCCGTTGGGCGGCGGGATCGGGCGACAAGATGCTGTGGTTCATTGCGGCCATAATCGCGGTCAATGCGGTGATCTATGTGGTCGATTTCCTGCTCGGCGGCGAATACCGCAAGACCGACCCGATGTCGGAAATGACCGCGCCCTATGGCCGGATCGTCACGCTGCATGTGGCGATCATCTTTGGCGCCATGCTGGCCTTCGGGCTTGGCCAGCCGCTGCTCGGTGTGCTGGTCCTGATTTTCCTCCGCGTCGCATTCGGGGTAATCCTCAACATGCGGCGCCGGCGGAGGCTGGATGGCGGGCTGGGCGTGAAGCGAGACCCGGCAGCGGCGGCTGGCTGAAGCCGCTTGCCTTGCATTTTTGCAAGGCATCCTTTCAGGCGAACAAAGTTGACACTTGGTGACGCCCCGGTCAGGGTGACCCTCGTGAGGAATTGACCAACATGCCTGTAAATGTCGAACGCCTGCTGGAGCCGGGCAAGCGCGCCCGGTCCAAGGCCGCAAACCGTATTGCCATCCTTGATGCCGGTCGCCGCGTCTTCGCGCGCATCGGCTTCGAGGCAACCACGGTGCGTGACATCATTCGCGAGACAGACCTCGCGGCGGGCACGTTCTACAATTACTTCAAGTCCAAGGAAGAAGTGTTCCAGGCCATCGCCGAGGACTCGACCCATCGTTTCCGGTTCATGCTGAAGGATATCAGCGCACGGGCCGTGACGCCGCAGGAATACCTGCACGATGCCTATCGCGCCTATTTCAGCTTCATTGCCGCCGAAAACGAGAAGGCCATCGCCGAGGGCGCGCCGCACATCGCCCTGATCGGTGTGCGGGTCGATACGCCGGAAATGCTGGCAATCGCGGCAGAGATCCGGTCCGATCTCGAGCGAATCCTGACGGCGGACACCTCGTCCATCCTGGATATCGACTATCTCACCGCCGCCGCCATCGGCATTGCCCGCGAAATGGGCGACCATATGCTGATGCGCCGCCCGGTGGATGTGGATGGTGCGACAGACTTTGCGTCGAGGATGATGCTGGCGGCTGTCAAGGCGCTTGCCGCAAAGTAAGCCTGCCGATCCCCTTGGCGAGCCGGGCAGGGCAGGTCTAAGCTGTTGCAAAACATGCAAGGGAGCGGCCATGAGCCTGCAGCAGACCATCGCCAAACTCGTCATGAAACTCCCGGGTGGCATTCTCGTGCGCATGGCAGGAGGCAAGCCTGTCGCGATCCGCGGCCGGGTGCTCGAACCGCAATTGCAGATGATGATGTGGAACGGACGCAATGCGCCGCCTCTGTCGAGCGTTCCGGCAGATGTGGCACAGGCGGCCGTGGTGCAGACGCTCGCCATGGTGGCTGCGCCGCTGGAACCGGGCGTCCGGGTCGAGGACCTGACGATTCCGGGTCCGGACAAGAATGCCATTCCGGCGCGCATCTACCGGCCCGAAGGGCAGGACCCGAAAGCGCCGCTGATGGTCTATTATCACATGGGCGGCGGCGTCGTCGGCGATCTCGACACCTGCCACCCCTGGTGCTCGATCCTTGCCTCGCGGGTGAAATGCCCGGTCCTGTCTGTGGACTACCGCCTCGCCCCCCAGCACAAGTTCCCGGCGGGGATCGACGACTGTATCGCGGCCTATGAATGGGGCCTGCGGAATGCCGGCAAGTTCGGCGCTCCGGACGGCGTTGCGGCGATCGGCGGCGATTCCATGGGCGGCAATTTCTCGGCCATTATCGCCCAGGAAATGCAGCGCCAGGGCAAGCCGCTTCCGGCCATGCAACTGCTGATCTATCCTGCAATCGACATAGCCGAAGAATTCCCCTCACGAACAGATTTCGGCGACACGTTCTCACTGTCCACCGACACGATGAACTGGTTCATGGACCAATACCTTCCGGCCGGGTTCAACCGGGCGGACAAGATGTTGTCGCCCGGCCAGTCCGGGTCTCTCGACGGCTTGCCGCCGGCCGTGGTGATCACGGCAGGGCATGACCCGCTGTGCGATGAAGGCGACGATTATGCCAAGCGGCTGAAGGCGGCCGGCGTGCCGGTGATGCACAAGCGCTATGACAGTCTGGCGCATGCGTTTACAGCGTTCACGGCGGTTTCACCTGGCTCCCGCAAGGCGTGCGCAGAAATCGCCGGCATGGTGCGCGAGACATATTCGAAACTGTGAAAGCGGTCGTCTGCCATCGGATCACGGAGGACTTTTCCGGTGTCGGTCTCTCCAACGTTCCGGTGCCCGAACCCGGCCCCGGACAGGCGCGCCTGCGCATAAAAGCCGCCAGCCTCAATTTTCCGGACCTGCTCATGAGCCAGGGAAAATACCAGTTCAAGCCGGACCCGCCCTTCATCCAGGGCATGGAATGCGCAGGACGTGTCGATGCTGTGGGCGAAGGCGTCACCAATTGGGCCATTGGCGACGAAGTGGTGGGCGGCAACAAGACCGGCGCGTTTGCCGAGTATGCCGTGCTGCCAGCCGTGGGGCTCGTCCGAAAACCTCCGGCCATGAGTTTCGCCGAAGCGGCGGCCTATCCGGCGGCATACCTGACGGCCTACGTCGCGCTGGTGCGCCGGGCGAACCTGCAGCCGGGCGAGACGCTGCTGGTGCATGGCGCGAGCGGCGGC
>JBGSKI010000095.1:0-1507 GCA_041741315.1 Hyphomonas sp. | reverse complement strand
GCGACGCGCGAGGTGTCGACACCAAGCTGGCCGGCGTTGGCAAAGAGCCATGCGAGCGCGGCATAGGCGTCCTCGATATTGCCGGGGAAGGCGGTTTCCGGTGCAAGGCGGTAGGCTGGGGCGACCACGACCGCGTCCATTCCCCTGGCCCAGGCGCAGCATTGCGGCGCCATGCTGTCCGGACTGCCAAGCACATAGCCGCCGCCGTGCAGGTGCAGGATGGCCGGGCGGTCCTTGCGGGCCGAGCCGGTGCGATAGATCTTCATGCGGACGTCCGGCGCGCCGTCCCGGCCGGGCGCAAATTCCTGAACGATGGAGACTTCCGGCGGGAGCGGCGGCAGCATGGCCATCGCCATGGCCTCGCGCTCGACACGGACCTGCGAAATGGTCTCGCGATTGAGGTCGATTACCGGCATCGCTTCGATGAGCGGCTTCACCTCCGGATCGAGCAGGTATTCGGACTTCATCATTGTCTCCTTATGTGGCGCCGGTGCTTCAGAGAAAGGCTTTCATGTCGGTGACGAATTCATCGAACTTGTCGTGATGAAGCCAGTGGCCGGCATCCTTGTATTGCTTGACGCTGGCATTGCGGAAATGCGCCAATCGTCCGTCCTCGGCGGGATTGGAGGCCCAGCTTTTCTCGCCATAGAGCAGGAGGGTCGGGCAGGTGATGTTGTTCCACAATTCCTCGATGGCTTCCTGCGGCACGTCGAACGGAGTCATCACGCGGAAGTAATTGTCGAACTTCCACGACCAGGTGCCATCCTCATTCTGGCTGATGCCATGGATGGTGAGGTGGCGGGACTGAGCGTCGGACAGGTATTTGTTTTCTTCCTTCATCCGCTGGTAGGCCTCGTCGAGGCTTGGGTACTTGCGCGGTGTGCGGCCGGCGGCGGCGCGCTTGGAATCGATCCAGTCGCGGAACCGGTTGGCGGTCGGCACTTTCGTGCGCTCGGCCATCATTTTCGGTGACGGGCCAAGGCCCTCGATGGCGACGAGCTTCTTCACCATCTCCGGATAGATGCCGGCATAGCGCAGGGCGATGGCCCCGCCATAGGAATGCGAGACGATGGAGACCGGGCCGGCATTCAGCTGGTGCACGAGCTGGGCGAGGTCATACACGCAGGCGCGCAGGGAATATTCCCCGTCGGATGACCAGGCGCTGTCGCCATGGCCGCGCAGGTCTGGCGCGATGATGTGCCAGTCGCTACGGAGTTCCCCGGCGACCCAGTCCCAGTTGCGGCAATGGTCGCGGCCGCCATGGACGAGGATCAGGACAGGGGCGCCTTCATTGCCCCAGTCGACATAATGGAGGCGCAGGCGCTGCGAATAATAGGAGTGGGATGTGGGTCCAGTGATCATGCGCCCCGTTGTCGGGCGACAGGCGGGGCTTGTCCAGTTGGGTTTTTTGGGAACTAAGGGGCGGATGAGACTTTGCTGGGAGACATTCGCGTGAGCGCGCCACGCCGCGCCGCCGTGATCGGTGCCGGGCCGGCGGGCCTGATGG
>JBGSKI010000094.1:0-7699 GCA_041741315.1 Hyphomonas sp. | reverse complement strand
CGGATCGGCGCCGGCCGCGACCTGATGGACACCTGTATCGCGCAGGCCCGGGCCTCCGGCGCGCCGCGCCTCCTGCTCGGCACCTACCAGGACAATCGCCGCGCGGTCGCCTTCTATACGAAATACGGCTTCCGGACGATCGGCACCCGCAAGTTCCAGGTCGGCGACACCCTGTTCGACGACATCGTCATGGCTCTCGCCTTGTAGCTTATCCACAGGCAATCGATTCCTGTGGAGCCTGCAAGAAATCGTCCCGAACGTGACTCTCAAGGCATGCGCTCGCCCGGCAGGTGAGGTAAGTTGGCCGGATGCCTGCCGATACCTCTTCCCCGATTTCCGCCATCGCGCCGCCGAACAACCTGTCCGCCGAAGCGGCCGTTCTGGGCGCGATCCTGTTCGACAACAATGCCTACCAGCGCGTCGCCGATATCCTGCGCCCGTCGGACTTCTACGCCCCGGCCCACCAGGAACTCTACGACGTCGCCTCGATGATGATCCAGCAGGGCCGGATCGCCGACGGCGTGACCCTGCGCGAGCATTTCGAGACGGCCGAGAAGCTCTCCGAAATCGGCGGCGCACGCTATCTTGAGCAATTGCTCGATTCTGCCGCCTTCGGTCCGGAAGTCGGCGACTATGCGCGGATGATCCGCGATCTCGCCATGCGCCGGTCGCTGGTCGGCATCGGCGCCGAATTGCAGGGCCGCGCCCTCGCCCCAGCGCCGGACGAAAACGGCGAACGCCAGATCGAATTGGCCGAACGCCAGCTGTTCGACCTCGCCGAACGCGGCGCCTCCGGCCGCGGTTTCACCAGCTTCTCCGAAGCGCTGACCGAATCCCTCAAGATGGCCGAAGCCGCCTTCAAGCGCGAAGGCAAGATCGCCGGCATCCCGACCGGCCTGCGCGACCTCGACGACAAGCTCGGCGGCCTGCACCGGTCGGACCTCCTGATCCTCGCCGGCCGCCCGTCCATGGGCAAGACCTCGCTCGCCACCAACATCGCCTACAACGCGGCCTCCGCCTATCGCGCCGAAGTTCAGGATGACGGATCGAAGAAGACCGTGGACGGAGCGATTGTCGGTTTCTTCTCGCTCGAGATGTCGAACGAACAGCTCGCCACCCGCATCATGGCCGAGCGCACCGGCATCACCACGCACCGAATCCGCCAGGGCGACCTCGAGAAGAGCGACTTCCAGCGCCTGCGCGAAGCGACAGAGGAATTGCAGAACCTGCCGCTCTATATCGACGATACCGGCGGCATCTCGATCAGCCAGCTCGCCGCACGTGCCCGCCGCCTGCAGCGCTCGGTCGGCCTCGACATGCTGGTTATCGACTATCTCCAGCTGATCACCGTTACGAACAGCGGCAACAATACCAACCGGGTGCAGGAAGTGACGCAGATCACCACCGCCCTGAAGGCCCTCGCCAAGGACCTCAACATCCCCATCGTCGCCCTGTCGCAGCTCTCGCGTGCCGTCGAACAGCGCGACGACAAGCGCCCGCAACTGTCAGACCTGCGCGAATCCGGCTCGATCGAGCAGGACGCCGACGTCGTGATGTTCGTCTATCGCGAGGAATATTACCTCGCCCGGACCGAGCCAGGTGCCGACCCCAACGACGTTTCCTCGAACGAGAAGTGGACCAAGTGGCGCCAGCGCATGGACGAAGTCTATGGCAAGGCCGAAGTGATCATCGGCAAGCAGCGCCACGGCCCCATTGGCAAGGTCGAACTCGCCTTCGACGCCAACGTCACGCGCTTCGGCAACCTCGACAAGACGCACCAGGGCTTCAGCGGCGAACTGGAATAAGAGCCTACAGCCCGCCCAGCCAGTCGATCAGCAGGCGGTTGACCTCATCCGCCCGCTCCTGCTGCGTCCAGTGCCCGCAGCCTTCCAGCACGTGGCACCCGCGCAGGCCGGGCAGCATCGGCTTCATCGCCGCGATCATGTCGCCCGGATACATCTTCAGCACCGGGTCCTTCGTGCCGCCGATGTACAGCGACGGCATCGCGATCTCGCGCGGTGCCGGATGGCTGCGCAGGAATTCATGGTCGCGGTGATGGTTGCGGTAGCGGTTCAGCGGGCCGCGAAAACCGGACTGGCGGAACTGCCCGTCGTAATAGGCAACATCCGCCTCCGACAGCCAGGGCAGCGGCATCGGCGGTTCCGGCAGGCGATAGAGCAGCGGATCGCCATGCTTCTTGTCGGCCGGGAACGTGCCCTCCGGCGCATCGCCTGAAATGGCATAATAGAAGCGCCGGATGGTGGCGGCAGGGTCGGCCTCGAGTTCCGCTTCCGGCGGTCCCTCGTCCTGGAAATAGACTTGGTAGAAGAAGACGCCCCGGTCGGTGAAGAATTCCCGCACCATGTCGATGAACACTTTCTCGCCGGCTGGCAGGTACGGCACCGACAGGCCCGCAACGGCGCGGAATTTGCCGGCGTGCAGCCGTGCCGTGTTCCACGCAATCGGCGCGCCCCAGTCATGCCCGATCACGACCGCCTTCTCGCCAGGCGATAACGCCTCGGCGAGCCCGGCCATGTCGCTGGTCAGGCTCTCGAGGTCATAAGCCTCGACCGGGTACGGACGGTCGGACCCGCCATAACCCCGCACGTCCGGCGCGGCGACCCGGTAGCCGGCCTTCGACAGCGCCGCGATCTGGTGGCGCCAGGAATACCAGCTTTCCGGAAACCCGTGCACGAACAGGACGAGCGGCCCGTCCCCGGCCATCGCGACGCGCAGGCGCACGCCATTGGTTTCAACCATGCGGAAATCGGGGGCGGGTGTGCTCACGGGTTCAGTCGTCCCCGCCGATCCACTTGAATTCCGGCTCGTTCCACCAGGGGAAGAAGTTCGGCATGCCGTCGGACACTTTCACCGGATAGACCGGCTGGCGCTTCTCGAGGAAGCTGGTCACGCCTTCCTTGGCATCCGGCGTCTTGCCGCGCGAATAGATCGCCGCGGAGTCGACAATGTGCGCCTCCATCGGATGGCTCGCGCCGAGCATCCGCCACATCATCTGCCGGGTCAGCGTCGTCGAGACGGCGGCGGTATTGTCGGCAATCTCGCGGGCGAGCGCCGTCGCGACAGCCATCAGTTCGCCCTGCGGATGGATCGAGCGGACGAGACCGCCCGCCAGCGCTTCCGACGCCGGGAAGACCCGGCCGGTATAGCACCATTCGAGCGCCTGCTGGATGCCGACCAGGCGCGGCAGGAACCAGGACGAGGCCGCTTCCGGGTTGATGCCCCGGCGGTTGAACACGAAGCCGAACCGCGCCGTGTCGGCCGCGATCCGGATATCCATCGGCAACTGCATGGTCACGCCAATGCCGACCGCCGCCCCGTTGATCGCGCCGATCACCGGCTTCAGGCTGTTGAAGATGCGCAGCGTGACCCGGCCACCGCCATCGCGCTGGATGTCCTCGCTGGCTGTACGGCCGCGCTGGCCGGTCTGGGCGAGTGCGTCATAGTCGAACGTCTTGGCCCCTGCCGACAGGTCCGCCCCGGCGCAGAAGGCGCGGTCGCCGCTGCCGGTCACAATCACGACGCGGACATTGTCGTCCTTGTCGGTGATGTCGAACGCCTCGATCATTTCCAGCATCATCGTGCCGGTGAAGGCGTTCATCTTCTCCGGCCGGTTCAGGGTCAGCGTGGCGATGCCGTCCTCGATGTCCAGGATGATCTGTTCGAATTTTTTGGGCTGCGCCATGGGGGTTCCTTCCAATTGGTCTTTTTCCAGACAAGGTGCCCCTGACGCTGCGTCCGTCAAGCGACACCGGGCCATTCATCGACGCATCAGGAAATCTGATCGGTCCGCCGCTTCCGCGATCGGCCCCGCACCGGTACGTATAAGGCATGTGTCTCAGGTTCCTCTTCGCAGCCTTCCTCATGCTGGCTGCGGTCATTCCCGCCAGCGCCCAGACCACCGGCGGTGTGTTCGGTCCGGACGTGAAGGCCGGCGCATCCGGCTTCCAGTACCGCTTCGCCTGGGCGGCAGGCGACGGGTCCGCGCCGGACAGATATGCCCACCGCCTGCACTGGGACCAGTCGCTCGACGGCCGCCGCTCCCTCCGCCTGATCGCCTCGGCGACGGGTCCCTCCGGCGACCTCGAATTCGCAACCACCGAGGCTCAGCTCCTCTTGGAACTGACCCCGGACACCGCGCATGACTGGACATCCGCCCTGCGCTTCGATCTTAGCGCCGGCTTCAATGGCCGCGCCAACAGTGCCGGCATCGGCTGGACCAACGAATTCGACCTTGGCGGCGGCTGGACAACGCGCGCCATCGCAATGACAGCCGTCGAATTCGGCGACCATGCCCGCGACGGCCTGTTCCTGCAGTCGCGCTTCCGCATCAACAAGCGCCTCGAGGGCGGCCAGGGGATCGGCGTCGAGCTGTTCGACAGCTACAGCTCGACAGACGCCCTCGGCCGGTTCGACGACCAGAACCACCGCGCCGGGCCCTACCTGACCCTGCCGCTGCACGATGGCTGGAGCCTTTTCGCGGGCACGCTCTTCGGCCTGTCGGACCGCGCGGCAGACGAGGAAATCAGGTTCTGGGCCGGCAGGTCCTTTTGACGCCGCAGTCGGCGCTTGACGCGGCGGGCAGCCGGACGGGATAGTCCGGCCCTGATAAGGCCCGCCCGGAAGGACCCTGCCCGATGAAACTCACCCCGGCCCTTTCGGCCCTCGCCATTGCCGCCGTGCTGGCGGCACCCGCCCTTGCCGAAACCACCTACCTCACCGGCGCGAGCTTCGTCGACCCGGTCTCCGGCACCACCGTCCGCAACCCGGCCTTCGTGATCACCGACGGCACCGTAACCGCGCGCGGCACACGCGCCACGCTGAAACAACCCGAAGGCGCCACCCTTGTCGATCTCGGCAACCAGACCCTGCTGCCCGGCTTCATCGACATGCACACCCATGTCACTGGCGACCCCGACGATGGCCCCTATGAGGAACTCGCCATGTCGGACGAACGCATGGCGATCACCGGCGTCAAGAATGCCCGCCTGACCCTGCTCGCCGGGTTCACGACGATCCGCAATGTCGGCGCCGAAAGCTATGGCGACGTCGCCCTGCGCGACGCGATCCGCGACGGTGACATTCCGGGTCCGCGCATGTTCGTCTCCGGACCGCCGGTCGGCATCGTCGGCGGGCACTGTTCCGACAACAACATGTTCCCGTCCGAGTACAATCTCAGCGGCGAAGGCGTCGCCACCGGCCCGTGGGAAATGCGCGCCAAGGTGCGCCAGAACATCAAGTACGGCGTCGACCTGATTAAGACCTGCTCCACTGGCGGCGTCTTCTCGCGCGGCACCAGCCTCGGCGCAGCCCAGGGCACGATCGAGGAACTGACCGCCATCGTCGAGGAAGCACACGCCCGCGGCCTGAAGGTGGCCAGCCACGCCCACGGAACCGTCGGCATCAAGAACGCCATCATCGCCGGCGTCGATACGGTCGAGCATGCCTCGATCCTCGATGACGAGGCGATCCAGATGGCCAAGGCCAAGGGCGTCTACCTGTCGATGGACATCTACAATACCGAATACACGCTCGCCGAAGGCGAGAAGAACGGCGTCCTGCCGGAATTCATGGACAAGGAACGCTCGATCTCGACCGTCCAGCGCGACAGCTTCACCCGCGCCGTCAAAGCCGGCGTGAAGATGGTGTTCGGCACCGATTCGGGTATCTATCCGCACGGCATGAACGGCCAGCAATTCTCGCGCATGGTACAATTCGGCATGACGCCGATGCAGGCGATCCAGGCCGCCACGGTCACCGCCGCAGAAGCGCTCGGCAAGCCCGGCGAACTCGGCTGCGCCGATGCCGGGTGCAGCGCCGACTTCGTCGCGGTCACCGGCGACCCGCTTGCCGATTCCACCTTGCTGGCTGACGTGAAATTCGTGATGAAGCAAGGCGTGGTCTACAAGCAGGACGGCCATCCCACCCCCGGCGCACACTAGGCAACAGAATGGAATTTCACGACTTCCCGCCCGTCACCACCTATGCAGCACCGGTCTTCATCCTCTCGGTGATCTGGGAATGGTGGGCCGTCAGGACCGGCCGCGCCAGGGGCCGCTACGAGACGAAAGACGCCATCACATCCATGCTGATGGGCATCGGCAATGTCGTGGTCAACACCCTGACCGGCGCGCTCTTCCTCTGGCTCCTGCTGGTCGCCTGGCCCTACCGCGTCTTCACCCTGCCCTTTACCTGGTGGAGCTTCGCGCTCTGCTTCGTGCTCTACGATTTCGTCTATTACTGGAAGCACCGCTTCGCGCACCGCGTCCGCTGGTGGTGGATGGAACATGTCACCCATCATTCGTCCACGCACTACAACCTGACCACCGCGCTGCGCCAGCCCTGGTATGGTCCGTTCACGGGCCTCTACATTCTCGGCATCCCGATGGTGCTGCTCGGCTTCCATCCTTACCTGATCGGCTTCGCCGCCGGCTGGAACCTGCTCTACCAGTTCTGGATCCATACCGAAGCCGTCGGCCGGATGCCGAAATGGTTCGAGGCTGTGATGAACACGCCCTCCCACCACCGCGTCCACCATGCCACCAACCCGCGCTACCTCGACGCCAATTATGCCGGTGTGCTGATCATCTGGGACAGGATGTTCGGCTCCTTCGTACCGGAACTCGACAACGACAAGCCAATCTACGGCATCGTCAAGCCGCTCGGCACCTACAATCCGTTCCTCGTCGCCTTCCACGAATTCTTCGGCCTCATCCGCGATTGCGCCAGCGACGGCTTCCGGCCGGACCGCTGGATCCGCCGGGCAATCAATGCCCCCGGCTGGAGCCTGGACGGACAGCACAACCGGTCCGTCGAACTGAAGCAGGCCTTCGTCACGGCCAATCCCGATCAGGCCGGCCTGCCGGGACTGCCCAAATGACCGCAACCGATCTCATCCGGCGTTACTACACCGCCTTCAACGCCAGGGACTGGTCCGGCATGGCCGCCTGCGTGGCCGAAGACATCGACCATTTCGTCAACGAGGGCGACACGCGCGGCGGCCGCAAGGCCTTCGCCGAATTTCTCGCCCACATGGACGCCTGCTACGACGAGACCCTCACCGATATCGTGGTGATGGCCTCCGCCGACGGCACGCGCGCAGCGGCAGAGTTCATCGTCAACGGCACCTACAAGGTCACCGACGGCGACCTGCCTCCGGCCACCGGCCAGACCTATTGCCTGCCCGCCGGCGCCTTCTTCGACGTGCAGGACGGCCTGATCCGCCGCGTCACGACCTATTACAATCTCAAGGACTGGGTCCGGCAGGTCTCGTGAAGACGCGGACACTGACCGGCGCGGACCTGGAGGCGGCCCTGCCCGCGCTGGCGGCGCTGCGCATTGAGGTGTTCCGGGCGTTTCCCTATCTCTATGCCGGGACGGCGGATTACGAGCAGCGCTACCTGCGCGACTTCTCTGGGGCGAAGGACAGTATCGTGGTGACGGCGGAAACGGATACGGGCTGGATTGTCGGCTGCGCGACGGGATCGGCGATCACCGGGCATCACGGAGAGTTTGCGGCACCGCTGGCAGCGGCGGGATATGACCTCGCCACGACGTTCTACTTCGGCGAATCCGTGCTGCTTGCGGACTATCGCGGCCAGGGCCTCGGCCACGCCTTCTTCGATGCGCGGGAAGCCCACGCCCTCGCCCGGGGCTACAAACGCGCCTGCTTCTGCGCCGT
>JBGSKI010000093.1:0-2939 GCA_041741315.1 Hyphomonas sp. | reverse complement strand
GCCGACCGTCGAGGCTGCCGCCACGCGCAGGCGCGCGGCCGGGTCTTTCGCGGCGTTCGGGTTGACCGCCGCCTTGTCCATGTCCTTGACCGTCAGCAGGCCGAGGCACCTGCCATCCTTGTCGGTGATCACCAGCCGTTCGATCCGGTGCTTGTGCAGCAGGCGGCGCGCCTCCGGCAGCGGCGTGTCGAGATCGACCGTGACCAGTTCCCGGGTCATCAGATTGGCGACCTTCTCGTTCAGGTCCTCGGCAAACCGCGTGTCGCGATTGGTGACGATCCCGACCACCCGGCCGTTCTCTTCCACCACCGGGATGCCGGAAAACCCGGTCCGCTTTTTCAACTCGCGCAACTCGCCGAGCGTCGCCGTCGGGGCGATGGTGATCGGGTTCATCACCACCCCGCTCTCGTATTTCTTGACCATGGCGACTTCGCCGGCCTGTTCCTCGACCGACAGGTTGCGGTGGATGACACCGATGCCGCCGGCCTGCGCCATGGCGATGGCCAGCCTTGCCTCAGTGACCGTGTCCATGGCGGCTGAAATCAGCGGGATGTTCAGCGGTATCGACTTGGTCAGGAACGTCGATACGTCGACATCGGCGGGCAAAACCTCGCTCGCGCCGGGCTGCAGAAGCACGTCGTCAAAGGTGATCGCTTGTCGGATTTTCATGTGGGGAGCTCCCTTTTTGGCCTACTAAGGGAGTCGCAGGGACTTGTGAAGCCCCCGCTGCATTTTCCTGTGGCCCTTGCAGGAAGGCCGCGACCGCCTGCGGCCGGTCCGGGTAACCCGTCCGAAGCCCTGCCCCTAATCCACGCACAGCGCCGGGTCGGCGCGGCCGTCCGTGACGGTGGTGAAGCAGCCGAACGGGCTGTCCGTTGCCTGGCAGGTGCCGGTCGCAGGGTCGCCCATACCGGCCCCGCCGGATGCCTCGTCGAGCATGCAGCGCCCGAGGCAATCCGAACCGTCCGTGCACGCCTTGCCGGCGTCGGCATAGGCCTGCACGCACCCTTCCCAGCCGAGCATCCCGCCGCGCGAGATCTCGCCGCCCGCCGCCTCGCACCTGTCGCGCTCTTCCTGTGTGGCCACCTGCCCGGCAAAATTGATCCGTTCGTAAGGCGCGTTGGGCGAACCTAGCTCGGTCGTATCGCCGTGATAGTCGCGCAGCACGGCGCAACCGGCGAGCATCAGGACGGCGGCAGGAACGATCAGCATACGTTTCATCTGGGGAACCTCGGAAATGCCGGAATGCCTTCCGGGATGTGGTGGAAACCGGGAGCATCGGCGGTCTGCATCACAACCTGCGGCTGGCCGAACACGCTCATGTCGTCGAGCGACCCGACCTTCAGGATCACGGCCTGCGGCAAGGCTGGCGACCGGGTCAGGATCGGCGTGCCGCACGTGCCGCAGAATTCCCGCGTCACCGCATGTTCCAGGTCACTGCGCGTGAACGCCTTCGGGCTGCCCTTGGTATAGCGGAACGCGCTGGCCGGCATGGCCATGAAATCATTCGCCTGCCCGCCAGTAATATACTGGCATTCCCGGCAATGGCATTCCCCCTTCATGATTGCATCGCCTCCCGCCTCGTAGCGCAGCTCGCCGCAATAACATCCGCCTGCAAGTGTCATTCTCGTCTCCCTCTTGCCGCAAGTGTGAAACGGAGCGGGCCGCGCTGCAAGGGAATTGGGGCCCCGGTACCCGATGACTGGTCTCATTGGGGGCAAAAGCGGCGAAACACCCCAAAAGTGGAAAATGCCTCAATTGCAGTCATCTTGGAACTTTTTACAGGGCCCGCGCATAGGTGCCGTGAAGGGGGAGTGCTTGCAGGACCATTAAGACAGGAGTCGCGGATGGCATCGAGTTCATACACCCCCCGGCAGATTGTCGGTACGTCTGAAATCTCCGTCGATGACGCGATTGCCCGCGCGCTCGGCATTGCCAGCCAAAACTATGGCGAGCCCGACTGGTTCGATGTGGTCACCGCCCGCGGCTTTCTCAGCAATGGTCGCGTCTCCCATTACCAGGTCACCCTTGCCCTCGGCTACGAGACCAGACCGGGCGGCTCCGCGCGCGCCGCAGGCCATGACCACTATTTCCGCTCGGCGTGTTCAACCCGCCACCGGGACGCGGTCTACCACACGATCGAGAAGCGCTTCTAGGAATTGCGGAGCCCCTGACAGGCGCGTCTACCCCCGGAACCCCTTGGCCACGACGAAGATTTCCGGGCTTCCGGCCCGGCTCGACGGCGGTTTCATGTGCTTCACCGTGGTGAAATTCGCTTTCAGGAGGTCCAGCACCCCCTTGGTCGTGCCGCCCTGGAAGACTTTCGAACAGAACGTCCCGCCAGGTGCCAGGTGCTCGATTGCGAAGGCGGCCGCCATTTCGACCAGTGCCACGGTCCGCAGGTGATCGGTCTGACGGTGGCCGGTCGTGTTGGCCGCCATGTCCGACAGGACAAGGTCCGGCTTGCCGGTCAGGCCCGCCAGCATCTTCGCGACATCTTCCGGATTGTTGACATCGCCCTCGATAATATGCGCGCCCTGCACCCGTTCGACCGGCAACAGGTCGATCCCGACCACTTCCGCCGCCCCTTTGAGCAGCGCCACCTGCAGCCATCCGCCCGGTGCGCAGCCAAGGTCGACGACCCGCTGCCCGCGCTTCAGCAGGTGCAGCTTCTCGTCGATCTCCAGCAGCTTGTAGGCCGCCCGGGCGCGATAGCCCTCCGCTTTCGCCTTCTGGACATAGGGGTCCTTCAGCTGGCGCTCGATCCACAGTTTCGAGCTTTCGCTCTTGGCGCGGCGGGCCACGACCTTGCGGTCATTGGTGCGCCTGCCGGACGAGGCCTTGTCGTCGGTCGGGCCTTTCCAGCGCCGTTTCTCTTCGTCAGACATTGGCCGCCTCCGCGCCGCCGGGGGCCGGGCCCTCGCGCTTCGGCCTCGGCC
>JBGSKI010000092.1:0-8391 GCA_041741315.1 Hyphomonas sp. | reverse complement strand
CCCGTCGCTCCGCCACCCTCACCCGTCGCTCCGCCACCCTCACCCGTTACCCCGGCGCAACTGGCCGTCTTCCCGGCGTCGATATCCATCTGCGGCGGCACGACCGTCGCCAACGCGCCGGAGACCGGCCCCGGCCTGCAGGTCACCCATTACAAGCCGCTCGTGGTCACCGCGACCGGCCTCGTCGTCGCCACCGCGCCGGTCGGCGGCGGGTGTCTCTCCTCAGGCTTCGGCCCGCGCAACGGCAAGCTGCACAAGGGCATCGACTACAACAACAAGGTCGCCGTCGACGTCTATGCCGCTGCCTCCGGCACCGTGCGCGAGAAAGCCTACCGGGACGATTTCGGTAATTATGTCATCCTCGACCATGGCAATGGCGAATACACGCGCTACGCCCATCTCGAGACGTTCGGGTCGGAAGACATCGGCAGCCAGGTCGCCGCCGGCGAGGTCATCGGCACGATGGGCCACACCGCCAGGGCCAATGTCGCCCGCCACCTCCACTTCGAACTGCTCGAAGGCCAATGGGGCCAGCAGGCCGGTGCTTTCGCCCTGACGCCCGTGGACGTAATGAGCCTGCCTGCGGCGGAGTGAGGCAGAAGGGGCTGCATCCTGTCCGGCAATTGACCGCAAATCCCCCGCGCATTCCCCGGCAAATTCGCCTATAGGCGAAATATGAGCTTCCCAGACCGACAGACCGTCCTCGATTTCCTCCGCGACAATCCGGACGCCACCACCAAGCAGGAAATCGCCAAGGGCCTCCGGGTCAAGGGCGACGAACGTCACACGCTGCGCCAGATCCTGAAGGAGCTGGAAGCCGAGGGCCTGCTGGAACGCACCGGCAAACGCGCCTGGGCACAGGTTGACCGGCCGCCGCCGACCGGCATCGTCGAGTTCACCCATATCGACAGGAATGGCGACCTGATCGGCAAGTGCGCGGGCGACAAGGGCCTGTTCGGGCCGGACATCCGCTATGCCGGGCCGGCGGGCAAGCCGAAGATGAAGGCCCCCGGCAAGGGCGACCGCGCGCTCTGCAAGATTTCCGAACATGACGGCCAGTGGACCGCCCGGGCGATCACCGTGCTGGAAAAGCGCCTGTCGGACCGGCTTGTCGGTCTCTACGTGCAGGGCCCGCGCGGCGGCCGCGTGGCGCCCTCCTCCCGCAAGGAGAAGCGCGAATTCGTGATCCAGGAAGCCGACCGGGGCGGCGCCAGGGATGGCGACCTCGTGATCGCCGAGGCGAAGCCTGTCGGCCGCCAGCAATACGGGCCCGCCTTCGGGATCGTCTCGCAGGTGATCGGCCACATCACCGATCCGCGCTCGGCCAGCCTGCTGGCGATCCATGCGCACGACATCCCGACCGAGTTCCCGGAAGACGCGCTCGAACAGGCCCGCATCGCCGTGCCCGCCGAAGGCCCCCGCGAAGACCTCACCACGACTCCGCTGATCACCATTGACCCGCACGACGCGCGCGACCATGACGACGCCGTCTATGCCGAACAGCTCGACGATGGCTGGCGCGTCATCGTCGCGATTGCCGATGTTGCCGCCTATGTCACCGAGGGCTCGCCGCTCGACAAGGAGGCCCTGAAGCGCGGCAACTCGACCTATTTCCCCGACCGCGTCGTGCCGATGCTGCCGTTCGAATTGTCCGCCGACGAATGTTCGCTGCGCGAAGGCGAGTTGCGCCGCTGCCTCGCCGTCGAGATGATCTTCGACAAGTCCGGCACCAAGCGCCGGCACCGGTTCATCCGGGGCATGATGAAATCCGCCGCCAAACTGTCCTACGAGGAGGCGCAGGCCGCCATCGACGGCAAGCCGGGCGGCAAGGCCGGCGAGATCCTCGAAACCGTGCTGAAGCCGCTCTGGGGCGCCTATGCGGCCCTCTCCAAGTCGCGCGACAAGCGCAGCCCGCTCGACCTCGACCTGCCGGAGCGCCGCATCCTGTTCACCGAAGGCGGCGAAATCGACGGCATCATCACCAAGGAGCGCCTGGAGGCCCACCGCCTGATCGAGGAAATGATGATCCAGGCCAATGTCGCGGCGGCGGAATCTCTGGAAGATGCCAAGAGCCCGCTGATCTATCGCGTCCACGACCTGCCGACCGATGCCAAGATCGCCGCCTTCGCCGAATTCCTGCAATCGGTCGACATCAAGTGGCATATCGGCCAGCGACCGGAGACCCAGAAATTCAACAAACTGCTCGCCGACATCCGCGGCGGCGACTATGACCAGATGATCACCCAGATGGTGCTGCGCACGCAGGCGCAGGCGAT
Source organism: Hyphomonas sp. (assembly GCA_041741315.1). Lineage (GTDB taxonomy): Bacteria > Pseudomonadota > Alphaproteobacteria > Caulobacterales > Hyphomonadaceae > Hyphomonas. Next base: position 6,115 of record JBGSKI010000092.1, on the reverse strand, counting down.
CTATTCGGAAGAGAATCTCGGGCATTTCGGCCTGAACCTTGCCAAATATGCCCACTTCACCTCGCCGATCCGCCGCTATGCCGACCTGATCGTCCACCGCGCACTGATCCGTGGACTGAAGCTCGGCCCGGACGGGCTCGGCGACAAGACGTCGGTCCGGCTCGAGGAAATCGCCGAGCATATCTCGATGACCGAGCGCCGCTCGATGGCCGCCGAACGCGAGGCGACCGACCGCTATCTCGCGATCTTCCTGGCCGACCGGGTCGGGGCCGAATTCGACGGCCGCATCACCGGCGTCACCGCTTCGGGCCTGTTTGTCGCGCTGGCCGGTTCCGGCGCCGACGGATTCGTGCCGATCTCGTCGATCTCTCAGGACTATTGGGTGCTCGACCAGGCCGCCATGGCAATCTATGCGCGCGGCAGCGGCAAGACCTATGCCCTCGGCCAGAATGTCCGTGTAAAGCTGAAAGAGGTGACGCCCCTGCAGGGCGGCCTGCTGCTGGAACTGCTGTCCGAGCCGATGCCCGCCCCCGCCGGCCGTCTCGAAGCCCGCAAGGAAATGGACCTCGGCCGCGCTCCGCGTTCGCATGGCGGCCCGCCCCGGCGCGGCAAGCCCAAGTTCAACAAGAAGACGCTGCCAAAGCACAAGCGCAAGGGCCGCAAGTGACCGATAAATCGCTTCTGATGGCCTCCGCCTATGACAAGGAGGATGAGGGCGACGTCGTGGTGAAGAACCAGCCCTCGCCCCGCCCCAAGGATGCCGCGACGCTGATCCTTGTCCGCCGCGACGCCGAAAAGCCGCGCGTCCTGCTCGGCAAGCGGTCCGGGGGCCATGTCTTCATGCCCGACAAATATGTCTTCCCCGGCGGCCGCGTCGACCCGGAAGACAGCCGCGCCGTATCCTGGTGCGAACTGCGGCCAGAGGTCGAAGCCAAGCTGCGCCTGCAGAGCCGCCGCAGCCCCCGCGCCTTTGCCCTGACCGCCATCCGCGAGACCTTCGAGGAAACCGGCCTCCTCGTCGCCCGGCCCGCCGAAATGCCTGCCAGCGCCCCGAAAGGCTGGGCCCGGTTCCACGAACTCGACGCCTCGCCGCATCTTTCGCCGTTGACTTTCATCGGGCGGGCGATCACCCCGCCCTACCGGCCACGCCGGTTCGATGCCCGCTTCTTCATGGCCGATGCCGAGGAAGCCCTGATCGACCACCGCCCGCCGGTCGACGGGGCCGAACTGTCGGACCTGCAATGGGTGACGCTGGACGAGGCAATGGACCTCGACCTGCCCAACGTGACGCGGTTCATGCTGGGCGAGATCGGCGAGCGCCTGTCGGCCCCGGATTTCACCAGGGGCCCGCCCTTCCTGCGCTGGACCCGCAAGGGCCACAGCGCCGAGCGCCTCTGACAACAGCAAGGGCGCTTGACTTCACCCCCGCACCCCGTCAATAAGCCGCTTTCCGAATTCAGACGCTAGCATAAGCGAGCCCGCGCCATGGCAAAACCCGCCACCATCAAGATCCGCCTCAACTCGACGGCCGATACCGGCTTCTTCTACGTGACGAAGAAGAACCCGCGCACCATGACCGAGAAAATGGTCCAGCGGAAATACGATCCGGTTGCCAAGAAGCATGTCGAGTTCAAGGAAGGCAAGATCAAGTAAGATCTTGTTTCCCAACAGGTTTTGAAGAACCCGCTCCCTCCGGAGCGGGTTTTTTCATGCCTCTTCGTCGCGGTGCAACTGGCGCGTCTTGCGGATGGCCGGGAAGAGCACGGCCCACAAGGCGGCAATCCCGATGGCCGCTGCGCCACCTGCCACGACCGTCACAACGGCGCCCAGGTAGTGCGCCATGAACCCGGCCCGCGCCTCACCGAGTTCGTTGGAGGCCCCGAGGAAGACCGAATTCACCGCACTGACCCGCCCGCGCACATTGTCCGGCGTCCACAACTGCAGCAGGATCTCGCGGATATAGACCGAGACCATGTCGAACGCCCCGATCAGGGCCAGCGCAAAAATCGACAGCCAGGGCAGAGGGGAGGCCCCGAACACCATGGTCGCGAGGCCGAACAGCGCCACCGACACGAACAGGATGATGCCGGCATGGTTGCGGATCGGGAAGGCCGTGATGATCCCGATCATGACCACTGCCCCGACGCCAGGCGCGGCCCTGAGCAGGCCAAGTCCCGAAGGTCCGAGGTCGAGAATGTCTCGCGCATAGATCGGCAACAGCGCCACGGCCCCGCCCAGCAGGACCGCGAACAGGTCGAGCGAGATCGCGCCGAGGACGACTTTCTCCTTCCAGACATAGGAGAACCCGCCGAGCAGCGTACCGAGCGTGGTCGGCTCCCGCGCGGCGCGCTGGCCAGGCGGGGGAATGGTGAAGATCATTGCCCCGGCGACCAGGAACAGGGCCACGGCCGTTCCATAGGCCACCCCCGCGCCGAGACCGTAGAGCAGCCCGCCGAGCACCGGCCCGAGGATCGAGGCGAGCTGCCAGGAGGTCGTCACCCAGCCGACCGCGTTGGCAAAGTCTTCCTTGGGCACGAGATTGACCGCGAGGCTCGACGAGGCCGGAGCATAAAACGCGCGGGCGACGCCAAACAGCGTCAGCGTGCCAAGAACCAGCACCGGGTCGAACTTTCCAGACAGAGCGAGGGCCAGGATCAGGCCAGCGCACAGCATTTCGATCAGTACGGCAATGCCCATGACATTGCGCCGTCCGAACCGGTCGGCCGTCACCCCGGTAACCACAACAAGGACCAGCGCCGGCAGGAACTGGACGAGCCCGATCCAGCCCAGAAGGGCCGCATTGCGCGTCTGGTCATAGATCTGCCAGCCGACCGAGACCGACACGATCTGCGCGGCAAGCGAGGTGCAGAACCGGGACGCGAAATACTTGCTGTAGGCAGAATGGCGGAAGGCGGCGAAGCGGTCTGACAAGGGCGCTTTCCTCGGTTCGGGGTGTCACCACTGGGGACAGCCGGAGCCGGAGTCAATCAGGCCGCGACGCTCTCCACGCGGTTCCGACCGGCGGTCTTGGCCTGGTAGAGTGCCTGGTCGGCGCGCTTTGTCAGGTCGGAGATCGTGTCGTCAGGCCCGGCAATCGTCGAGACGCCGGCGCTGACCGTCACCACGATCTGCTTGCGCCCGCCACTGACCGCGAAGGGCTGGGACGCAACTGCCCGGCGGATCCGCTCGGCGGCGGCACAGGCAAGGTCGCCCGGCGTTTCCGGCATGATCACCAGAAATTCCTCGCCGCCCGGCCGGCAGACTATGTCCATCGGGCGGACGTTTTCACGCAGGCGGTTGGCGATCTCCTGCAGCACTTCGTCGCCCGCATCGTGTCCGTGCGTGTCGTTGACGTTCTTGAAATGGTCGATGTCGGCCATCAGGACCGATACCGGCTTGCCACCCATCACCGAGCGCTGCATCAGCTGGTGCAGCTGGCTCATCATGTAGCGGCGATTGTAGAGGCCGGTCAGCTGGTCGATCACCGACAGTTCCAGCCCCTTGTCCACCCGGCGGCGGAGCAGTTCGATATATTGCGACCGGCGGGCTTGTGTACGCACCCGGGCGAGCAGTTCCTGGCGGTCGACCGGCGAGAAGATGACGTCGCTGGCACCGATCTCGAGCCCCTTGGCGGCGCGCGGGCGGTCGTCCGGATCGCACACGAGGATGATCGAGATCGCCCGCGTCAGTTCGGTCACCTTGAAATGCGCGCACAGCTTGAGCGCGTCGAACGATTTGCTGGCGACCGACAGGATCAGGATGTCGACGCCCATGGCCGACAGGCCTTCCATGCTGCCCGCCTCGGTGAGCGTCATTGCCGTATGCCCGGCATCGCGCAGTACCGTCGCCACGCGGGCCGACGCGCGGGGATTGTCGTCGATCACGAACACCCGCGCCGGACGGTCGAAATCCTCTTTCAGGGAATCATCGGTCATGCCGGCCCGCAGGCCCCGCGCCTGCCGCTGTCGCAGTTCCGAGGCCACGGCATTGTAGCGCATCAGCGCGCCCATGCGCGACATCAGGGCGAAATCGTCCACCGGTTTGGTCAGGAAGTCCTCGGCCCCGGCGCTGAGGCCCCGCACGCGGTCCTCGACATCGCTGAGGGCGGTCACCATGACCACAGGGATGTAACTCGTGACCGGGTCGGCCTTCAGGCGGCGGCAGACTTCGTACCCGTCCATTCCGGGCATCATGACGTCGAGAAGGATGATGTCCGGCAGCTGGGCACGCGCGATTTCCAGCGCCTGCATGCCATTCCCGGCCTGCATCACGGTGAAATACTGGGCCTCCAGCTTCGCCTTCAACAGGCGGCGGTTGGCCTCGATATCGTCGACGACGAGGATCCGCGCGCTCATGCCGCTTCCTTCGGCATCAGCGCTTCCACCGCCTTGATGAAGGTCGCGATCTGGATGGGTTTCGACAAATAGCCTTCGCAGCCGGCTTCGCGGACCCGTTGTTCGTCGGCGCGCATGGCAAAGGCGGTTACGGCGAGGACCGGGATATGGGCGACCTGCGGGTCGTCCTTCAGCCAGCGGGTGATGTCGAGGCCAGACACTTCCGGCAACTGGATGTCCATGATGATCAGGTCCGGCTGCTCGCGCCGGGCAATCTCGACCGCCTTGGCACCGTCACGGCACTGGTAAGTTCCAAATCCAAACGCATCGAGCAAGTCGCAAAACAGGCGCATGTTGAGTTCATTGTCCTCAACAACCAGAACTTTTCTGGAGTGCACCGCCGCCATGGGTCCTCTTGAGCTCTTGCGATTCGGGATGACCCTCGCCTTATATCTGACAGCTATACCCCAAATCGTTAACACGTATTTACGGATCGGGGTCGAGATTGCGGCAAGCCGGGGATCATGTCATGCCTTCCGGGGTCATGACACTGCTCTGCCGGGACTGTTTCCACCTCGCTGAGGATGCCGGCCCATCCTGCCCGCTCTGCAGCAGCGGCAGGACAATCGTGCACCCGGACCTGCTGAACCTGTCGGTCGCGCACCTCGATTGCGACGCATTCTTCGCGGCGATCGAAAAGCGGGACAATTCTGACCTCAAAGACCACCCCGTGATCGTCGGCGGCGGCGAGCGCGGCGTGGTGCTGACCTGCTGCTACATCGCGCGGCTGTATGGCGTGCGCTCGGCCATGCCGATGTTCCAGGCCCTGAAACTGTGCCCGCAGGCGATTGTCGTGAAACCGCGCCGGTCCGAGTATGTTGCGGCAGGGGCCCGCGTCCGGAAAATGATGGAGGCGCTGACACCGCTGGTGCAGCCGGTCTCCATTGACGAGGCCTATCTCGACCTGTCCGGCACCGAGGCCCTGCACCGCGCCCCGCCGGCCCTGTCGCTGGCCCGCCTCGCCGCAGCCATCGAGCAGGAATTGCAGATCACCGTATCGATCGGCCTGTCGTCCAACAAGTTCCTGGCAAAGACAGCCAGCGAACTGGACAAGCCACGGGGGTTTGCGGTTATTTCGGAGGCCGAGGCCGAAGCCTTCCTCGCGCCGAGACCCGTGGTGTTCCTCCACGGGGTCGGGCCGAAATTCGCGGCGACGCTGGAAAAGGACGGATTCGAGACCGTGGGCGACCTTCAGAAAGCCGGGCTCAAATCCCTGATCTCCCGATATGGCGAGACAGGCATGTGGCTGAAACAGGTGGCGCACGGGCATGACACGCGCAAAGTGCACGCCGACGAGGACCGCAAGTCGGTGTCCGCCGAAACCACCTTCTTCACCGACCTGTCAGACATTGCGGAGCTTGAGGACCAGTTGTGGAGTCTCTGCGTCCGCACGGCGGACCGCGCCAAGGCCGCAGGCGTCGTCGGCACCGTGGTGACGCTGAAGCTCAAGACGGCGGACTTCCGGTCGCTGACCCGCCGCATCTCGCTGCCCGAACCGACCCAGATGGCCCAGACCGCCTTCCGCGCCGCCCGACCCCTGCTGGCCAAGGAGGCCAATGGACGGGTCAAGTTCCGCCTGATCGGCATCGGCTTCTCGAATCTCTCCGAACACAAGGCCGACGCTGTGGACCTGATCGATCCGCTGGTCGCCAAGCGGGCGGCGGCCGAACGCGCCTCCGATGCCGCCCGCGCCCGGTTCGGCAAGGATGCGGTCAAGACCG
>JBGSKI010000091.1:0-3006 GCA_041741315.1 Hyphomonas sp. | reverse complement strand
GGACCCACAGAATACGTTACACTTATCCACAGCCATGCCTATGACAGGCGGCTATCGCCCCTGGTCAAAATTCAACGCGCACAGCTGGTCAGTTTTAAACGCGCGCCGACAATCCTGGCTTCTTCGAGCCAGCGCTTAGTGAACTCGTCGAAGGTCTTGGCCTCGGACATCCGGCGCTTCTCGCGCTGCTTTTCCTGGCTGGGGGATTGGCCTTCGGTGATCGCCTTGCGCGCTTCCATGCAGCGCTCGCGCGCCATGAGCAGCGAGATCCCGTCCTTGGACCCATAGCGCCCGATCGTGAGCGTCTCCCGCCGGCCGTTGAGTCGGTAGTCGAGACGAAAAGTGATCGTGCTTCTCGGGGAGACGGTCACGTACATCCCGTCCCGGTCGGCGATCTTGTAGGTGGTGGCCTGGGGCTTGATGCCCTGAGCGTGCCATCGGACAGCATCGGCAGTCCCTCCTCTCGGAGAAAGTTTACCGTCACGATGATTTGGCCGCTACAAGTTCGATAAGTTATTGATATCTAAACAGTTTAAGACTATTTTTTTACCGTCAGATTTACCGTCAAACTGGACGGCATCCCCCCGATAGATGTCGATAGATCTCGACAGACGTTCTCTATACGGGACAAGCACTTAGCAGCGAATTCCGATAGACCCCGATAGACGCTGAAAGACGCCGAATCATTCCCACTCTATCATCAACGGGTCCGGTAACGATTTGTCCTATAGAGAGATTTCTTCAGAGAGCAGAACATTTACCGTCAAACTTACCGTCAATCGCGCGGGTATCCCCGGAAACAACTTCCACGATCTATCGACATCTATCGAGGACGATCGGCGCTTGGGAACAGGCCACCTTTCGAGATGTATCGACATCTATCGGCCGCAGCGCCGTTCGTGAACGACTTCACCGAGCCCTACTGCGGGTCGAAACGGCCCCCAAAAAGTGCCGGCATCAAATGCAATAACTCATTGTCTTACGGCGACTATTCATCAACTTTTTTACCGTCGCGACACCGCTTTGAAGGCATCTGTTTTCCGAGAAACTCCGCAAATGGCCGCCGTCAAATGCCTTAAGTGGTTGCCGAACAGGAACTTTTCGATCAATTTTTTACCGTCAGCCCCATTCCTGCAGCAAATACAACAGTGAAATTGAAACCGGGACTACTGCCCGCGACGGAATTCATGGCGGCCCACTGCTGCGCCTCGGCGCGGCCAGGAGCCGACAGAGCCATCGGCGCATGATCAATCTCTACTCGCACGTAGCGATGGCGACCATCGATCGAAAACGTTCGAAGCTCACAACCTCCCTGGCATCTTACGCAGCCAGTTCGTGAACTTCCTCGGAAAGCTGCGCGCCCTGCTCGCGCTGGATGACTTCGATGTCGTACTGCGCCTGCAAATTGAGCCAGAACTGCGGGTCGACACCAAATGCCAAGCCCAGGCGAACCGCCGTCTCAGCTGAGATTCCGCGTTTGCCGGCACAGATCTCATCAATGCGCCGCTGCTGGACGCCGATCGCTTTCGCCAGTCGATACCGCGTGATGCCAAGCGGTTCAATGAAGTCTTCGAGCAAGACAATGCCGGGATGTACCGGCGCAAGCCTGCGTCCGGTGAGAAGTCCCTTGAACCTCTCGCTCTTCAGTTCACTGCGTGCGATGCTCATTTGCTTACTCTCCACGATTCCCACGGCGCTCAGTGATAGTCAACGATCTCAACATCGACACCGGGGATGGCGGATTGAAGCCGCGTGCAATCAGGGGCGCCGGCTTCGACCTCAAGCCAGCACTTTGAGCCCGTGCTTCTCGACCACGGCCAGCAGCTTGAGCGCCATGCCGCTCGGCCGCTTGGTGCCGGCCTCCCACTTCTGTACGGTGGACTCGCTAGTGTTCAGATAGCGAGCGAATACGGGTTGACTGACATGCGCCCCCTCGCGGATTCGCTTGATTTTCTCCGGAGGAATCACCGACGGCGCACTGAGACACGATTCGTCAAATTCGCGCATGGTCGCCTTGTCGATGGTTCCGGCGCGATGCAGCCCTTCGGCTGCGCTGTGGATCGCCTCGAAGGCGTCGCTCTTGAACTTGACTTTACTCTTCATCGCATAGCTCCAGTAAGTCACCCTGATTCAGCGCGGCCCTAAACTCGGTATCCGTCATGCGGCCGAAGGCCTGCGCCAGTTTCTTGAAATCAGCAAGCTCATCATCATCGATGTTGGCTCGGTCCTTCTTGGCAAACAGATAGGCAAAAATCCAATGCCGTCCGCCCTTTGCCAGGACGATCGAGCGGTGCATGTTCTTGTTCAGCCGCTTCTTGAACACGCCTCCGCCCAGGTCGTCAGCCTGCCCCTGCATGACCTCACGAATCGCCGCAACCAACGCCGGATCACCGATGCGCGCCTTCCTCGCCGCCTTGCTGAACCAGGCCGTCTTAAACGCTCGCGTCAAAGGTTTTCTTGGCATGGCCTAGTGTAGCACCCAGTCCTACCTTTGTCACGAGTTCGTCCTGGCAGGACCTCGACGACAACCCCGACGCTGAATTGCCCACCGTCAGAACCCCACGCGATTGGCCCAACACGCACGTCGAGCAAATATTCTTACTAGCTGTCCGGTTAGATTGAGGGGCGAATCGCTTAAAGCCATGACTGACGCGGGTTTGCGATCGATGAAGGGTGGTGTCGATTTGAACGGCGATTGCCAGTTCGGGCAGTCTTCCGGGCTTTTGCCCGGAGATCGCCATGAACATCGGCAAGACGCTGTTCGCCCAACTCATGGATTTCCTGCCTTGGACGACTTTCGCCCGATACGTCGCGCGTTACGACGGCGACAAGGGCGTTCGCACGCTGACGTGCGCGGAACAGTTTCGGGTCATGGCCTTCGCCCAACTGACCTACCGCGAGAGCCTGCGCGACATCGAGGTGTGCTTGTCGGCCCAGACAGCCAAGCTCTATCACATGGGCTTTCGCGAGCCGATTCGGCGCTCGACGTTGGCCGATGCCAACGAG
>JBGSKI010000090.1:0-10874 GCA_041741315.1 Hyphomonas sp. | reverse complement strand
AGGCTTACCAACCAGTCCGCCCCCTCCGGCGCCTCCGGCAAACCCTGCCCCGTCCAGACCTCTGCCGCGATGCCGCGTGCCTCAAGTTCGGCCGCCTTGGCCTCGCTGCGCACTGTTCCTGCTACAGGTCCGGCCCATCGCGCCGCCAGGTGCAGCGCGGAGTAGCCAAGCCCGAACACGTAAAGCAGAGATGGCTGAACTGTCATTTGCGCGTGATGGTCCTCTCGTATCAAACACTTCCTAGCCGTCCTGGAGCTGATGAGCCATGTCCTTCGCCGCCTTCGCCCTGTATTCCCTCGCCTTCTCCCAATCGGCCGGCGAAAAACTCGCCGCCGCCGAACAAACCCGGCTCGAGGAATGCGTCGCCAAGATCGAGACCGACCCGGAAGAAGCCTATGAAGACGGCCTCGCCTGGACCTATGCCGGCAACCGGCCCGGCGCCCGCCAGTGTACGGCACTGGCCCTGATCGCTCTCGACCAGCCGGAAGAAGGCGCCACGCGCCTGCAACAGCTCGCCAATTCCTCCGACGGCGGCACGATGGAACAGCGCGCAATCTACCTGACGCAGGCCGGCCATGCCTGGATCCAGGCGGATGCGCCGGATTCGGCGGTCGTTTCGTTCACCAATGCGCTGAAATTATTGCCCGGCACGACGGATGTCCTCATCGACCGCGCCGCCGCCTACCTGCTGCTCGACGAGCACAAGAAGGCGATTGCCGACCTCGATCGGGCGCTCGCCAATGCGCCCGGCCGCGGCGATGCCTACCAGTTGCGCGCCGAAGCCCTGCTGCTGAAGGGCGACCTCGACAAGGCGATGCTGGATGTCGAAGCGGCGATGGATGCTGACCCCAAGAATATCGACACGCTGGTCCTGCGCGGCCGGGTCCGCGAAGCGATGCGCGTGCGCGAAGACGAAGGCCCGATCGAGCGCGTCAGCGACAATTGAGCCTTACTCGACGCGGCGCCCCTCGGCGTCGATCAGCAGGCTGCCATCTTCCTTGTAGAACGGCCCCGGCGGCAGCGTGTCGATCAGGTCGAGCACGCGTTCACTCGGCCGGCAGAGGCGCACGCCCTTCGGGCTGCACACGATTGGCCGGTTGACCAGAACCGGATGCTGCAGCATCGCGGTCAGGATTGCCCCGCCGCTCGTGTTCGGGTCGAGCAGGCCGAGCTTTTCGGCGGGCGACTTCGTCTCGCGCAGGGCCGTGCGCGGGGTGAGGCTCGCGGCGGCGAACAGGCCGAGCAGGTGCGAGCGGGTCCAGCCGGAGGTAAGGTAATCGACCACGACCGGCTTCTCGCCCGCCGCCTCTAGGATGGCGAGGACATTGCGCGACGTGCCGCATTCGGGATTGTGGTAGACGACGATCATGCGGTTGCAGGCTCCTTGTCGGCGGCGCGCGCCTCGAAGGCGGGCCGGGTGCGGTTGGCGAAAGCGACCAGCGACAGCATCACCGGCACCTCTACCAACACACCTACCACAGTTGCCAGCGCGGCGCCCGAATTCAGTCCGAACAGGCTGATCGCAACCGCCACGGCCAGTTCGAAGAAGTTCGACGTGCCGATCAGCGCGCAGGGCGCGGCAATTCCGTGCGGCAGGCGCCACGCCCAGGCGGCGCCATAGGCCAGGGCGAAGATGCCATAGGACTGGATCAGGATCGGCACGGCGACCATCGCGATCACCAGCGGCCGGGCGAGAATCACCCCGCCCTGGAAGCCGAACAGCAGCACGACCGTGGCCAGCAGTCCGATCACGGAGAATGGCTTGATGCGCGCGACAAAGGCGTCGACCGCCGCCGTCCCGCCCCGCCGCTGCAACAGTTTACGTGCGGCAATGCCAGCGGCGAGCGGGATCACCACGTAGAGGCCGACCGACAGGAGCAACGTCTCCCACGGTACCGCAATCTCGGTCACGCCGAGCAGGAAAGCCACGATCGGCGCGAAGGCGAACACCATGACGGCATCGTTGACGCTGACCTGCGCAAGCGTGTAGGCGGCATCACCCTTTGTCAGCTGCGACCAGACGAAGACCATCGCGGTGCACGGCGCAGCGCCGAGCAGGATCAGCCCGGCAATATAGGACTGCGCCTCCCCTGCCGGAATGAAGCCCGCGAACACGTAGCGGAAGAACAGGACGCCCAGCGCCGCCATGGTGAATGGTTTGACGAGCCAGTTGACGACCAGCGTGATGATCAGGCCCTTCGGCCGCTCGCCAACCTTCCGCAAACTATCGAAATCCACCCCGATCATCATCGGCCAGACCATCGCCCAGATCAGGATTGCGACCGGGAAGTTCACATGGGCGTATTCCAGCGCCGCGAGGCCCGCGAATACACCAGGAAACAGCTGCCCCAAGCCGATTCCGGCCAGCAGGCTGAGGCCGACCCATACCGACAAGTATTTCTCGAACCGTCCCATATCAGCCGCAACAGCCGGAGGTCTTCGAAAGCACCGGAGCGCAACAGGCGGCCACGGGAACGCCGCTGCCGGTCGTCGCGAGGCGCGCGCCGGGTTCGTCCGCGCCTCCTCCGTACACGGCGCTGTCGCCGGTCGTGTGGAACACTTCCCACGGCACCCCCGCCGGATCGGTCACCCAGCTCTTTTCTGACCTGGCGTAACAGCACACCGTCTCGCCCTCTTCCAGGACCGGCGCATCGGCGCGCGACAGTCGGTCATAGACATCCGCCAGTTCATCCTTGTCCTCGACCTGGATCCCGAGATGTTCGACGCCGGGGGCCGCGCCGCGCGCGCTGATCGCAAAGTTGACGCGCGGATCATCGAGCATCCACTTGGCATAGTCGTCCTTCTGCACAGTCGGGGCAGCGGCGAACAGCGTCGAATAGAACCCGACCGATCTGGCGAGGTCATCGACGGCGACATGGACATGCAGGCGTTTCATCCGGAACTCCTTGTGTTTCGGTTCAGCAACAGGTGGCTTTGGTGGCGGCATCCAGGACCGGTGTGCAGACATCGGCGCGGCCCTGACAGCAATCCTCCATCAGGAAGACGATCAGGTCGCTGATGGCATCGAACCGCGCAGTATATACGATCGACCGGCCCGCCCGCGTGCCTTCGACAAGGCCGGACTGGGCCAGCAAGGCAAGCTGCGCCGACAGCGTGTTGGCGGGTACGCCCAGCGCGCGGGCAATCTCGCCCGCGGCAAGCCCATCATGCCCGGCCTTCACCAGCAGGCGGAACACGGCGAGACGGTTCTCCTGCGACAGGGCAGACAATTTCCCGAGGGCGTCTTTTATTTCCATATTTCGACGAGTATGGAAATATTGACTCGCCGTCAAGCCTTCGCGGCGTTCCCCACCCTGATCAGCCGTAGCGTTTCTGCAGCATCGTCCACACAGCGCGCAGGCCACAGGCCGCGCCGCCGTCCGGCCGGCCATATTTCGCCTTGCGCCAGGCCCAGATGTCGAAATGCGCCCAGCTTTTCGCGTCGACGAACTGTTTCAGGAACACCGCCGCCGTGATCGACCCGCCGAAGGCACCGCCGGAATTGACGAGATCGGCAATCGGGCTCTTGAGCTGGGACAGGTACGGATCCCAGATAGGCATGCGCCACATCGGGTCACCGGAGTCCGCCGAAGCGGCGAGCAGGTCGGCGGCGAGCTGTTCGTCATCGGTGTAGAGCGGCGCAAGGTCGGCCCCAAGCGCCACGCGCGCCGCGCCGGTCAGGGTGGCAAAATCGATCAGCAGGTCCGGGTCGCCTTCGGAGGCGCGCGCCAGCGCATCGCCGAGGATCAACCGCCCTTCGGCATCGGTATTGTCGATCTCGACGGTCAGGCCCTTGCGCGACGACAGGATATCGCCCGGCCGGAAGGCATTGCCGCCGATCGCATTCTCGACCGACGGCACATAGAGTTTCAGGTGCACCTTGAGATGCGCGCCCATCACCAGCTGGGCCAGCGCGATGGCGTGCGCCGCCCCGCCCATGTCCTTCTTCATGATCCGCATGCCATCCGACGGCTTGATGTCGAGGCCGCCGGAATCGAAGGTCACGCCCTTGCCGACAATCGCCAGTTGCGGGTGGGACGGATCGCCCCATTCGAGTTCCATGAAGCGCGGCTCGAACGCCGCGGCACGGCCGACGGCGTGGACCATCGGATAATTCTCTGTCAGCAGATCATCGCCGACAATTGCGGTCAGGGTCGCATTGTGGCGCTCCGCCAGTTCCTGGATTGCCGCGTGGACCTGTGCCGGGCCGAGATCCTGGGCGGGCGTATTGACGAGATCGCGCGCCAGGGCGCAGGCGTCAGCCTCACGCGAAAGGGCGGCACCTGCCTTGCCCGCCGGGATGACCAGTTTCGGCGGATTGGCCTTGTCCTTGAGGTAGCGGTCGAAGCGGTACGCCCCGTCCGCCCAGCCGGCCGCGATGTGCATTATCGGCAGACCGCCATCCTGCGCAATCGCATAATCCCCTTCCGGCAGGCGAGCCGAGAGCGCGGCCAGCGCCAGCCCGTCCGTCCCCTTGCCGAGGCCGAACAGGACATGTGCCAGGCTGCCGTCCGCCCCGTGTGCCATCAGCACCTGCCCCGCCCCACCCGTAAACTCCTGCGCCATCGCCATCGCGCGCGCAGCAGGGAACGGATCGTTCTCCAGCGCCTCGAAACCGGCCGAGGTATAGAGCCAGACGGACACCGGAGAAGCGGCGCGCTCGGTGAAACTCTTGTGCATGAATTCGAGGTCCAATTGGTCAAGTGTTAATGGAGCCGGCACCGGTGTTAACCGATCCTTGACGCGTATCAGTCCAGACTCGGCTCCAGATACACCTGATACATACGCGGAGTCCGTCCATGTCCAGAGCCAAATCGTCACTGGCCGCACTCGCGCTGGCGATCGCCTTCACCCCGGCCTGCGCCACAAAACCAGATCCAGAAGCGGCTGCGAATGCCGAACTCCAGAAGGCGATGGAACTCGCCACCCAGCCTGCCACGCCGGAAGAGGTCGATGCCGCCAACCGCGCCGATCCGCTGACCCGGGCGAATTTCTGGTCGAAGGAATACAACAAGGACCCATCGAACCTCGACAATACGCTGTCCTTTGCCGATTCGCTGCGCGATATCGGGTCTGACGAACGCGCCATCGAAATCCTTTCCGAAGTCATGGTCGTGCATCCAAACGAGCCACGCCTGCTGATGGCGCTCGGCCGGGCCCTCGGCGCACGGGACAACTATCTCGGCGCCGCACGGGCCTTCGAGAAGGCAAGCCTGATCGAGCCGGGCCGGGCCGAAGCCTGGGCCGCGCTCGGCACTGCGCTCGACCGTCTGGGCAATCCCGACAAGGCGCAGGCCGCCTATGCCAAGGCACTGTCCATCGAGCCGGATCGCGCCTCGACGCTCGCCAATTACGGGCTGTCCCTGGCGATCAATGGCAATCTTCCGGGAGCGGAAGAGAAACTGCGCAAGGCGGCGCAATCCCCGGATGCGGACGTGCGGGTGAAAGAGAACCTCGCGCTCGTGCTCGGCCTGCAGGGCAAGTTTGACGAGATGACGGAAGTCAGCCGTTCCTATGCGCCGCAGGACATTGTCGAGCGCAATGTCGAATTGCTGCGCGGCATGGTCCAGCCGTCGCGGACATGGGACGCGCTGGCCGCCAATGCGGTCACCGGTGCACCCTCACCCACCCCGGCGCGTGCTGTTGAGGGTGGTGCCACGACGCCGGAGGCAGGGTCAGGCCTGCGGCTGCGCCAGTCCGGCAACTGATCAATCGGTGATATCGAACCGGACGCCTTGGGCGAGCGGAAGCTCGCGCGAGTAATTCACTGTGCTGGTCGCCCGGCGCATATAGGCCTTCCAGGCATCCGAACCTGACTCGCGCCCGCCGCCAGTCTCCTTTTCGCCGCCGAACGCGCCCCCGATTTCCGCCCCGGACGTGCCGATGTTCACATTGGCGATGCCGCAATCGGACCCTGCCGCTGACAGGAAAGTCTCGGCCTCGCGGAGGTCGGTGGTAAAGATCGACGAGGAGAGACCCGCAGCGGCGTCATTGTTGAGCGCAATGGCCTCATCCAGCGTGTCGTAGGCCACGACATAGAGGATCGGCGCGAAGGTCTCGCGCAGCATGGGACCTTCCTGGCGTTGCATCGCGACGAGCGCAGGCCGCGCGTAGAAACTTGCCGCTCCGGCGACGTCGACCCGTTCGCCGCCGATGACGTTTGCGCCGAGGCTGCGCGCCTCGGCGAGGGCGGCCCGCATGACATGGAATGCCGCGCCGTCGATCAATGGGCCGACCAGAACGCCGGGCTCCAGCGGATTGCCGACGCTGACATTGCTCCAGATGCGGGACAGACGCGCCAGCACATCCGCGTGGATCGATCTGTGCACGAACAGGCGCCGCATCGTCGTGCACCGCTGGCCCGCCGTACCCATGGCCGAGAAGGCGATGGCGCGGATGGCAAGTTCAAGGTCCGCCGAGGGACAGACGATCGCAGCATTGTTGCCGCCGAGTTCCAGAATGCCTTTGGCGAAGCGTTGAGCCAGGACCGGTGCAACGGCGCGGCCCATGCGGGTCGATCCGGTCGCCGACAGAACTGCAATGCGCAGATCCCGCGCCAGCGCTTCGCCGACCTCCGGGCCACCGTTCAGGCAGGTGACAAGACCATCCGGCGCATCGCCGAAGCGGGCAACGGCACGCTGATACACGGCCATCGTGGCAAGGCCCGTCAGCGGCGTCTTCTCCGACGGCTTCCACACGACCGGATTACCGCACACCAGCGCCAACGCGGCGTTCCAGGCCCAGACCGCCACCGGGAAATTGAAGGCCGAGATCACCCCGGTCACGCCAGCCGGATGCCAGGTTTCCATCATCCGGTGGCCGGGCCGTTCCGAGGTGATGGTCAGGCCGTGCAACTGTCGCGACAGGCCGGTAGCGAAATCGCAGATGTCGATCATCTCCTGTACTTCGCCTTCCCCTTCGCTGGGGATCTTGCCGGCTTCCAGAGTGACGAGACGGGCCAGCGCGGGCTTGGCGGTGCGCAATTCCTCGCCGAGCAGGCGGACAAGTTCTCCGCGCCGGGGCGCCGGCACGGTCCGCCATGTCCGGAACGCCACCGCAGCCGCCGTGAGCGTGGCCTCAGTGTCGGCGGCGGACGTGATGGGGACATTCGCCAGAACCTCGCCGGTCAGAGGCGAGTGGACGGTGAGCGGACCGGACAGGCCCGCCGGATCTATGCCGAGCGTGGAGAGCGCCTCGGTGACCATTCTTGAGAGTGCATGAGTCATCCGTGCGGTGTAACCCGCACCGCCGCTGCGGGGAAGCCGTCAGGCCAGATCGGTGCCCACCGGTGGCAGCGCCGAAGTGATTTCCTCTCTTACCTGCGGGGCGGCCTCGTTTTCCTTTTGCATCTTCTCGTACTTGATCCAGGCCGGTCCGAGCACGACCAGGAACAGGACCGGCAGGAAGAACAGGATCATCGGAACCGTCAGCTTGGCCGGCAGGGCGGCGGCCTTCTTCTCGGCTTCCGACATGCGCATCTCGCGGTTTTCCTTCGCCATCACGCGCAGCGCATCGCCGAGCGGCGTGCCGTAGCGTTCAGCCTGACCGAGTGCCATGCAGACCGCCTTGACGCCGTCATGGCCGGTGCGCTTGGCAAGGTTCTCGTAGGCTTGGCGGCGTTCCGGCAGATAGGCGAGTTCGGCGACCGTAAGGCCGAATTCCTCGGCGAGTTCAGACGAGGCCGTGCCGACTTCCTGGCTGACCTTGTGGAAGCCCATCTCGATCGACATGCCAGATTCGACGCAGATGAGCAGCATGTCGAGCGCGTCCGGAAAGGCGCGCATGATCGACTTCTGGCGCTTCGCCGCAAGGTTCGACACGTAGAGGTTCGGCGCGTAGAAGCCCGCAGCAGCCCCGAACAGGAGCGAACCGTACTTCATCGGCGTGTGCATGTTCATGTCATTGATGAAGAAGACATAGACGAAGGTCAGGAGCAGGCCGGCGAATGGCATGATCATCCGCGCGAAATAGAAGGCCGACAGCGGGCCCGGCCCCCGCAGGCCGGCCTTGGCGAGGGTGATCTGGACGTTCGGGTCTTCCAGCATCTTCTGAAGGTTGAGCTTCGAGGAAATCTCGCCGATCGCCGAATTGTCCTTGCGGCGCAGGCTCTTGTTCTCGAGCGCAGCGCGGCTCTGTTTGCGCAGCTTCTCGCGCTGGGTCGACACGGCCTTCAGCCGCGTCTCGAGCTTGTCACCCTGCAGGTAGGGCATGAACACGGAGACCGCCGTGGCAAAGACCGCCAAGGCAATCAGGATGGAGGCCAGCGTGTCGGGCTTGGTCAGGGCAAGGAGGATGTCGTACATTCCGTATGCCCCTAGATATCGAAATTGATCATCTTGCGCATCGTCATGATGCCCAGGAACATCAGTACTGCGCCGGAGGCGAGGCAAACATGCCCGGTCTCGGTGCGGAACAGCTCCATGATGTAGTCAGGTGTGGTCATATAGACGAGGCAGCCGACCACGAATGGCAGGCTTCCGATGATCATCGCCGATGCCTTTGCCTCGGAAGACATGGCCTTGATCTTTTCCCGCATCATCTTGCGGGCGCGAATGACCGATGACAGGTTGCCCAGCGCTTCCGACAGGTTGCCGCCGGCCTTGGACTGGATCATCAGCACGATAACGAAGAAGTTCACTTCCTGCAGGGGCATGCGCTTGTAGAGGGCGTTCAGCGAACGCTCGACCCCTGCCCCCATTGCAAGGTTATCTGCCAGCGTGCCAAATTCCGACCGCAACGGCTCCGGGCTTTCCTTGGAAATGATCCGGATACACTCGTTGAGCGGCAAACCGGTCTTGACGCCCCGCACGATGATGTCGAGACCGTCGGCGAACTGGTTCACCAGTTTGGCATTGCGGCGCTTGATCATCATGTTCAGAAGGAAGCGGGGTATGCCCCACATGCCGACTATGAAGCCCGCTCCAACGAGCACAGGCTGGCTTTTCAGACTGATGCCGCTGATGACGAGGCCGTCGGCGCCGGTCATGAATACGAAGAACCCGATGACGCCGCCGACGACGATCGAGAAGATCCAGAACACGGCAGGCGAAATATCGAGGCCAGCCTGCATGAGCTTGACCTTCATGCTCTGCGAGTTCTCGGCCTTGCGGCGCTCCTTATCCTGCTTGCGCATGGTCTCAAGCATTTCCTGGGTCTTGGCGCGCCGGCGGGCATTCTCGTCGAGGACCTTCCCGCCACGGACCTTGCCGGAAATGCTGGCGCCTGCGCCAATGGCCTTTGCCCGTTTGCGAGCCGTTTCAGACTCAGTCGACGTGAATGCAACGCCAATCCCGGCAATCGCAAGAAAGGCGAGCGCGGCGACGAGGATCGTCAACATGTTTGCGTTCACGGATCAGGCTCCGAGTTCGTCGAGCGCGGCAGCGAGTTCGCGTTCGAGGTTGTAATAGGAGGCCCGCTCCCAGAAGCGTGGACGGCCGACGCCGGTACCACGGTGCGTGCCGGCAACCCGCCCATTTGCGTCTTCGCCCTCAATCTCGAATTTCAGCACGTCCTGAAGGATGATGGTCTCCCCTTCCAGCCCAAGCACTTCGGTAATGTTCATGATGCGGCGCGAGCCGTCCCGCAGGCGGGAGGCCTGGACGACAACATCGATGGACCCGACGATCATTTCACGGATCGTCTTGGCCGGCAGGGCGAAGCCACCCATCGTGATCATGGATTCGACACGGCTCAGGGCTTCGCGCGGACTGTTGGCGTGCAGCGTTCCCATCGAGCCGTCGTGGCCGGTGTTCATGGCCTGCAGCAAATCGAACGCTTCTGGTCCACGCACCTCGCCCACGATGATCCGTTCCGGACGCATGCGAAGGCAGTTCTTGACGAGATCGCGCATCGTGACTTCGCCCGATCCCTCGATGTTTGGCGGGCGGGTTTCGAGGCGCACGACATGCGGCTGTTGCAGTTGGAGTTCGGCGGAGTCTTCGCAGGTGATGACGCGTTCGCCGGGTTCAATGAAGCCGGTGAGACAGTTCAGGAGTGTTGTCTTGCCGGAACCGGTACCGCCGGAAATCAGAACGTTGCAGCGCGACCGGCCGATGATCCGCAGGAGTTCCGCCCCCGGCTCACTGATCGAACCGAAGTTCACGAGATCCTGCAGCTTCAGCTTGTCCTTCTTGAACTTACGAATGGTGAGCGTCGGGCCATCGATGGCCAGCGGCGGCGCAATCACGTTGACACGCGAGCCGTCGAGCAGGCGCGCGTCGCAGATCGGCGAGCTGTCGTCGACCCGGCGGCCGACCTGGCTCACGATCCGTTGGCAGATGTTCATCAGCTGCGCGTTGTCGCGGAACCGGATATTGGTACGCTCGATCTTTCCATTGACCTCGATATAGGTCGTGTCGGCACCGTTCACCATGATGTCCGCGATGTCATCGCGGGCCAGCAGTGGCTCCAGCGGGCCATAGCCGAGCACGTCGTTACAGATGTCGTCGAGCAGTTGTTCCTGCTCGGAGATCGACATCACGACATTCTTGATGCTGATGATCTCGACGACGATATCACGAATTTCTTCGCGAGCGCTGTCTGCGTCAAGCTGCGCCAGTTGCGACAGGTCGATCGTGTCGATCAGGGCATTGAAGATGGTAGTCTTTGTGGTGAAGTATTGCTCAGTCTGCTGCGTGACCTGGCGCACCGGCTCCTTCTTCGGCTCCGGTGGCTTGGTTTTCGGAGCAGGGCCTGATGGCTTCGGCGCACCGGCGACGGCAACCGGTTCGGGCGCTTTCGGCTTGGCTGCTCAGGTCGTCACCGGACGAATCTTTCATTTCTACATCCAGGGAACTGAAAAGAGAATTTAGGGGTATAGGTTTGGCTCTAGACAGACAGAAATAGTGAACCTCGAATAAGGACAAAGTGTTCGG
>JBGSKI010000089.1:0-5201 GCA_041741315.1 Hyphomonas sp. | reverse complement strand
GCCTGTCAGGCGTCGCGGTCGGCCAGGCGCTCGCGGCAGCAGAGGCAGCGTGGATCGAGTCCGCTTTCACGCTCGACCGGACCGCGCTGCTGAAGATCATCCGGCAGGCGGGTTAGCTCCCCCAAGCCCTGCCGTCATGCTCAGTCGACGCGAAGCGCCTGGGTCATGTCCCAGGTTTCTTCCAGCCTGGCGCCTTGCGAGGCGGTGAGGATTTTCCGGTTGGAGACGTCGAGACGCACGCGGAACGTTCCTTCCAGGTCCTGGAGGTTGACTTCCCAGTCATCGCGTCCGGTTTCCCGCAGCGTTTGCACCGGGGAGCCGTCGTCGCGGTACTGGACCCAGGTTCCAAAAGCGGTTTCCTCGAAGCGGGCATTGCCTTCGCCGAAGCGCGCAACTCTGAGATTGCTGCCGAGCACGCCTTCGCTGGCGAGATGCGCCGGCGGCGGGAACAACAGATTGACGGGTTCAGCCGGCGCCGTGCCTGCATGGGCCGCGCCCGTGCGGAAAAAGGCTGCTGCCGTGCGGAAAAAGGCTGCCGCCGGCCTATTCGCGGTCGATCAGGTCGCCCGGCTTGCAGTCGAGGACTTCGCAGATCCGGTCGAGGGTCTCGAAGCGGATGCCTTTGACATGGCCCTGCCGGAGCAGGGACAGGTTCTGTTCCGAAATGCCGATGGCGGCGGCCAGCTCCTTTGACTTCATCTTGCGCAGGGCCAGCATGACATCGAGGCGGACAATGATGGCCATCAGATGAACTGCCCGTTTTCCTCTGCGACACGGGCCGCTTCGGTCAGCACCTGTCCAGTCAGCATGATCACCACGCCGATCAGCAGGAGGTAGATGTTGAGGGAGCTGATGCTGAGGCTGACCGAGCGCAGGCCGTCCGGATTGTCGAAAGTCATGGCGGCGATCATCATTGTCGGTCCGGCAAGCGAGATCAGAGCGGACAGCATCACCATCCAGCCGAGGAAGCGGACGGCCTTGACCGGGCCCGGCGAAAAGGCAGGCCGGGTGGCGAAGGCGCCGAAGACGCGGAAGGCCCCGAACATGACGAGCAGCATGTTGAAATAGAGCAGTCCGGCGATGGCCGTGACCAGCGCCTTCTTGGCGGAAGAGTAGTGCACCGCTTCGCGGACATCCGGCTGCAGCGCCTGCCAGAAGCCTTCGGTGATTTCCTTTACCGGTGCGGCGACGAACGCGGCGGCAAACAGGCCCATTGCGAACAGGACGGACAGGACCTGCATCGCCCGGCAGACCAGTCTTGTGCGTGGAGGCAGGCGAAAATTCGCGGCGCCTGATTCGGTATTGAGGTTCATAAATTAATGTCGTACATGAATTTCTTCTCGTGTAAACCTGAGGACATGCCATGCGCCCAAGATTTTCCCGCCTCATCGTTCTGACGGTCCCCGTCATTCTGGCTGCCTGCATGAGCGTGCCGGTGACCAGCCTGCCAAGGCTCGCCTCGCTCAACCCGGAGACCGTCGACCTTGCGAAAACCGAAGTGGCGGTGCGCGTGCCGGAGGATTTCGACATCGATACCGGCGGCGTGCGGCTGATTTTCGCGGTGACCCGCGAGAACAGTCCGGAGAAACTGGAAGAGACGTTCGAACTGGAGGAGATTGACGGGGCGCTCGAGGCCGGGTTGCAGGGGCATGCCAAAAAGGGCTTCGCGATCAGCCGCTACCGGATCGCCCCGGCGGATGCGCCGCGCCTTGCTGCGTTCCGTGAGCGGACGCTCGCCTTGAAGTCGGAGCCCGGAAAGAAAGCCTTCAGCCTGTCGGCGAATGCCAAGCCGTGCCTGAAGCCCGGCGCCAATCCGTTCCAGGACATCAAGCTGACCTTGTTCCTGCGCCCTGCACCGGACGAGGACTATTTCATGCTGGTGAAGCCGACAAAGCTGCCGATGCCGACGGAGAAGGGCAAGCCGCACCTGTGCGGATGAAGCCCCGCCTCAAGGCCATTTCACCAGTGGCGGCATCGAGGACAGGATGCTGGCGACATTGCCGCCGGTCTTCAGGCCGAAGGTCGTGCCGCGGTCGTAGAGCAGGTTGAATTCGACATAGCGTCCGCGCCGGATAAGCTGTTCCTCGCGCTGGGCTTCGCTCCAGGTCTCGTTGAGGCGGCGGCGGACGAGTTTCGGATAGATGCCGGCAAATTGCCGGCCGACTTCCTGCGTGAAGGCGAAGTCGGCCTCCCAGTCGCCGGTATCGAAGCGGTCATAGAAGATGCCGCCGGTGCCGCGCGGCTCGTTGCGGTGGGCGAGGTGGAAATACGCATCGCAATGGGCCTGCAGTTCGGCATGGTCGACGCCGGGATGGGTGTCGCAGGCGGCCTTCATGGCGGCGTGGAAATCGACCGAATCCTCGAAAGCCTGGTCGCGCTGATAGTCGAGCAGGGGGGTAAGGTCGCCGCCGCCGCCGAACCAGCTCTGACTGGTGACCAGCATGCGGGTGTTCATGTGCGCCGCCGGGACGCGCGGATTGCGCGGATGCACGATCAGCGAGATGCCGCAGGCCCAGAACCGGCCGTCGGACTTGTCGGCACCGGGGATCTGCGCCGCGAAGGCCTCGGAAAAGGTGCCGTGGACTTCCGAGAAATGCACGCCGGCCTTTTCGAAGGCCTTGCCGCGCAACAGGCCCATGCGTCCGCCGCCGAGATCCTCGCTGCCGTCGCCGCGCGTCCAGTCGGTCAATTCGAATCGGCCGGGCGGGCCGCGATAGAGGGGCGGGGCGGCCGCGTCCTCGATGGCTTCGAGGCGGGCGCAGATGTCTTCCTGCAGGGCGCGGAACCAGTCGCGGGCGCGCTGCTGGTGCGGGGTGCGGCTGATTTCGCTCATCCGCCAGTCTTCGCCCTCAAACTGCAGTGCTTGCAAGCGCCCTGTTGTCACAGGCGGCAAGTCAGGATAACGCCCTGCCGAGAACGTATTCCGGGGCTGGCCCCGCGCCCTCTTGCCGCAATGTGCAAGGTGGCCGGGTCCTGTAATACGGGGCCAGATTTCTGCCTTTCAGGGACGGGAAAAGCGTGACCGAACACACAGCACACGAGCCTGGCGGCGACATCGACGACGACCGCCGCAATTTCATCCACATCGCGACCGGTGCGGTGGCCTTCGGCGGCGCAGCCATGTTCGCCTGGACGGCTGTCGACCAGTGGAACCCGGCGGCCGACACGAAGGCGGCTTCGTCGCTCGATGTCGACATTTCCAAGGTACCGCTGGGCAGCGAGATCCGCGTGCTGATCGGCGGCAAGCCGTTCTTCATCCGCCATCGTACCGAGGCGGAAATCAAGGCGGCGGAAAACGTCAATGTCGACACGCTGCGCGACCCGGAAACGGATGACGAGCGCCTGCGGCCGATGCCGGACGGCAAGCTGAACCGCGCGATCCTGATCACCTCGGGTGCCTGTACGCACCTCGGTTGCGTGCCGGTTGGCCCCGCACAGGGCAATGTGGGCGAATATGGCGGCTGGTACTGCCCGTGCCACGGGTCGCAATACGACACGTCGGGCCGCATCCGCAAAGGACCTGCGCCGCTCAATCTCCCGGTTCCGAACTACAAGTACGTCTCGGACACCGTCGTCAACATTTCGCTTTAAGGACGGGGCTCCAGAATGAGTGGACACGAATCCTCCTACACTCCGACCAACGGATTTACGAAGTGGCTGGACAGCCGGCTTCCGATCATCCGGTTCGCGAACGACACGGCGATCAATTTCCCGACGCCGAAGAACCTGAACTACTGGTACACGTTCGGCGGCATCCTCGCGATCTGCCTCGTCATCCAGATTGTCACGGGCGTCATCCTGGCGATGCACTACACGGCAACGGTCGACGATGCGTTTGCCTCGGTCGAGCGCATCATGCGCGACGTGCCGTATGGCTGGCTGTTGCGCTACATCCACTCGAACGGCGCCTCGATGTTCTTCTTCGCGGTGTACATTCACATGTTCCGCGGCCTGTATTACGGGTCGTACAAGGCACCGCGCGAAGTGCTCTGGATTCTCGGCTGCGTGATCTTCCTGCTGATGATCGCCACGGCCTTCCTCGGCTACATGCTGCCCTGGGGCCAGATGTCGTACCATGGCGCGAACGTCATCACGTCGCTGTTCGGTGCGATCCCGCTGGTCGGTGACAGCCTGCAGACCTGGATCCTCGGCGGCCCGTCGATCGGCAACCAGACGATCCAGCGCTTCTTCTCGCTGCACTACCTGCTGCCGTTCATGATCGCGGGCGTCGTGATCCTGCACATCTGGGCGCTGCACGTGCCGGGCAACAACAACCCGACCGGCGTGGAAGTGCAGGACGTGGCGAAAGA
Organism: Hyphomonas sp.; assembly: GCA_041741315.1. Classification (GTDB taxonomy): domain Bacteria; phylum Pseudomonadota; class Alphaproteobacteria; order Caulobacterales; family Hyphomonadaceae; genus Hyphomonas. Next base: position 891 of record JBGSKI010000089.1, on the reverse strand, counting down.
CACGGTGCCGTTCCACCCCTACTATACGATCAAGGACGGTTTCGCGATTGGGCTCTACCTGATCCTGTTCGCGGTGTTCGTGTTCTATGCGCCGAACGCGCTCGGGCACGCAGACCAGTCGATCGAGGCCAACCCGCTGGTCACGCCGACGCACATCGTGCCCGAGTGGTACATGCTGCCCTTCTACGCGATCCTGCGGGCCATCACGTTCGATCTCGGCCCGATCCCGGCCAAGCTGCTGGGCGTGATCTTCATGTTCGCGGCGATTGCGATCCTGTTCGTGCTGCCATGGCTCGACACGTCGAAGGTCAAGTCGATGCGCTACCGGCCGGTCGCGCGCCAGTTCTTCTTCGGCTTTGTCGTGGTCTGCCTGCTGCTCGGCTGGTGCGGGGCCAAGGCGCCTGACGCGGCCGTGATCCCGGCGCTGCAGGGCGAGAAGGCCTTGGTGGTCAGCTATCAAGTGCGCTCTTCGGACAATGGCACGCCCGGCAATGCTGATGACGACACCTGGGCTGAAGCGACGGCAGAGTACAAGGGCGGCGGCGAAGCCTATCTCGACGCCAAGCGCTTCATGGACAGCCTTCCGGAGGACGCCAATCCGTCGCTTGCGGCCGTGGCTCCGCCGACCTTCCAGTTCGCGCAGCTGTCGCTGATCCTGACCGTCTGCTACTTCGGCTACTTCATCCTCCTGTTCTTCATCGGCCTGACCGAGAAGCCGAAGGACCTGCCGGAATCCATCCACAAATCTGTCCTGAAGCGCCACAAGGCGCCGACGGCCACAGCCGTTCCGGCTGAATAGGGAGCCCGGGGGAACATGAAAGCGTTTCGAGTCCTCGCAGCCGGCCTGGCCGGTCTCGCCTTCGCCGCAGCTGCCCATGCCGAGGGCGGTGC
>JBGSKI010000088.1:0-3711 GCA_041741315.1 Hyphomonas sp. | reverse complement strand
CAGTCGACGGTGCGGCCGGAGCAGAGCTGGATCGAGATGGTGCCGTTGTGCGGGTCGGGCGCGACCATCCATCCGGCCGGGACGACGGCGCGGACGGTCATGGCCAGCAACAGGAGGCCGGCGGCAAAGTGCCTGAAAGGTGAAGTGCCGAAGGCCATGCTTGTCCGCGCTACCCGATCCGGCTTCGTGGGATATGAGCCGGTGCGGCGGCTGGCAAGTGCGACCGAGTGCCTGCCGCGCCGGTGGCGGGGATCAGTGCAGGACCGCGCTGAACAGGACGGGCCAGGCGATGGAGAGGAGGAAGAGGCCGATGCCGGCGGTCCACTGGGCCCAGCGGGCCGGCACGAAGACAGCGAGCAGGCTGATCAGGATATAGGGCAGGTTGGCGAGGCTCTGCGTCAGGGCGAGCTGCGGGTTCGGCGTGCGCAACTGGACCCAGGACATCGCCACGAACACCGCGAGCAGGACGAGGTAGAGCCCGTAGAACAGCCGGTAGTGGCGGTCGTAGAAGGCCTGCATGTCGATCGTTTCGCCGGCCGGCGTTTCGGGCGATGCGGCGACGCACATCAGGAAGATCAGGATGGCCGAGACGAAGAACAGGGTGATGGTCGGCAGGTCCCAGACCTCGATGGTGCGATAGTCCCACATCGCGAGCCAGTCGATATAGACCTGTGTCACCGCATTCAGGATGGCGAGGGCGAGCAGGCCGGAGAACACGACCCGGTCGCGCGCCAGCAGGAGGCCGCCGACGCGTACCAGGACATGCCCGAGCGCCAGGGCATAGACGAAGGACAGGAGCAGCAGGACGAAGTCGTAATTGCTCATCCTGTCATGCGTCCCGGCAGCGGCTGGCGGATCATTCCAGCGGGATGTCCATATAGGCCAGGGCGCGTTCCATGATGATGGTGCCGAGGTGTTCGCCGTAGATTTCCATCGCGTCCTCGAAGGCCGGGGTGTCGAGATCGGCGAAGCCTGCGCCGCAATCGGTGGTAGCAATGGCGGCCGCGCCGAAGGCGAGGCCGAGCAGGGCATCGGTGGCTTCCTCGCGGCGCTCTTCCAGGGCGTGGACCATGAAGTCCTTCATGGCGCTGGCCTGGGCCTCGGTGGAATGGGCGACCATGCAGGCGCCGAGCGTGCCGGAGTCGATTTCGGCAAGGGCCGGGGCGGCCAGCAGGGCCGGGGCGATGGCGGCAAGGGCAAGGTGTCGGAACATGTCGGGTCTCCGGTCTGGGGTCGGGAATACGGCTTGTAGTTGTACGGCGTGCGGCGCGCGGCGCAATGGGAGAGTTGGGGGCCGGGCCGGCAGGGCTAGGCGCGCAGTTGGTCGGCGGCGGCGAAGTGGGCGATCTGGTCGGCATGGGCCTTGCGGAAGGCGGGGCGGCTGGTGATGCGGGCGACCCAGGCTTCGGTCGCCGGACGGTCGCCGAAGGCGCGCAGCTTCGTCACGCGCAGGACATCGGCCATCAGCAGGTCTGCAACCGTGAAGCGGCCGGCGGCGAGCCAGTCGCGCTCGTTCAGGATGCGCTCGATATGGCCAAGGCGGCTTTCCAGCCAGCCGGTCAGGCCATTCTCCTTCGCGCCGGTGATCTCTAGGAACCACCAGGGCACGGTGACCATTTCCATCGAGTTGAGGGCGGCGATGGTCCATTCGAGCGTCTGGGCCTCGCCGGCCGGATCGCGCGGCATCAGGGCCTCGCTTTTCCGGGCAAGGTGCAGGAGGCCCGCGCCGCTTTCGAAGAGGTCAACATCGCCATCGGTGAGGAACGGGACCTGGCCGAAGGGCTGGCGGGCGAGGTGGCTGGCGTCCCGGCCGTCGAACGGTACGGTGCGGACGGTGTAGGCGAGGCCGGCTTCCTCGCACGCCCATCTGAGGCGGATGTCGCGAACGAACCCGCGCGGGGCTTCGGGCACCCAGTCATAGGTCCAGACGATGAGGCCGGTCATGTGCGCTCCGGTTCGGTTGGGGGTCGGCGGATGGTGGGTTGGTCACGCATTCTACGTTGCATCCCGTGCCGCGCAATGCATCCTCGCGGGCGGCTACGGGTCCGGTGCTTCTGGGTGCTCATGGTGAGCATGTTCCTTTAAATATAAGTTGAATACATTTCACCTTTGTGGATAGTGGATGCGGTCATCCCAGTGATCAGCGTTGTCCGCATCAGGCGTGAATTCGGAGGATGGAGTGGCAAGTCGAACAGAGCTTCTGGAAGTCGTAAATTTCTTTAGCCGACATGCGAATGTGGGCATGTTCTCGACGAGCGCCACGCCAGTTGAGGTGCATGACGACGTATACAATGTATCCGGGAGTACCTGGGATCCGAAGATCGGCGGCAAATCGTGGAAAAAGCTGCTGATGAGCGAAGGCATCAATGATGATTGCTATGTGACCAACCAAAATCCGCCACTGGGTACCAGTCATCCAGACTTCTCCGTCGGCGGTCATGTAACGACCAATGCGGATGGAATCGTGAATGAAGGAGAGGAAAGCTATCTCATGCCATTGTGCTATTGGCACAATAGTACGCAGCGAGATGGCCGCGTATTTTCACACGCAAGTACGACCATGTTGAGACTCGATGGCTTCATGCAGGGTGATACCGGTACGACGTTTATGGCCCGACTCTCGGATGGTACTGATGGGCCTGCACGGATTATCTTCGAAACTGACGACGGTTGGGATTTCAAAAAACTGGGTCGCGAGGAAAGGCTTTTTATTCAACAGCACAAGATGTTCCAGCTTTTTGAAGAGGGAAAAAGCACACGCTTTTTTGTAATTTCCAAGAACGAAGCGGACGGGAAGTTCTATCTGGATTTCGCTTCCAGTGACTTCAGTAATCTTCTCTAACCGCCTGGGTAATCCAAAAAGCCGGCGTCACTACCCCAACTTCTCCGCTGCTTCTTCCGCGAAATAGGTGATCACGCCCGCTGCGCCGGCGCGTTTGAAGCACATCAGGGATTCCATCATGACGCGGTCGCCGTCGATCCAGCCGTTGAGGGCGGCGGCCTTGATCTGGGCGTATTCGCCGGAGACCTGGTAGGCGAGCGTCGGCACGCCGAAGGTGGTGGCGACGCGGTGGACAATGTCGAGATAGGGAAGGCCCGGCTTGACCATGACCATGTCGGCGCCCTCGGCGAGGTCCATGGCGACTTCGCGCAGGGCTTCGTCGCTGTTGGCGGGGTCCTGCTGGTAGGTCTTCTTGTCGCCCTGCAGCGACTTGGCCGAGCCGATGGCGTCGCGGTAGGGGCCGTAGAAGCCGCTGGCATATTTGGCGGCATAGGCAAGGATCATCATGTTGGTATAGCCTTCGTCCTCGAAGGCGGCGCGGATGGCGCCGATGCGGCCATCCATCATGTCGGACGGGGCGACAATGTCGGCCCCGGCCGCGGCATGGACGAGCGCCTGCTGGACGAGCTTTTCGACCGTCGCATCGTTCGGGATGGTGCCGTCGGCATCGAGCAGGCCGTCATGGCCGTGCGAGGTATAGGCGTCGAGCGCGACATCGGTGATCAGGCCGACGCCGGGGGCGGCATCCTTCATGGCTTTCAGGGCGCGGGGCACGAGACCGCCGGGATCGAGCGCGCCGGAGCCGGTCTCGTCCTTCCCTTCCGGGCCGATGTAAGGGAACACGGCGATGGCCGGGATGCCGAGCGCTTCGGCGCGCTTGGCGGCTTTGGCGGCCTCGGCGACGCTCAGCCGGTCGATGCCCGGCAGGG
>JBGSKI010000087.1:0-22049 GCA_041741315.1 Hyphomonas sp. | reverse complement strand
CTGCCGTTGGAGAACAGGACGTTGGCGAAGCGCGCCGAGGTGACGGTCATGCCGCTGTCGGGCACCGCGCCGAACAGCACGTCTTCCATCAGGCGCTTGGTCGCGCCCATCAGGCTGGTCGGATTGGCCGCCTTGTCGGTCGACACGCCGAAGAAGCGCGACGTGCCGCCGCGTGAAGCGACCCAGGCCTTGAAGCGCGCCTGCCGCACGACATTGGTGTCGAGCATCTGCAGCAGCGAATAGATGTCCTTCTCGGAGCGCACATGTTTCAGTGCCGCGAAATTCATCACGATGTCATAGGGGTCTTCGGAATTGATCAGGCGCTCGGTGACGGCTGCGCCGAAATCGATCGGCCACATCCGCAGGTCGAGATTGGCGGGAAGGTCCATGCCGCTGCGCAGGTCCCGGACGAGTTCGGCGAGATAGTTCTCGCTATGGTCGATGACATGCACGGCGGCCGGGTTGAAGCGGATCAGTGCGCGCAGCGTGGAGCTGCCGATCGAACCGCCACCGCCGACGATCAGCACACGGCGTCCGGCCACGGCATCCATCAGGCGGGCGCGGTTGGTCTCGATATCGGCTTCGAAGAAGGACCCGGTGCGCGCAACCACGTATTGGTCGAAACGATCCGGGGACAGATCGGTCAGGCTCACGAGGCGGCTCCCTTGGTGACCGACAGGACTGGCTGCTGGGCGGTTCCGGACTGGCCGAACTTGTCGCCGACAAGGTAGCGTGGACGGTTCTTCACTTCGTCGAAGATCAGGCCGATATATTCGCCGAGCACGCCGAGGAAGAACAGGTTGATGCTGCCGCCGAAGGCGAGCAGCGCGAACAGCGACGCCCAGCCGGGAACGACGATGTCTTCGAGGAAGAAGTAGACGAACAGGTAGTAGACGCCGAGCATGGCGCTGAGGATGCCGAAGAACAGGCCGATCCAGATGCAGGCGCGCAGCGGCAGCTTGGAGAAGGAGCAGATGCCATTGGTGGCGAACAGGATCAGTGCACCGAGGGAATAGTTTGATCGCCCGGCGAGGCGCTTGTCCGGCACGAAGGAGACATAGGAAATCCGGTAGCCGACCCAGGTGACGAGGCCGCGGAAGAACGGGTTATGTTCGCGGAACTGCGTCCGGAACACTTCGGCCACCTTGCGCGACAGAAGGCGGAAGTCGGCCGATCCGGCGTTCAGGTCGATGCCGGTGACTTTCTCGAACAATTGGTAGAACATGCGCGAGGTGACGCGCTTGCCGAACGAGATCTTGTCGCCGTCCTGGCGCAGCGTCTGGACGATTTCGGAACCGCCGCGCCATTGTTCGATCAGTGTCGGGATCAACGAGGGCGGGTGCTGCATGTCGCTGTCGAGCATCACGACGGCGTCGCCCCTGGCTTCGTCGATGCCGGCGATCAGCGCGGCCTGGTGGCCGAACCGGCGCGACATCACGAGCACGGTGACATTGTCGGCCTTCTCGGCAATGCCCTGCAGGATTTCGGCGCTGCGATCCGGCGGGGAAGGGTCCACGACATAGATATAGCGGAAGCGATACTCGCCATAGAGCGGCTGGGTCGCCTCGACCAGCGCCTTGTGGAAGGTCTCGATCGCCGCTTCCTCGCGGAAGACCGGGCAGACGACATCAATGCTCAACATGGGTTCAGTGCCTCGATCACGGTGTTCATACCTTGCTGGAATTCGATTGCCGGACGCCAGCCGGTTGCCCGGTTGAGGGCGGAAATGTCCGCCACGACGTCCATGACTTCATTGGCACGGCGCTCGCCGCGGCCGCGATAGGGTTTGCTGGTTCCGGCGGCCTTCAGGCACGCGGCGATCACGTCGCCGATGGAATAGGACCGGCCGCTGCCGACATTATAGGTGCCGCCGCCGGAAAGGGTCGCGGTGGCGATCAGGGCACTGACGACATCGTCGACATGCACGAAGTCGCGGCGCGGTTCGAGGTCGGCGACGACAATCTCGGCGACCGCAGGGTCGGCGGCCTGGCGGGCAATCGTCGGCACAAGGAAGGAAGCCGACTGGCCGGGGCCATAGGCATTGAACAGGCGCAGGATGGTGACATCCATGTCGAAGGTGCGCGCATAGAAGCGGCAGGCGTCTTCGGCGGCAAGCTTCGAGAAGGCGTAAGGATTGGCCGGGTTCGGCGGGAAACTTTCGGAGACCGGCACAGGCGCGCCGGCGCCGTAGACGAAGGTGCTGACGAAGGTCATCGGCACGCCGGCCTTGCGGCACTGTTCCAGCACCCGCACGGTGGCGTAGCTGTTGTTGAGGTAATAGGCCGCCGGATCGGTCCAGCTGTCCGGAACGAAGGACAGGGCGGCGAGGTGGAAGACATGCCCGGCGCCATCGAGCGGCAGCTCACCGCCGAGCAGGTCGCCGCCGGTCGACTTCGAGACGCCAACAAATTCCACGCCATCCGCCTTCAGCCGGGCGCACAGGCGGCGTCCGACAAAACCCGTATGCCCGGTCACGACGACGCGACCGGGGAAGGAACGGGGGGAGGGGGTGGCGGAAGCCGGCATTCTAGAGGTCGAGCTTCTTGCGGAGCTCGGGCCATTCCTCGACGGCGCGGAAATAGTCGTCCGGGCGTCCGATATCGAGCCAGTAGCCATTATGCGTCTGGACCGACACGTCATGCTTCTCGGCCAGGAAGCCGAGCATCAGCTGGTCGAAGCCGAAGGCCTTGTCTTCCGGGATCCAGTCGAGCACGCGCTTGCTGACGCAATACACACCCATCGAAACGAGATAGGGCGAGCGGGGTTTTTCGGTGAAGCTGACCAGGTGGCCGCCATCGCAGCCGAGCACGCCATAATCGATCAGCTGTTCGCGGCCGGAAGCGGCGATGGTGAACAGGCGGTCTTCCTTCTCGTGCTGTTCGAAGAACTCGCCGAAATTCAGGTCACAGAGGATGTCGCCGTTCATGACGATGAAATTGTCGGGCAGGTCATTCATCAGGCGCAGCGGTCCCATCGTGCCGAGCGGCTTGGTCTCGAGCGAGTACTCGATCTCGACGCCCAGCCGTTTGCCGTCGCCGAAATAGGCGCGCAGGATGTCGGCCTGGTGGTTGACTGCCAGGATGATGCGGCTGAACCCGTTGCGGGCGAGCTGCTTGATGATGACTTCGAGGATCGGAGATTCCCCGACCGGCATCAGCGGCTTGGGAAGGACAACCGTATAGGGGCGCAGTCTCGACCCGAGACCCCCTGCCAATACGACCGCCGTGCGTCCAGCGCCGTTGCTCATGTTCTGACTCCCTCTCCAACCCGGTGGGGGCGCGCACGTGCGCCCGCTGATATACCTCGCCGGAGTTGCAAACTCCTTGCCATGCGCAAGGAAATCTGCGGCCTCCGGACCGGAACGGGTCACTCGCCCGCTCGATGGTAAAGAGACAGGCAAGGGGCGGGCCAGATTCCATCCGTAACCCGGCCAAAATCCGGCCAGCATCCGGCACGGTCCGGCCAAAGTCCGGCCAGGGACCGGCCGGGATCAGGCGCGTTTCCGGCTGGCACGGGCGATGCACCAGTCCGGCAAATGCGCGACACTGCTCCACCAGGACCGGACCGGGTGCTCCCCGCCGCTCGGCCCGCCTACCGGGCGGATGTCGACGGCCTGCGCGCCGTGGCTGTGGTGTCGGTGCTGCTGTTCCATGCTGGCTGGAGTGCCTTCTCGGGAGGGTTCACCGGCGTCGACGTGTTCTTCGTCATCTCCGGCTATGTCATCTCTCTCAGCCTGTTCCGGGACCTTGATTCCAATACGTTTTCCCTGGCGGGTTTCTATGCGCGCCGGGCCCGGCGGATACTGCCGGCGCTGACGGCGGTGCTGCTCGGGACACTGCTGGCAAGCCTCTGGCTGGTGCCGCCAGTCTACTTCCGTCCGTTTGCCGGCAGCCTGGTTGCGGCGAGCCTGTTCTTTTCCAATGTTCACTTCTGGCAGGACAGTTCCTACTTCAATTCCGATTCCCCCTTCCGGCCGCTCCTCCACACTTGGTCTCTCGGTGTCGAGGAACAATACTACCTTGTTATTCCTGTATTTTTACTGCTGATCCGCCGCTGGCTGGGCGGGCGCTGGCGTGCCGCGACAGCGGTTTGCCTGGCCGCCTCCTTCGCGCTTTGCCTTCTCGCGGTAGACCATGGACATGTCGATGCCGCCTTCTTCTTGGCCCCGACCCGGGCCTGGGAATTCCTGCTCGGCGTGATGGTCGCGCTGGTGCCGGCAACCGGCCTGCCGCGCTGGGTGCGGGAGGCCGGGACACTGGCGGGCCTCGCGATGATCATGGCGGCGGTGTTCCTGTACGGCCCTGCGACCGTGTTTCCGGGGGTCAGCGCGCTTCTGCCCTGCGTCGGGACGGCGATGGTGATCCATTTCGGGGCGGCGCCGGTTCTTGTTTCGCGTTTGCTGGCGGCGGGGCCGTTTGTGTGGACGGGGAGGGTTTCGTATTCGCTTTATCTTGTGCACTGGCCGGTTCTGGTGCTTGCGCCGTTTGTGCTGATGCGACGCCTGGATTTTGCCGAGACGGTGCTGGCGCTGGCGGCGTGCTTTGTGTTGTCGGCATTGCTGTTTACGTATGTCGAGACACCGGCGCGGAAGGCCGGGGCCCGGACGGGGACGGCGCTTGTGCTCGGTGTGGCGCTGGCCTGTATTCTCGGGACCGCCGCCGCCGGAAAGCTGGGCCAGGGGCTCAACGGACATGTATTCGATGGCCGGACCGGGTATGGCCAAGTGCCGGATTTTGGCCGGGTTGAGCAGGCATGGGGGGCGGGTAAGTGCCTGCTGGTGGGGGGGCAGCCGGTATCGGCCTGGACCCCGGACGCTTGCCGGATCGGTGGGGCCGGGGAGGGGGACGAGATCCTCCTGTTCGGGGATTCCTTCGCCGCGCATTATGTGCCCGGCCTGAAGGTCAATGCCGACCGCCTGCAAGCCCCGATCCTGCCCTATGCGATGGAGGGGTGCCCGCCGGCGCTGTCTGCAGGCAGTCCGGGCGATGCGGCGTGCCGCGCGTTCCGCGAAAACGTGGTTAACATCGTCCGGGGCCGGAAGATCAGCCGCGTCGTCGTCGCGGGCAGCTGGATCGAATATGGCGAGGCCAATGCCGCGCGGGTCGAAGGCACGCTGGTCGCGCTGAAACAGGCGGGGGCCGAGGTGATCCTGATCGGCCAGCCGCCGAACTTTTACCTGTCGCCCTACCTGATCGAAGCCCGGATGGGGACTGGCGATGCGCCGGATGTCACCCTGCCACTGAGCGCGGAGGCGAAGCGGATGAATGCGTTGCTTGCAGGCATTGCGCAGCGCACCGGCGTTGCCTTTATCGACCCGGCCGCCGCGCTGTGTCCGGACGGGATATGCCCTGTACGGACGGGTGGAGCCGAACTGTTTCTCGATTATGGACACTTTACGCCGGACGGCGCTGCCGTAGCGGCAAGGGCCTACTTTCCTTTCATGGACCGGTGAGCCGGGGGCCCTGTGCCATATCCACACACCTGAGAGGCGAGTGGCCCCCGATTGGCCGGATATGAGCCGGTTTATGGCCTGAAAGCAGGGTCTCGACTGGTGCGAGAGTTGCTTCAGGGGAGGCGGGGCGCACGACCGTGTGCGCATGACAGACAGAGCCGAGGGCCAAAATGAAAATTCTTATCACAGGTGGTGCAGGGTATATCGGATCGATCATGGTTCCGAAGCTGCTCGACGCGGGACATGACGTCACCGTGCTGGACACCTTTGCCCGTGGCGACACCGAACTGGCCGCCGTCTGCGCAAACGAGCGCTTCACGCCGGTTCGCGGCGACGCTCGCGACCATCGCACGCTCGACGAGCTGGTGCCGAAGCATGACGTGCTGATCCCGCTGGCCGCACTTGTCGGTGCACCGCTGTGCAAGGCCGACCCGATTGCGGCCAAGACGCTGAACCAGGACGCCGTTGTCGACCTCGTCAAGCGCACGTCGAAGTCGCAGATCGTGATCTATCCGGTGACGAACTCCGGCTACGGCATTGGCGAAAGCGGCAAATTCTGCACCGAGGAAAGCCCGCTGAACCCGATCTCGCTCTACGGCGTGACCAAGGTGGAAGCCGAAAAGGCCGTGCTCGATAATGGCAATGGCGTGACGCTTCGCCTGGCCACCGTGTTCGGCATGTCGCCGCGCATGCGGCTTGACCTCCTGGTCAACGACTTCACCTGGCGCGCCGTCACCGACCGTGCCGTGGTGATCTTTGAAGGCCACTTCAAGCGCAACTACATCCATGTCCGCGACGTCGTGAAGGGCTTCGAGCACGCGCTCGAGAACTACGGCACGATGCGCGGCCAGCCGTACAATCTCGGCTTGTCCGACGCCAACCTGTCGAAGATCGAGCTGTGCACCAAGATCCAGCAGCACGTGCCGAGCTTCGTGTTCCTAGAAGCGCCAATCGGCGAAGACCCGGACAAGCGCGACTACATCGTGTCGAACGAAAAGGTCGAGGCCACCGGCTGGCGTCCCGACTGGTCGCTGGATCGCGGCATCGGCGAACTCCTCCGCGGATACCGGATGCTCCGGAATTCGCGCTACTCGAACGTTTAAGGTCCAGGTCATGATCATCGTCCGCAGCCCGCTTCGCGTATCCTTCTTCGGGGGTGGCACCGACCACCCGTCCTGGATTGACCGGGGGGAGAAGGGTGCTGTCCTGTCGACTTCGATCGACAAGTACATCTACATCCAGCTTCGCGGACTGCCGGCGGTGTTCGACTTCAACTACCGGGTTGCCTGGGGCATGCTGGAAGAAGTCGACACGATCAACGAGATCCAGCATCCCGTGGTTCGTGCCGTGCTGAAGCATTATGCCGGCAATAACGAGACGGGTTACGAAGTGATCCACAACTCCGACCTGCCGTCGAAGTCGGGTCTCGGGTCGAGCTCGGCCTTTACCGTTTCGCTGCTGCATGCCTTCTTCGGCAACCAGGAAATGCTCTGTTCCAAGCGCAAGCTGGCCAAGGAAGCGATCTTCGTCGAGCAGAAGCTGCTCGGCGAGACGGTCGGCTACCAGGACCAGATCGCGGCGGCACATGGCGGCCTGAACCGGATCGATTTCAATTCCGACGGCGACTATGACATCACGCCGATCCGCCTGCCCGGCGCCCGCCGGGACCAGCTCGAATCCTCGATGATGCTGTTCTTCACCGGGTTCACGCGGTTTGCCGACGAGATCGAGAAGCGCAAGGTGGCCAAGTTCGGCGACCGCACAAAAGAGTTGCGTGCGATCTATGACATGGTGGGCGAAGGCGAGCGCATCCTGACCGACGCGTCGCGGAACCTGAACGATTTCGGCGCCCTGCTGAACGAGACCTGGATCAACAAGAAGGCGCTCGACGCCTCGGTGACCAATGCGGCGATCGACGAGCGCTACGAAGCGGCCCTGAAGGCCGGCGCACTCGGCGGCAAGCTGCTGGGTGCAGGCGGCGGCGGCTTCCTCCTTATGTTCGTTCCGCCCGGCCGCAAGGCAGCGGTGATTGATGCGATGCAGGGCATGGTGCATGTACCGCTTCGCATGGAGCGCAATGGAACACAGGTTGTTCTTTACGATCCGGAACTGGATTCGAACTATCTTCCCGCAGGCGCCAAGGTTTCCTGAACATGATTGAACTGAACGAGATGACATCGTCCTCCGCCGATCCGGCGCTTGCCGGCATGGTGTGCAACCAGACCGACCAGGTCTGGGTCGGCATCGAGCGTGCGCTCGACAATGGCCAGGGCTTCGTGTTCGTCACGGACGCGGCCGGCGCGATGACCGGATTTGCGAGCCTGACCGGCATGCGCAAGGCGCTGATGCAGGGCGCCCTTCTGGGCAATTTGACGCTGGCGGATGTCGCCGAGCCGTGGGGCAGTTCGAAAGAACCGCTCGGCGCGGCACCCGTGCTGGATGGCAAGGGCCACATTGTCGGCGTCGACACGTCCGGCCCGCAACCCTTCCTGCCGGTGTCGGAGCCGTCGCTGACGCACCGCGAAATGCGCTATGCGTTCGATGCCTTCCTGTCGACCTGGATTTCCTCGACCGGCGATTATATCCGCCGGTTCGAACGCGACTTTGCCGAAAAGGTCGGCATGGCGCATGGCGTGGCGACCTCCAACGGGACGGTCTCGCTGCAGCTCGCGATGGCGACGCTGGGCATCGGGGAAGGGGACGAAGTGATCGTTCCGGACCTGACCTTTGCGGCCTCAATCAATACCGTGATGCATGTCGGCGCACGGCCGGTAATCGTCGATGTCGACCGGGACACCTGGTGTGTCACGGCAGAAGCCATCGAACGGGCGATCACGCCGCGCACCCGCGCCATCATGCCGGTGCACGTGTTCGGGCGCCCGGCAGAGATGACGGAAATCGCCGAGCTCGCAAAATCGCGCGGCATCTACATCATCGAGGATGCCGCCGAGGCGCATGGCGCGCAATATGACGGCAAGCAGGTTGGTTCGTTCTCGGACATTTCCAGCTTCTCGTTCTTTGCCAACAAGATCATCACGACCGGCGAAGGCGGCATCTGCCTGACCAATGACGAGAACCTTGCCGGCCGCATGCGGATGCTGCGCGACCATGGCATGCGTCCGGAACGCCGTTACTGGCATGAAGAGCCGGGCTTCAACTTCCGCATGACCAACATGCAGGCGGCCATCGGCTGTGCACAGATCGAACGGATGGACGAGCTGCTGAAGATGCGCGCGGACATCCACGAGATGTACGTCAAGGCGATGACCGGCATTCCGGGCGTCAGCTTCCCGCCGGCCATGGCGCAGCGCGCCCAGCCGGTGACCTGGTTCTCGTGCGCGCAGGTTCCCGCCGACAAGCGGGCGGCCCTGATTGCGGCGTGCAAGGATGCCAATATCGACCTGCGCCCGTTCTTCAACGGCCTGTCCGCGATGCCGGCCTATCGCCGCTTTGCGCGCAGCAGCCCGAACAGCAACTGGCTGTCGCAGACCGGGGTCAACCTGCCGACCTCGCGCCGCGTCGATGCTGCTACGGTCGAGAAGATTGCCGGGATTTTCGAAGGCGTGCTCGGCAAGAAGGCCTGATCCCGGGCGGGAAAGCCCCGTCGCAAAAGCAAACAGGCGCTCCTTGCGGGGCGCCCGTTTTCATTTGAGCCGTAGGCGGACGGTGTGCGGTCATCCGCGTTGCGGGTTGCGCATCCAGTCATTGGCGAGCAGCGCCGTATCGTCGGCGTCGAGCGGGCGGCCGGCGGCACGGCGGTAGACGGCGCGGTTGGCGCGGGCAGTGCGCAGGAAATCGAAATCGGACAGGCGGCGCTTGCCCTTCGCGATGAGGTCGGCGCACAGCGCATCGTCGGTGAAGAGCTGCGCGATGACGCCGCCCATTTCCACCGGGTTCATCGGATCGAACAGGAGACCGGCATCGCCGACCTGTTCGGGCAGGGCGGTGACATTGGAACTGGCGACGGGGATGCCTTCGGCCCAGGCCTCGAAGATCGGCAGGCTGTTGGCCTCGAACAGGCTGGGCACAACGAGGCAGCGGGCCATCTGGTAGAGCGCGCGCAGGTCCTTGCTGGAGACGAAGCCGAGGAAGTGGACCTGATCGGAGAGGCCGAGTTCGCGGATCCGGGCGTCGAGTTTTTCGCGGGATGGTTCGTGCCGCGCGCCGGTGGAGACGAGGGGAACCACCAGGCCCTTCTCGTCGCGCAGCCAGGCCAGCGCCTCGACCAGGCGCAGGTGGTTTTTGTGCGGCCAGGTATTGTTCGGATAGAAGATGAACCGCTCGGGCAGGGAATAGCGGGCGCGGGTGTCGACCTTGTCGGTGTCGCTGATGTCGGCGAGCATCTGGGTCGGCGCGGCTTCCGGGATGACCTGGACCTTGGCCGGGTTCACGGCGAACTGGGCGACCACGTCATCCTTGATCCATTGCGAATTGACGATGATGGCGTGCGAGGTGCGGCAGGCGGCGCGATAGATGGTTTCGCGCCAGGCGAGGTCTGCCACGTCGAAGAATTGCGGATAGTGCAGATGCTGCAGGTCGTGCGGATTGTAGACGGTCGGGACGGCGCAATAGGTGAAGCCCTGGGTCGGCAGGTGGAGCACGTCGAGGCCGAGGCTTTCGAGATAGCCGTCAGACAGCGGCACGACGGGCCAGCCGCCCTTGCCATCGCGGCCGAGCAGCTTTTTCGCTATGGCCTTGGCGGTGCGCAGTATCTTGCGCACGGCGGATTCTGTCTCGGTGGTGCGCAGTTCGAAGCGCTGGTTCGGGGCCAGCGGGCTCAGCCAGTCGATCTGGGTCTGCGAATTGACCAGGAGGACATAGGTTTCCGGGCCTTCGAGCTTGCCGAGGGCCGTGATCAGGCTCTTCAGCGCCGTCGCGATGCCGCCATGGATGCCGGGTTCGACGTCAACGAGGATGCCTACCTTCAAGGGATGTCTCCTTCTGGAGGATTGGGAAGTCCGGGTCTGGCCCGGCTGTAGCAAGTCCCGTGCTATCCGGCCGGGGCGTTAACCCTCTGGAGGCCGGTAAGAGACGGAATTTACCGCAGGACGCGCCGTGCAACGCTTCCTTTAGGCGGGAATGCTTCACAGGCGGTCAATATCGGGGAACCGATTGCACGGGAGCGGGGCTGGAATGGCGCTTGCAACCCGGAGGCAGAATATTGCTGTGTATCATCCTGATGCGCTGCAAGCCGGTATGATGGATCGGAGAGGTTGGCAGGGCAAATGAGACTGGTCGCACCCTTCGGGTTCTATGGCAGCGGCAATATCGGCGACGAAGCGACGCTGCTCGGCTTCGGCCGGCTGATCGAACGGTTCGGCGGCGGGGTGGGTGTCGATGTCGGCTCCAGCAACGCGGCGCACACGCGCCTCGTCGAGCCGGCGTTCAATTATTATCCCTATGTCGACGGTATCCTCGGCCTGCCGGCCAAGCTGAATGCACACCGCGCGAGCGCCTATATCTTTCCGGGCGGGACGCCGATCATGGACGGGCTTGGCGACTGGCCGCTGCGCAGCCTGGGGGGCATGCTCGAACATGCGCGCAACTGGGGCAAGCCGGCGGCCTTTGTCGGTATCGGCGTCGAACAGTTGCGTCACGACATTTCCCGCCAGCGCGTGCAGGAACAGATCATCCCGAACGTCGTGCACTGGAGCGTGCGGAGCGTGCATGACCAGGACCGGCTGCTCGATCTCGGCGTTGCGCCGGAGCGGATCACCGTGGCTGCGGACATGGCCTGGCTGCTGCAGCCGGCGGACACGGCCCATGGCGCGTCGGTGATTGCCGCGCGCGGGCTCGGCAAACGGCCGCTGGTCGGCGTGAACCTCAATGCCGAAGCGCACATGCTGGAAAAGGCGCCGCAGATATTCGCCGAACTTGCGGGCGCGCTGGACGATATCATCGAGGCGCATGGCGCCGACATCCTGTTCCTGTTCAATGAAGTGCGCGAAGAGGCGACGTTCGACCAGGCGGCCGCCGAAGCCGTCCGGACCCTGATGGTCCGCAAGGATGCGACGCATATGGGCCCGACGGAATACCTGACACCGCAACAGATGATGTCGATCCTGTCGCAATGCGCGATGACGCTCAGCACGCGCTACCATTTCTGTATCTTCTCGGCCCTGCAGGGCATTCCGTTCCTGGCGGTCAAGCGGTCCGACAAGGTGTCAGACTTGTGCCGCGACCTTGGCTGGGACGGATCGGTGAACCCGGATGCGGGACGTGCCGAGATGACGAAGATCGCGGCCGGCCTGTTCGGCAATCCGAAGCCGGCGCTGGAACGCCTTGCCGCCCGGATCGGCGAGCTGCGGACGCGGTCGGAGAATAACAGGATTGCACTGGACGCACTGATTTCGCAGATGCGCCCGGTGCGCGCGGATGCCTGGCTGCGCACGGCAGCCGGCAAGATCGGACAGAAGATGGGAATGGGGACAAAATGACCAAACGCAAAACCAGGGTCCTGGTGATCACCGGCGTGTTTCCGCCGATGCCGATCGCTGAGGCGGACCATATTGCACGTCTCAGCGAAGGGCTCGCGGCTCGCGGCCTCGACGTCGATGTGCTGACCAGCACGCAGGCCGACGGCGCGGCCGTCAGGGGCTGCCGCGTGCATGCGGACATCGAGACGTGGAACTGGTCGGCACAGGGCAGGATCCTGCAGGCCGCCCAGTCACTGAAGCCGGATGTTGTGTTCATCTGGTTTGTCGGCATGGCGTTCGGCTTCCATCCGATGATCTCGATGCTGCCGACACGGCTGAAATCGGTTCTCCCGAACACCAGGATTGTCACGCAGATTACCGCGCCGGTCGGCGTGCGCCCGAAGGATCATCCGTTCCTGACGCGGGCCAACCGCAAGCTGTCGACGCTCACACTGGGCGGCAAGCATATCAGTTACGAATACGGCACACTGCTGCGCGACAGCGACCGCGTTGTCACGATGGCTGAGCCGCACCTTCAGCGGCTCGCAGAGCACCTGCCGCAACTGGCAGCGAAAGCTGACATCATTCCGCCGCCGCCGCTGATTCCGATGAGCGAACCGGGCGGTGCCTCGCGCCGCCGGGGCAGGGACTTGCTCGGTGTACCGATGGATGCGCCACTGTTTGCCTATTTCGGCCGACTGTATGTCGGCAAGGGGCTGGAATTCCTGGTCGAGGCTTTCGCCACTGTGCACAAGGCCAATCCTGCGGCGCGGCTTGCGATCATTGGCGGCCTCGCACCGAACTGGTTCAAGGCAGGCTGGAGCGTTGACGACCTGCACGCCCTGGCGCGCAAGTTCGGCATCGAACAGGCGATCAGCTGGACCGGCGAGTTCCCGTTCGACAGCGATGTCGGCTCGCTTTACCTGCGCGCGGCAGACTATGCCGTGCTGCCGTTCGACGAGGGCGCGGCGCTGAACAACAGTTCGATTGCCGCGTGTGCAGCGCACGACCTGCCGGTGATCACGACGCTCGGCGAACGTCCGGAACAGGAATTCATCGACGGCGATAATGTCCTGATGTGTGTGCCGAAAAATGCCGGCGCGCTGGCGGCGGCGATGTTGCGGGTATTGTCCGATGCAGACCTGACCAGCCGGCTCAAGGCCGGGTCCGCAGACCTGACCGACCGGCATTTCAGCTGGAAGGCGACGCTTGATCGTACGCTGAGTGTGTTTAACGGAACGCTGGCCTCCGCCAAGACGCGGGAACCGGCATGAGCCGCACGAAGCAGGCCCTGTTCCTGGTCGGCGGCAAGGGCACGCGCCTTGGGGCGCTGTCTGCGAACACGCCAAAACCGATGCAGGAAATCGCTCCGGGCGTGAAATTTCTCGACCTGTTGCTGGAAAGTGCGGCGCGGATGGGTTTTTCCGACATCGTGCTGCTGGCCGGGCATCTCGGCGACAAGGTGGAAGAGGCCTATCATGGCCGGCATATCCGCGATGCGGAGATCCGGGTCATCCGCGAGCCGCAACCGATGGGGACCGGCGGCGCGCTGGCGCTGGCGGCGCCGATGCTGGACGAGACCTTTATCCTGTCGAATGGCGATTCCTTTTTCGACATCAACCTGCGCGCCCTGACGGCTGGGCCGCCTCCGCCGGGCGGTGGACGCCTTGCGCTGCGGATGGTGGAAGATACATCCCGGTACGGATCGGTGCAGCTGGAGCAGGGGCGGATTTCTGCCTTCATCGAGAAGAATCCAAACCTTGCCGGACCGGGCCTGATCAATGGCGGCGTCTATTGCCTCGACCGGGCGATTGTCGACCGGATTGCGGCACCGTCGTCAATCGAGGCAGACGTGTTCCCGGAACTCGTGAAGGAAGGACGCCTCGAAGGCATTCCTTTCGATGGCTATTTCCTCGACATAGGCCTGCCCGAAACGCTGGCGCAGGCGCAGCGCGAGACGGCGGCCCTGCGGGTGCGCCCGGCAGCCTTCCTGGATCGCGACGGCGTGCTGAATGCCGATACCGGGTATCCGCACCGGGTCGAGGACCTGCAGTGGATTCCGGGTGCGCGCAAGGCCGTCCGCCTGCTGAACGATCGTGGCTATCTCGTCATCGTCGTGACCAATCAGGCAGGCGTCGCGCGCGGGTATTATGACGAACAGGAACTCGCGCAGTTCCATGCCGCGATGCAGGAGCAGCTGGCGGAAGAGGGCGCGCATGTCGACGCCTTCTACCATTGCCCCTATCATGGCGAAGGCAGCGTTCCTGAATTCACCGTGGACAACCATCCGGACCGCAAGCCCAATCCGGGCATGATCCTGCGGGCCCTGTCGGACTGGCCGGTCAACAAGGCGGCGAGCTTCCTGGTTGGCGACCGCGCCTCCGACATCGAAGCGGCGACGCGGGCCGGAGTTCCGGGGCATCTGTTTGAAGGCGGCGATCTTTGCGCGCGCGTTTCGGGTATTATCGGCTGAACGTCTACTGAGGAATACGCATATGGCACCGGTCATTCCCTTCGATGAAATCCGCCACTGGATGTTCGATGTCGCGCTGCCGCTCTGGGCGGACGCAGGCTTCAACAAGCAGACCGGGCAGTTTGCCGAAAAGCTCGACTTTTCGGGCCGTCCCATCGATGCCGGGTTCCACCGTACGCGGGTGACCGGGCGGCAGACCTATGTGTTCTCGCATGCTGCCCTGCTGGGCTGGGCGCCGGGCATGGACCTGTCGGAGGCCGGCGCGCGGCAACTCGAAGCGATCTATCAGGGTCCGGAGCGAGGTTGGCCGCGCACGGTCAGCCCGGCCGGCGACGTGATCGACGGGACGCCGGACCTTTACGATCTCGCCTTCGCGCTGTTTGGCTTCGTCTGGCGCCACCGGGCGGCGGGGGATGCGGCATCGCTGGCGGCGGCGCACAGGGTGCTCGACTTTGTCGATGCGCACATGAAGGCGCAGACCGGTTACTGGCATGAATTGCCGCCGAGGGGGTGGCGCCAGCAGAACCCGCACATGCACCTGCTGGAAGCCTCGCTCGCGGCCTATGAGGCAAGCGGGGAGGTGCGGTTCCTCGATACGGCGCGGGGCGTGGTCAAGCTGTTCCGGGAATATTTCTTCGATGGCCATACGCTGGCTGAATATTTCGATGCCGACTGGAACCGGGCGCCGGGCGAGGATGGCCATCTGGCCGAGCCGGGCCATCAGCTGGAATGGGCCTGGATCCTCGTCAATTACGGGCGGCTGACGGGCGAAGACACGGTGGCACTCGCCGAAGGGCTTGTCGGATTTGCCGAAGCGCATGGCATGGACCGGGAGACGGGGCGTGTGCTGCAGGTCGTGCTTGATGATGGAACGCCGGTCGATGCCGGGTGCCGGACGTGGCCCAACACCGAACGGATCAAGGGCCATCTTGCCCTGTTCGAGGCGACGGGCAAGGACCCGCGCGAGGCGGTCGCCTCAAGTGCCCGTGTCCTGCTCGACCAGTATCTGGCGACGGACATTCCCGGCCTCTGGCGGGAGAAGTTCCGGGCTGACGGCACGATCGACGCGAGCGATGTGCCTGCCTCGACGCTGTACCACGTCTTCCTGGCTTTCACGGAAATCCTGCGGCTGGAGGAGGCGCTGAAGGCGCTCGGCTGACACGGCCAAAGCGGAATTCCGTTGGTGTCCTGCTGACATATGGCGCTGACAGTCTACAAAGGGTGTCAGCCTTTGTTCCATCCGGAGATAGCCATGCGTTCCTTTGCCTTTGCTGCTCTTCTCGCCCTTGCTGCCGCAATGCCTTGCGCGGCGGACACGCCATCTGCCCCTCTTGAGGAGACCGAAGCCATGACAGCCACCCAGTTCACGTCCATCGACGGCAAGCCGCTCGATATTACCGCTCTCGGCGCGAAGGCGGTGCTGGTGGTGAACACGGCGTCGAAGTGCGGGTACACGCCGCAATATGAAGGTCTGGAAGCGCTGTATAAGGCGAAGAAGGATGCGGGCCTCGTGATCATCGGCGTGCCGGCGAACGATTTCGGCGGACAGGAGCCGGGCACCGAGGCGGAGGTCAAATCCTTCTGCCAGCTGAATTTCGGGGTGACCTTTCCGCTAACCAGGAAATACGCCGTGACCGGCGAGGGCAAGCATCCGTTCTATACGGAGGCGGTTGCCGCACTGGGCGAAGGCGCGCAGCCGAAGTGGAACTTCCACAAGGTTCTGGTGTCCACCGACGGCACGCCGATCAAGGCCTATCCGTCGGCGACCAAGCCCGATGATGCAGGCCTGACGGCAGACATTGACGCGGCTCTGGGCGGCTGACGGCCGGTTCTAGGCTGGAAGAAGGCCGTCGATGCGCAGGGCGTAGGCGTCGTCGCCGGCAAAGTGTTCCGGCAGTGTGACATGCAGGGCTTCGGCGTCGCGGGTGTAGCTGACATCGCCGCGTCCGCCGGTCAGCTGGACGCGCGAGATGGACCCCGGTGCAAGGGGCGAGCCGGTGCGCAGGGATTCGATTCGTACCTTGCCGCCATCCGGCCAGCCGAGAACGATGGCGTAGAGCGCGCCAGCCTTTTGCGTGAAGCGGATGTCGGCGGCCGTGAAGACGTTGGATTGTTCCTTGAAGTGGCCTTCTTCGGTTTGGGCCGGGCCTTCGCCATAGGCGACCCATGGCCGGGTCGCGAAGATTGCCTCTTCATTCTTCGCCATCCAAGCCGTCAGGCCGTCGAGGAATGCCTCTTCTTCGGAGTCGATCGAACCGTCGCCACGCACCGGGATGGAGAGCAGCAGGTTGCCGTTCTTGGAGACGATGTCGCAGAGCGCGTGGACCACCCATTGGACGCTCTTGTAGGACTTGCCGGTGAAGCGGGCACGATTGTAGTGCCAGTCGCCGATGCAGGTGTCGGTCTGCCAGGGGGAGGGGGAAGCCTCCGATTTCAGGCCGCGTTCGACATCCTCCACGATGGCTCCGGTGCGTTCCGGCGGCGGCTTCTTGATGTTGATCACGCCTTCGAGCCTGCCGCCATTCCAGTCGCGGTTGGCATTGTAGAAATGCGCCGCGACATCGAGACCGTCCTGCCCGAATGGCATGTCGTAATTGTCGAAATAGACGAGGTCCGGCTTGTAACTGTCAATCAGGTCGAGGCAGCGGGCCTTCCAGCGGGCGACATAGGCGCCGCCATCGTCGGGCCCATGTTCGAGCCATTGGCCATCATGCTCGGCATGCCAGGTGTCCATGTCTGCAATGGTCTGAATGCCGTCGGGCGCGACCATGAAGGGGCCGTTGTAGAGCTGTTGGGGATCGAGGCCTTCCCACCACTTGCCTTTGCCGTCGGCCCTGGTGAGGCCGTAGGCATCGTAGCGGATGCCGGCCTTGGGGCCTTCTGCGTCGTAGCCATAGGCGGGCTGGTACCAGTGCCAGGAGTGGCCGGAATGGTTGGAGACGCCGAAACGCAGGCCATGCGCGCGGACGATTTTCTCCCATGTGCCGATGATGTCGCGCTTCGGGCCGTAATTCACCGAGTTCCACGGATGGTGGCGGGAATTGTAATGGTCGAAATTGTCGTGATGGTTTGCAAGGGCGACGAAGTATTTCGCGCCGGCGGCCTTGTACCGGCGGATCAGGGCTTCCGGGTCCCAGGACTCGGCCTTCCAGAGCGGATAGATGTCGATGAAGCCGGTTTCCGACGGATGCCCGTAGGTGCGCAGGTGGTGGTCGTAGACTTCGTCGCTCTGCATGTACATGCGGCGGGCGTACCAGTCGCCCTGTTCCGGCACGCATTGGGCCGACCAGTGCGCCCAGATACCGAACTTGGCATCGCGGAACCATTCCGGCGCTGAATAGTTGCCAATCAGGGAGTCCCAACTGGCTTCAAAGGGTTCAGCTGGGGCAGGCACGGGGGCCGGTCCGGGCGGGAGCGCGGCACAGGCTCCGAGGCCGAGACCGGACAAGAGCAGGCTGCGGCGGGTGGAATGGATCATGGCGGTCTCCCTCGGCAGATTTATGTTTGCGCCAACATTCTGCTGACCGGGACCGGATGGCAAGGCGCGGATGGTGACTCGATGGCGGGCATGTGGGCGCGGAACAGGTTTTTTTCGGCCAGCGATTTGGGAAGTGCGGCTTCATGAACTAGGTAGGAACCGGAACGGAAAAGGACTTATGGCGAGAGCGAAAGCGAATAACGGCCTCGGGACAGGCAGGCGGCTGGTGGCGGTGTCGAACCGGACGGCTGCGGGCAGCGAGAACAAGGCGGGTGGCCTTGCGGTTGCCCTCTGGGAGACGCTGAAAGAGACGCAGGGCCTTTGGGTCGGGTGGAGCGGCCGTGTGCTCGATCACGAGACAGCGAAAGTGTCCCACGAGGCCGAAGAGGGCGTTTCGTTTGCCCTGAGCGACCTCTCGCGCCGTCAGTATGACGGGTTCTATCTCGGCTATTCCAACAGCGTGCTCTGGCCGGTGATGCACAATCGCATCGATATCGCGGTATTCGACACCCATACGTTCCGCCAGTACCGCTCGGTGAACGAGAAATTCGCTCGCATCGCTGCGCAGGAAGCTCGCCCGGATGACGTCATCTGGGTGCACGACTATCATTTCATGCTGGTGGGACGGATGCTGCGCCAAAGGGCATGGACCGGGCCGATCGGCTATTTCCTGCACATTCCGTTTCCGGCACCGGAAGTGTTCCGGGCTATTCCCGAGCACCATGAACTGGGCGAGGCGCTGTGCGCCTATGATGTCGTCGGTGTGCAGACCGGCCGCGACCTGCACAATCTCGCGCAATACCTGGTTGAGGAATTCGGAGCGACCGAGATGCCGGATGGATGCTACAGAGTGGGTGAGCGGACGGTGCGACTATTGCACTGCCCCATCGGGATCGATGCGGAAGGCTTTGCAGAGGTGGCCGTGGAAATGCCGGCAATACTGGCGGCGTCGCGCATCGCCCGATTCCTTGGTGACCGTGATCTCGTCCTTGGTGTCGACCGGATGGATTATTCCAAGGGCCTGCTTCAACGTTTCGAAGGAATGGCGGACCTGTTCGACCGGCATCCGGATGTGCATGGACGCCTGTCGTTCACGCAGATCGTTCCGCCGTCGCGATCTGTCGTCGAAGGCTATGTGCAGTTGCGGCAGAATCTGGATGAGCTCAGTGGACGGATAAATGGTGACTATGGCGATCTAGACTGGATTCCCATCCGCTATCTCGCACGGGGCTATACGCGCGGCGAGATTGCCGGCCTCTACCGGCTGGCGCGGGTGTGCCTCGTGACGCCTTTGCAGGACGGAATGAACCTGGTGGCGAAGGAATTCGTTGCGGCGCAGGACCCGGCCGACCCCGGCGTGCTCGTGCTGTCGCAATTTGCCGGCGCCGCCGAACAGATGAAGGATGCCCTGATCGTCAATCCCTATGATTCAAGTTCGATTTCCGAGGCGGTGTATCGGGCGATCCACATGCCGTTGCAGGAACGCAGGGAACGGTGGAGCAAGCTGATGAGCGGCGTCTGCGAGGAAGATATTGCGTGGTGGCGGAGCCGCTTTCTCGACGCGCTTCCCAACCTGCAACCGGTTCAATCCGGCGGGTGAATACAATGTCATCCACCCCGCCGCCGCTCTCTGCGGGCGATGCGTTATTCCTCGACTTTGACGGGACGCTGGCTGAATTGTCCGATCATCCGGACGCGGTGCATCTGGCGGAGGGAATGGGCGACATTCTGATTGCAGCGGCGTCCCGGCTGGGCGGAGCGCTGGCTCTGGTATCGGGGAGGGACCTGCTGGACCTGTCCCGACGCGTGCCCACCGGCCTGTGGCGGATCGGCAACCATGGACTATTCTCCGCTGGCCCGGGAACGTTTCCCGTCGTGCCGTCCGCGCAGGCACCGGCCGCAGTGGTGAAACTGTTCGATGCAGTCTCGGCGGTGCATGACGGGACGCGAGTCGAAACCAAGGGGCCGGTCCTGACGCTGCACTTCCGGGCCGCGCTGGAGACTGAAGGGTCGGTGCGGGCGGCGCTGCAGGCGGGTTTGTCGGGGATCAAGGGATATTCGCTTCAGGCCGGGAAGTTCGTGTTCGAGGCGAAGCCCGATGGAGCGAGCAAGGGCGCGGCGATCCTGCAGGCGATGGAGCGGTCTCCATTCAGGGGTCGCCAGCCGGTCATGTTCGGGGACGACGTGACCGACGAAGACGGGTTTGCGGCCATCGATTCGCTGGACGGCTGGTCGGTCAAGGTCGGTGCCGGTAACACACAGGCAGGCTACCGGCTGCCTGATGTTGCAGCGGTGCATGAGTATCTGAGGGAGTTTGTGGGGAAATGACGGGGCTGGATCTGGGAATTGTCGGGAACGGGACCATAGCCGGCCTGATCAATTCCCGCGGCGATTATCAATGGATGTGTCTGCCGCGATTCGATGGCGAACCGGTGTTCGACCAGTTGCTCGGTGGCAGAGGCACTTTTTCTGTGTGGATGGAGAATCTCGCCAGCCGGACGCAGGCCTATGATCGCAACACGGCGATCCTCCGGACACGGTTGGTCGGGTCCGACGGGGCGGAGGTCGAGATCACCGATTTTGCGCCGCGCTTCGAGAGCCGGGGGCGGACATTCCGGCCTGCTTCGATCGTGCGCCGGTTCGAAGTGAAGGCGGGGACGCCGCGCTTGCGGATCGGGCTGACCCCGACGGTGGGTTGGGGCGCTCGGACCCTGATGCCGCAACGGGGCGTCAATCATGTGCGCTTCTCGGAAGGGGAGCTTGTCTTCAGGGTCACGACCGACGCGCCTGTCTCGTACATTCTTTCGGGTACGAGTTTCATCCTCGACCGTGAGGCGACCTTCATTCTCGGTGCCGACGAACCGCTGAGCGATGCGCCGGACCGGATCGGGCGGGACTGGGAAGAGCGCACGCGGCAATACTGGACGAAATGGTCGCGCGGGCTCGATGTTCCGTTCGAATGGCAGGCGGCCGTTATCCGGGCGGCGATCACGCTGAAACTGTGCGTGTACGAGGAGACCGGGGGAATCGTTGCGGCGCTGACGACCAGCGTGCCGGAACATGAGGGATCCGAGCGCAACTGGGACTACCGCTATTGCTGGATCCGGGATGCGTATTTCACGGTGACGGCGCTGAACCGGCTGTCGGCCATGGGTACGCTCGAGCATTATATGCGCTGGGTACGGAACATTGTGGCGATGTCGAAGGGAGGGCATATCCAGCCCGTCTATGGTATCGGGCTGGAGGCGAACCTGACCGAGGGAACTGCTACCGGCCTGCCGGGTTATCGCGGGATGGGGCCGGTGCGCCGGGGCAACCAGGCGGCCGAGCATGTCCAGCATGACGTCTATGGCCAGGTTGTGCTGGGCGTCGCGCAGAGCTTCTTCGACACGCGTCTCCTGAAACAGCCGGGCATTGCCGAGTTCGAGCAGCTCGAACCGGTCGGCGAGCGGGCCTTCGCGGTGCACGACACGCCGGATGCGGGTATCTGGGAATTCCGGACGATTGCGAACGTGCATACGTCGTCGGCGATCATGTGCTGGGCCGCCTGCGACCGGCTGTCGAAGATCGCCGCCCATCTGGGCTTGACGGCAAAGGCCGGCTATTGGCGCGAGCGGGCGGACATTATCCGGCAGCGCATCCTCGCAGACGCCTGGAACCCTGAGGTGGGAGCCTTCACGGCGGCGTTCGGCGGAACCGACCTTGACGCATCTGTTTTGCTGATGGCCGAGATCGGGTTCATCGACGCAATGGACCCTCGCTACGTGGCAACCGTCGAGGCGGTCGACCGCGACCTGCGCGTCGGCGGGCACGTCTACCGGTACAAGGTGACCGATGATTTCGGGAAGCCGAAAACCGCGTTCACCGCCTGCACCTTCTGGCTGGTGGATGCCCTGCACAGGGTGGGGAGGTGCGAGGAGGCGCGGGAACTGTTCGAAGGCCTTCTGGCGGCGCGCAACCATCTCGGCCTGCTCTCGGAGGATGTCGATCCGGCGACGGGAGAGCTTTGGGGGAACTTCCCGCAGACCTATTGCATGGTGGGAATCATCAATTCCGCAGCCCTGCTCAGTCGACGGTGGAGCGAGGCGATCTAGATTCTGTACTCATAAACAGGATTCCTGTTGAGGCCGAAGTGTGATTCAATCTCCATTTTGACAGGAGGTTGTCGATGGCCCGTTTTGATCTTTCGGATGCGGAGTGGCGGATTATCCAGCCACTTCTGCCTGATAA
>JBGSKI010000086.1:0-22932 GCA_041741315.1 Hyphomonas sp. | reverse complement strand
CGTGGCCGCCGAAGCGCCCTTGCTGCGCGAAGCGCTTGAAGCGCGCGGCCTTGCCCTCGGCGCGCGGGTCTATCTTCGCCTGACCAAGGAACCGGGCCTGCTGACGGCCTTTGTGGAGCGGGCCGACGGCAAGTACGAAGCGTTCCGTTCCTGGCCGATCTGCCGGTTTTCCGGCGATCTCGGCCCCAAGACCGCCGAAGGCGACCTGCAGGCGCCGGAAGGCTTCTACTCTGTCGCTCCGGGCCAGATGAACGCCGCCTCCGATTTCCACCTGTCCTTCGACCTCGGCTATCCGAACGCTCTCGACCGTGCCAATGGCCGCACCGGCAGCTTCCTGATGGTGCACGGATCGTGCGTTTCTGTCGGGTGTTTCGCCATGACCGATGAGTCGATCGACGAGATCTGGACGCTGATGCAATCCGCCTTCGAGCATGGCCAGACCGAAGTTCCGGTGCACATCTTCCCGTTCGAAATGACCGCCGCGAACCTGCAACGCCATGCCGGCAACCCGAATGACCCGTTCTGGCGCAGCCTCGCCCCGGCCTGGGTCGCGTTCGATGCCACGGCCCGCGTCCCGCAAGTCCGGGTTGACGGCAAGGCCTATGAAGTCGGCGGGGCCCAATAGGGCGATCGCGGCGCGCCGGCGTACAATTCGTTCAGCCGGGCAAGGCTTGCCGCTGTCGTACCGGGCAGGGGAGCGGCTGGCTGGACCCAGGCCGTCTCGGCGATTTCCCCGACCGATGTCGCCCTGACCGGTTCCCAGGCCCCGTGCGGTACGCGGTAGAGCAGGACATGATCGTTCCGGAACACGTAATGATTGGAGTAGACACCAACCAGAACCGCCTCGCCGGTCAGCCGTACGCCGGCTTCTTCTTCCAGTTCACGCGTCAGCGCTTCCAGCGCCGGCTCGTCCCGCTCGACGCCGCCTCCGGGAAAGTACCAGCCTTTGACATAAGTGTGCCGCACCATGCAGACCTCGCCCGCCGCATTCTCCACTGCCGCGCGCACGCCCAGCGTCATCGGGCGGTTGAACCGGAACCAGGCGTGGAAAAAGCGCGTGCGAAGGCCGGCCATCATGTCTCCTGACGCGTTCGCGGCGGACGCGAAAGCTGGCAGATCCCTCGCCCGAAATGGTTTAACTTCCGTGTTTCTGCTGGAAATTCCCTTTGGGAACGTGTCGTTGGGGCTCGCCACGGGCCGCAGCGCAGGCTATGCACACCCCAACGAATCTGCGTGTTCAAGGCAGACACAGATAGCGAGACTGCGACATGATCCATCCGTCCCTCCTTGCCATTGGCGCCATCGTGCTGGTTTTCGGCATTCTCAACCTGATCGAATTCAAACGGCTGGACTAGTTCCGGCGGGGGCAGATGCCTGACCTCATCCTGATTGCTTCGCTTGTTGGCGGGCTCATCATTCTTGCCCTTTCCGGGGACTTTCTGGTCAGCGGTTCGCTCGCGCTGGCACGCCGGCTCGGCATTCCCCCGCTCGTCGCAGGCATTTTCATTGTCGGATTCGGCACATCTGCGCCGGAAATGGTCGTCTCGCTGAATGCCGCGATCGACGGCCGCCCCGGGCTCGCCCTCGGCAATATTGTCGGTTCCAATATCGCGAACGTGTTCCTGGTTCTGGCCCTGCCGGCGCTGATCCGGCCGTTCGCGACCGGCGGGTTCGGCCAGCGCCGGACCCTGCTCGCCCTCTTCGTCGCGACCGCCGCCTGGATCGGCCTGACAGCGCTGCGGCCCCTGACCTGGCCGGCCGGCGTGTTCTTCCTGTTTGTCCTGATCGGCTATTGCGGCCTGACCATGATCCAGGCTCACCGCGCCGTCGAAAGCGGTGTCCATCCAGGGGTCTCTTCCGACAAGGCGCCGCGCTACAGCGTGCCGCATGCCCTGTTGTTCGTGCCGGTCGGGATCGTCGGCCTGATGATCGGCGCGCAGCTGCTGATCTATGGCGGCGTCGGGGTTGCCGAATCCCTGAACGTGCCGGAGGAATATATCGGCCTCACCCTGCTGGCAGTCGGCACGTCGCTGCCCGAGATCGCGGCCGGCCTAGCGGCTGCGGTGCGTGGGCGCAGCGATGTCCTGATCGGTGATGTGCTGGGCTCCAACCTGTTCAACATTCTCGGTGCCGGCGAATTGATTTCTCTGTTCGGGCCGATCCAGGCCGCGCCGACCTTCCAGAACTACGACCACTGGTTCATGGCCTTCGGCGTGCTGATTCTTGGCGGGTTCATCCTGCGCCGGGCGCGGGTCTCGCGCCTCGCGGGGATGGCGCTGCTGCTGATCTACGCGATCTATGTGTACGGATTGGTCAGTGGGTTCAACCTGCTGGGCCTGTTCCGGCCCGCTGCGGCATGAGTCCAGGCGTTGCCCTCGTGACCGGCGCAGGCGGCCGGCTCGGACGGGTCATGGCTGTCGCGCTCGGCGAGGATGGCTGGAAAGTCGGTGTGCACTATGGCGGCTCGAAGGAAGGCGCGGAGGAGACCTGCGCGCTGATCGGCGAGGCCGGCGGCATCGCGGCGGCGCTGCACGCAGACCTGACCGGGGAAGCCAGCCGGGAAGCGCTGATGCGCGACGTTGCGGCGGAACTCGGCGCTCCTGTCACACTGCTGGTCAATTCCGCTGCGACCTTTGAGAATGATTCCGCACAGACGCATTCCCGCGAGACCTGGGATCATCATATCGAGACCAATCTGCGAGCCCCGGTTCACCTGTCGCAGCTGATGGTCAATGCTTTGAAGCCCGGAACGCGCGGCGCCATCGTCAACCTGATCGACCAGCGAGTCTGGAAACTGAACCCGACATTTTTCACCTATACCTTGTCCAAGGCCGCACTCTGGCAGGCGACGCAGACCCTGGCGCAGGCCTTTGCGCCGTACGTCCGGGTCAATGGCATCGGCCCCGGCCCGACACTGCGCAGCGTGCATCAGAGCGCGGAAGAGTTCGCCGGCGAACAGGCCGCGACCCTGACAGGGCAGGGCTCCTCGCCGCAGGAGATCGTCCGTGCCCTGCGCTACCTGGTCGCTGCCGACAGCGTCACCGGACAGATGATCGCCAGCGATGGCGGCCAGCACCTGATCTGGCAGACCCCCGATATGGAAGCCTGATGAATTTTTCCTCCGACACATCCGCCCCCGCGCATCCCGCCGTGCTTGAGGCCATGATTGCCGCCAATGCCGGCACCCAGCCGAGTTATGGCGGTGACGAATGGACCCATTCGCTGAAGCCGGTCCTCACGCAAACGCTTGGCACGGACGATTTCGATTTCTGGATGACCGCATCCGGAACCGCATCGAACGCTCTGGCCCTTTCCTGCTTCTGTCCGCCCACGGGTGCCATTCTCTGTCACGAAGAGGCGCATATCGAGCGCGACGAACGTGGCGCGCCGGAATTCTTTTCCGGTGGCGGCAAGCTGAGCCTTCTGCCCGGCTTCGGCGCGCGGATCGGCCGCGAGGCGTTGGAAGATGCGCTCGCCCGGAACAATCCGGATTTCGTGCACGAGACGCCGCTGCACGTCCTGTCGATGACCAATCTGACCGAATGCGGCACGGCCTATCGCGTGGCCGAGGTCGAACTCTACGCCCGGCTGGCCCACGCGGCCGGGCTGAGCGTTCATCTCGACGGCGCTCGCCTTGCCAATGCGCTGGTTTCGACCAAGGCCGAGGCTGCGGCGATGACCTGGCAGGCCGGCGTCGATGTGCTGACGCTTGGCCTTACCAAGACCGGCGGTTTGGGATGTGAACTGATCATCCTGTTCGGCGAGGCGCGGAGCCGGTACAAGGACTTGACGATCCGCGCCAAGCGGTCCGGCCACATGCCGCCCAAGATGCGTTTCCTCGCGGCGCAGGCGCATGCCATGCTGGACGGCGGCCTCTGGCTGGAACTTGCCGCGAAGGCGAATGCGTCGGCCCGCCGCCTCTCGTCCGTGTTCCTGAACGCAGGACTGGAATTCGCCTATCCGGTCGACGGCAATGAAGTGTTCGTCTTCCTCGAAGCGGAGCAGGTTGCAAGGCTGATTGCGGCGGGCGCGAAATTCTATCCCTGGCCGGGCGGCAGCTATCGCTTCGTCTGCTCGTGGGCGACCGAAGGCGCAGAGATCGATGCGCTGGCTGGCGTGCTCGGCGCGTAAGTCTGCGCGCCTACCTGCCAGCAGTGAAGGCGACGCCGAGCCAGTCCTGCAAATGAGTGACCAGTGAAACCGTGTCGCGGGGCGTAGACCGGCTGCCGCCGAGCACATCCTGATGCAGGCTGAGCACCAGCAGCGGAGACAGGACAGCCAGCGCCGCAGCGTTCAGGGCTTCCTGAGTATCGGGCAGGCCGGGCGTGCCCGACAATTTGGCCACGATGGCCTGCAAGGCGGGCTCCAGCACGCAGGAGAGATAGGCCGCGCCGACCGTTTCGTCGCCCATGCCCTCGATCAGACCGAAGGCATGCGCGCGGATGAATCCGCCATGCCGCATGCCGGCTTCCGAGACGCGGAAATATTCCGCGAGCGCGCTGACCGGATCGGCGGAGGGAATGGAGACGAGGTCCCAGATCGGCTGACCCCGGCCGCCGATATTCTCGAGGATGGCGATCACGAGTCCCTGGCGGTCGGTGAAATAGTGCCGAAGTGTCGGTTCGGACGCGGCGGCGGCAAGGGCGAACTGGCGCAGGGACGGCCGGCGCAGGTCCGATGTCAGGGCATACTCCGTCAGCACGTCGAGCAGGGCGGCGCGCTTTTCGATAAAGTCGTGATTCCTTGTCCCTGCGGGCCGTGGCACGGATTGGGTCTCCCTCGAAACGATGCCGGGCCCCCAAAGGAGCCCGGCAAGTCTGGTTAGCGGTTTTCGCGGACAGGCACAAACGGCCTGCCCAGCTTGGGGCGTCAGCCATTGCCCCAGAGTTTCTGCCACCAGGATTTCTTCGGTGCAGGCTCGTCGATCTCCACGCCCTTGAGCGACGCGGCGGAATAGCCGAGAGCAGCCATCCTGGCGCGGATATCGTTGACGTTCCGCCCGGTCAGCTTGGCGAGTTCGATCGCTTCATTGTCCCAGCGCTTGACCAGCGTATTGGCATAGTCGGCGGCGGCTTTGCATTCCTGGTAATTGCCGCGCCAGGGATGGCGCAGCACATAGCGGCCCTGGTAATTGTCGCGGTCGCCGGTGACCTGAAATTCCAGGTCTTCCGGGAAGGTCTTCGCGTCATAGCGCAGGTGCAGGCGGGTGACGAACGCGTCGACCGGTTGCGGCCCGTAATAGCGCGTATCCGGACCTTCCGGCTCTTCGTCGAGCCACATCACGCCGAGTTCCCGCAACTCGGACCGGGACAACGGCTCGGCGGCGCAGGGATCGCACCAGCCCATGTCCCACGCATATTCCGTGAACACGGCCTTTCCGCCTTCCTTGTCGACCTGGTGGGCGAACATGTCTTTGTAGAACTCGCCGAACTCGTCCTTGATATAGATCGGCACATCCATGTCGGAGGGCAGTTTCACGGTGCGGTAGTTCTTCGCCTCGACGCGACCCTGGCGGGTCAGGGCGAACACGAACAATTCCTGCTTGCCCTGCGCATTGACCGTGCCCAGACGGATCGGCAGCATGAAGTCCTCGTCCTCATAGGCAACCTGGATCGGCCGCAGCATGCTGGAGCCGTCATGCCGTTCGAGGCTGACCTTGGCGACGAAGAATTTCATCCCGCGCTTCAGGTAGGCCCCGACGGTTTCCTCGGCGCCTTTCGGAATCTTGTAGCCGTTCTGGTTCAGCCATTTGATCAGGCCGTTCGATTCCTCGGCCGACAGGATCAGGATGTCGTACTCGCCGACTTCGTATTCCGCTTCGATGGTGACACCGAGGTCGGCGGCGTCTTCGATCATTTCGGCCATGGGAGGTGCTGATGCCATCGCCATGTCACGGCGCGCCATTTTCATCATACGCTCCTGCTCGCAGGGGTTCTCGTCATAATACTCGACGAGGCGCGGCGAGGTGTAGGCGTCGATATGGTCCATCAGGGCGGGGTTGGCGACATTGATCTGCTCGCGCTCCGGAATGGCGACCACGGGCACGACCATGGCGAACTCCGAGACGTCACCCTTGAAGTCCGACGCCATGGTGATCACCGTGCGCTCGCCGTCGCGGGCGAGCACGACCTTGGAGGCCTCATTGAACAGGCCGGTGTCGGCCTTTGCGACATAGAAGCCGCAGAACGCGTGTGCGGGTGTTGCCGCCAGGGCGGACGCCGCCGCGAGGGCGAGCCCTCCGATCAGGTGTTTCAATCTCATCTGTCTCTCCATTGTCCCCAGGATCCTATTCGTCGTCGTTATCATCATTCGCCATCAGGTCGGGGAAGGCATAGCCCCACCAGAAATAGCGGTCATAGAGTTCGCGGGCGGCTGCTTTGTTGGCACCGTCCTCTGCCGGATCGGTGCGCGGCGGTTTCGGCGCGAGCGTGAAGGGATAGTCGCCATTCGCGGTCGCGCGGGCCTTGACGTCCTCGCGCTTCCATCCGGTCAGGTTTGCCAGTGTCGAGAATTCCGACGACTGGCGCTTGGCGACGCTCGCCACATAGGCCTTGGCGTCCGGGCAGGAAGCCTCGCCGCGGAACGGCACGTGGACCACATAGCGGCCCTGGAAATAGTCCGTGTCGCCGGTTTCGATGAAGCGCAGGTCTTCGGGGAAGGTCTTTGCGTCATAGCGGATGTGCAGGCGCGTCAGGAACAGGTCGTCGCCCCAGTAATTGTCATCCTGCAGGTAGCTGACAGAGTCTTCGACGTTCTCGAGGCTCTCTTCGGATTCCTTCCAGGTGGCTTCGAAACCGGGGGGCGGCTCGTCGCCACCATATTCGTCCATCCAGAACACGCCAAGCTGCAGGAGGTCGGCTACCGAGGGCGGCTCACCGGCACACGGGTCGCAGGAACCGATGTCCCAGAAATACTCAAGGAAGACGCCGGTGCCGCCGGCCTTCTTCAGCTGGTGGTCGAACAGCGCCTTGTAGAACTCGCCGAAACTGTCCTTCTGTTCCTTCAGGAAGAGGGGAACGTCCTTGTCGGTCGGGATCTTCCGTGTCCGGTAGTTTGCGGTCTCGACACGTCCCTCAGGCGTCAGCAGGAAGGCGATCAGATCCTGCGTGCCGTCGGCATTGAGCGTGCCGAGGCGGATCGGCAGGGCAAAATCCTCGTCCTCGTAGGCAATGGATATCGGGCGCAGGAAGGCGCTGTCGTCCTCCGCCTTGCGGTCGAGATTGACCTTGGCGAGGAAGAATTTCATGCCCGACTTGATGTAGGAGCCGAGGATCTTCTCGGCGCCGGATGGCAGCTTGTAATCATTGTCGTTCAGCCAGTCGATCAGTCCGTTGCCGCGCTCGGCCGAGAGAATGACGATGTCGTACTCGCCGGCGGAATAGCTGTCCTCAATGGTGACGCCGTAGGAAGACTGCTGCCGTTTCTGGGCGGTCACGGTAACGGTCTCCAGGGTGGAGTCCCCATCCCTTTCATAGACCGGCTGGGGCGGTGCGCAGGGGTTCTCGTCATAATACTCGGCAAGGCGCGGAGCACTGAACTGGTCGAGCACGGTCAGCAGGCGCGGGTCGGCAATATGGACCTGCTCCTTGCGGATCACCGACGGTACCGGCACCACGATGGCAAATTCCGACAGGTCGCCCTCGTAATCGTTCGCCATGGTCACGACGGTGCGGTCGCCCTTGCGGACGACGGCCACTTTCGAGGCCTTGTTGAACAGTTTCCCGTCCGCCTGCGCGACGTAGAAGCCGCAGAAGGCGCTCGCCTCAAGCGCTGGCGCGCAGAGGCTCAAGGTGGCGATCAGGAGCCATTTGAGCATTCGAAGTCCCCTCCAGGATTTTTGACGTTTCTTGTGTCCATTCGAAGCGCCGGGCCGGCAGAAGCCGGTCGAAGACCGGTGTCAGCCAGGCGAGCGCGGCTAGCGCCATCAGCGGTGCGCCGCGCTGGTTCGGGCCGATGATGAACCAGGCGGCAAGGCCTGCAACGGCAAAGGCGAACAGGATGCGGCCTGCGCGGCTGTCGGGCGTCGAGCGCGGATCGGTGATCATGAAGAAGGCGAAGATCAGCAATGCGCCGGAAGACATCTGGTGCATCGGGATCACCATCGGATCGCCGAGCCAGGCCGCACGGGCAAACAGGATCGCGGCGAACCCGCCGAGAAATCCGAGCGCAATGTCGAGGCGTTTCGCACTCGACAGGGTCAGCGCGGCGAGGGCGAGGGCATAGCCGGCAACCAGCGGGGCCTGTCCCCACTGGCCGGGCGAGACCCAGGCATCCCTGCCGACAAGGAACATCATCGAAACGATGCCGATGCAGCCGGGATTGAAGACGTGCTTGTGGTTCACGCGCAGCAGGAATTTCAGGCTGATGCCGATGCCGGTTGCGGCGGCCCAGATCCAGGGATCGGCAGCGCGCAAGAGGATCGTCACACCCAGCGTCGTGATCGCGGCCGATTTCCATTCGAAGCCAGCCATCAGGGGTTTGCCGGCGCGCCAGTTGAGCAGAGCCGTACCGCCGGCTTGGGCCGCAAGCGCACCAGCGGCGGCGCAGGCGAGGCTCGTCCAGGTGACGCCGAAATCGCTGGTGATCCAGGACAGGGTGAACAGGCCGGCAAGCGCGAGGATCTGCCAGTTGCGCGCATCTTTCCCGAAGCTTGTGACCATAGTCCGGGAAGAGTGCACGAGGGTTTGCATGGCCGCCAAGGCACACCGGAAAAGCGCCAACATTACGGCAAGGTCAGAATTTCTTCGCGGCACTGGACCGCTCGCGCCGGGGACGCCAATGTGCGCCACGAATCCGGGGAGGGGAACCATGACGTTCAATCGCACTGGAGTGGCGGCACTCTTTTGTCTTGCGGCAATGCCTTCCGCGTGCAGGTCTGTGCCCGTGGAGGAGGTTTGCGGCGGGCTCGTCTGCGAGGGTTTCGAATCCTATGCCGAAGGCGAGACGCCCGCTGGCATCTGGTCCGCGGATACGAAGGACGGCCGGATCGTGGTGGACGCAGCGCGCGCCGCGAGCGGATCGCGCTCGGCGAAACTGTCTGTCGATGGCAAGGGCGGTGCGCTCTTGTCGGTATCGACTGCGGCGCCTGCGGGACACATGAAAGTCTACCTCGAAGCAGGGCCGGAAGGCGATGTCCACTGGACCATGGTGGAACTGAAGGGCAAGCGGCCGAGCGATGAAAGGGAGGCCGAAGTGCGCTTCGGCGGGCAGCATCCGGTCGCAGGCGGCAGCCGCCTGATGGTCAATTACGAAACCCCGGAAGGCTATTCCGATCCGTCCGCGCCTCTGTCCGACTGCTGGCAGCACGGCCTCGAAACGGATGTCATGCCGGTCGGCCGCTGGGTTGAGGTCGGCTGGCGTGCGGGACATGACGGACACACGATCGAGATCAGCCTCGACGGCGTGCCGGTGCCGGCCCTGACCGCGGCCGGTCATGGCGAGGGATGCGTGCACCAGCCGGCAGACTATGTCTGGGAAATGCCGGTGATAGACCGGGTCAATCTCGGCTGGGAAAGCTACCAGCCGGACGGGCCGCGCACCTTGTGGATCGATGACGTCGTGTTGACGGAGTAGGCGTGGTGGAGGTGCACGGATATTCGGGCAAGCCCCTCTGGCAGAAGCTCGGCATGAAGCCGGGCACAACTTGCCTCGCGCTCGATCCGCCCGATCATTACGCCGAACTGGTCGACGGGGCCGAAGGCGTGACCCAGGTGAAGGGCAAGGCACCAGCGGACCTTGTCCACCTGTTCGTTCGTACACGGGCGGAACTCGAGCGCGGCATCGCCGCAGCCCTGGCAAGGGTACAGCCCGGCGGCATGCTCTGGGTGTCGTGGCCCAAGAAGAGTTCGAAACTGTTCATCGATGTGACGGAGGACGACCTGCGCGCGGTCATCCTTCCGACCGGTTGGGTCGACGTGAAAGTGTGCGCCGTGGATGGCGACTGGTCTGGCCTGAAATTCCTGCGCCGGAAAACCTAAAGGCGCTTGATCGCGCTGACCGGAGCATCGAGATAGAGCAGGTCGCCCTGTTGTTTCAGTGCACCCCGAATGCGGACAGGGTCGGCCACGTAGGGCAGGAGGTCCTCGCCATGCATGCCGTCACGATCAGTCAACAGCATCAGGAGACCCCGGTCAGTGCGGCTCGATGCGAAGAAGGCAGGCGGCAGGCCACCGCGGATGCAGAGCGCCGCGCAGGCCTTGTGGACCTTGCCCTCGGATGGTCGCATCGCGCCGAACCAGCATTTTGAATCGAGGATTTCACCGCGCAGTTCGATCATGCCTAGCGTTTCGGCGGCGGGCATGGCGGGCAGGCTTTCAGCGGCGATGTCGGCAGGCCGGAGCCAGTCGGGCCCGTCCGCCACCGCGATCATCAAATGGTGACGCCGCCTGATGGCGCTGCCGGTAATGGTGACCTGCCGGCCGTCGACAATGCCGAGCCGTTCGCGCACACCGCATTTGCCGAGCGATGACAGCAAGGCGGTCACCGGCTCGCCCTTGCTTCCGGCAAGATGCAGCATCGGGTAGGGATTGGCGGACACGATGCCGGTGAATTCCTGCACATTGCCCTGGTTCCAGGTGCCGGGTCCCGGCGGGCGCTGGAAGGCGGCGAGACCAGCCGCCAGTGCGCCTGTTGCCAGCGTCAGGCCAGCACCGGAGGCGAGGAAGACCCGGCGGTCCGCCACCGGCATGTCCTTCGCCCAGCCGATGAAGAAATCTTCGTCAGACATCGGTAACCTCCGGAAGGATCCAAGGCGGACAAGGCGTGCCGGGCGGGTTCGGCGCCGGGTCCACTTCCACCATTCCATCGATCACACGAACGCGATAGGTGGCGATCTTTTCTGTATACGGAGGTGGCGATTGGCCATCCTCCGGGCGGTACTGGAAGCCATGCCAGGGGCAGGTGATGCAGCCGTCAACGATGCGGCCCTCGCCCAGCGGTCCGCCCTGGTGGCGGCAGACATTCGACACCGCGAAGATCCGGTTGCCGGACCGGAACACGGCGATACGCTCCCCTGCAGGCGGCGTAAGGATGATTGCGCGCTTGTCGGGAATGGCCATGGCCGGACCCGCCATCATCCAGTCACCGGGCGCGGATTTCTTGAGTTTTTTCAGGAGGGGCAGGAAGCCAGTGGCGAGGTGGAAGATCGTCACGATGCCAGCGCCACTGCACAGTAGGTAGAAATAGGCCGGGTGCTTCTCCGACTGGATCGCCCCCAGAGCGACATGCGCGACCAGCAGGAAATATGCGCCGTAGACGCTCATGTGGATGGCCTTCCACAGGCCGGGGCCGAGATTGGTATTCCAGAAGTCATGGCTGGTCGCCGCCATGACAAACAGGATAATCAGCGCGGCGAGGCCGAGCGCCTCGAACGGGAATCCCGAGATCGAATCGTAGCGCGGATTGGAGATCAGCAGGCTGACAATGGGGTTCACATCCGAGAAGCCATGATACC
The DNA here is from genome assembly GCA_041741315.1 of Hyphomonas sp. Taxonomy (GTDB): domain Bacteria; phylum Pseudomonadota; class Alphaproteobacteria; order Caulobacterales; family Hyphomonadaceae; genus Hyphomonas. The sequence goes on along the minus strand of JBGSKI010000086.1, from coordinate 11,480 downwards.
AGAGCAGGACCAGGCCGGCATGCACGAGAGCGGTCAGGAAGGTGGCCACGCCGAGATGGCGGCGGTTGAACAGGAAGGGCAGGAAATGCCGGTTGATCCGGGCCAGCGGGCCGATGCAGAGCGCGAATGTCAGCATCAGGAAGGCCAGGACGCCCGTCGCCCGAATCACGAGCTGTACCGGTGTGTAGGCTTGGCCCGACGGCGGCAGGGCATAGGATGCTCCGATGAACACGGCGAGGAACACGGCCATGCCGGCCAGCATCCAACGGTCGAACCGCTTCTTGAACGGCGTCCAGCCGACGGCATGATAGCCTGCAGCCATCAGTGCGCCTCCTCGAGCGAGACGCGCGGCAATTGCTCGTTCAGGGGATCGGCCCGGCGCAGCGTGATCGCCAGCCAGAGACTGAGCGCAATCAGGGGCGCGAGAATGGCCCAGGCGATCCGGTGGGCCCGGCGATGCACACGTTTCATTGCAGGGGCGGAGCCTCCCGCTTGTACACTTTCCAGATCATGAGCGGCCATAACGCGGCGCACCCGGGCAGGAGGATGATCCGCGCCTGCAGCGGCATGCCCCGCGCCGCCGGGTCAATCCTCGCCGCGCCGAAAGTCACCATGAAAAGGCCGGCGGCGAGGCCGATCCCGGCATACAGGCCGAACAGCCCGGCAATAAGCGTGGCGATGGCGACGTCCATGTCACGGCCTCAATCAACTGGGCCGAGATTAGACATGCGGCGACCGGAAAGCCAATCACCTTGATGCCTTCCTTCGAAACGAAAATATGACCAGACGGCCTGTAAGCCGGGTTCTGTTCGCCGTGTTGCCACGGTCTGGCAGCCATTCCTCTGGGGTGCCTGTTGCCAGGACACCTCGATGCGACGCACCCGGGGCACAGGCGGGAGACGGCCCATGTGTGCCCCCTATTCGGTCTTGCTCCGGGCGGGGTTTACCGTGCCGGTCCTGTCGCCAGGCCCGCGGTGGGCTCTTACCCCACCCTTTCACCCTTACCGTCTGGCCGGAGCCGCGCGGCGGTTTGCTTTCTGTGGCACTTTCCCTCGGCTCGCGCCGGGCGGCCGTTAGCCGTCGCCCTGTCTCCCTGGAGCCCGGACTTTCCTCCAGCACGCAGTTACCCGCGTACCAGCGGCTGCCCGGCCGTCTGGTCATCCGGCGCATATAGCACGCCGCGCGGCCGGCGCGAGTCTGCAAGTGCGCCTGTGACGGGTGCGAGGCGCCCTTCCGTCAGCCCGCCCCAAAGACCAGGGGCTCTGCTTTGGCGCGGATCAGATCGACTAGTTCTTCGTCCATGTACTGATAGTCGTCCGGAATATCGAGAACGTGCACGGGCTTGTGCGCGAGGTCCTGGCGGAAGTCGGCGCGCAGGCGGGACTTGTGCTTGTCCTCCATGACGAGGATCAGGTCGGCCCAGCGGATGTCGGCCAGCGAGATTTTCCTGCGGGCATTGCTGGCGGTACCGGCCGAGCGGGCCGACACGCCGTCCACGCGCGCGAAGATGGTTTCGCCGGTCGGGCTGCGCCACTGGTTGCGGCTGCAGACGAACAGGACCTTTACGGGCTCGGCATCGGCCATCAACTTGATCCACTCCTTGTGCGGCCAGATCTTGCCGATCTGCCGGGCACGGTGCAGCTTGTTATGCCGCAGATAGACGAGTTTCCACTTCTTCTCGGCAAAGCCGCGATAGGTGGGTTCGACCTTGCGATCACCATGCTTGCGGGCGACCACGCGGCGCGCGGCCCGCGTTGCGGGATGTGACATTGCTTGTTCCTCATGCTGTCGGGTTCAGCAGCCGCGGCAACACGGGAATTGTCGGAGGAGATAATAAAGGCCCGGCAGGGATGCAAGTTTTTCCCGGCTTGGTATTCAGGTACGGTTCGGTTCACACTTGGCCAAAGCACCCGAGTGACAGGTTTGATGCCAAACTGGTTTGACAGGCTCCCCATACCGCCGATCCTGAAGAACTGGATCGTAGTGCCCGTCTGGCGTGCCTTCGTGCGCCTGTCGAAACCGGAAGTGCGGATCGTGACCGGGGGCATCAGCTTCTATGCGCTGTTTTCGATCTTCCCGATTGTCTACCTGACGCTGACCCTGTTGTTCACACTTCTGCCGCGTGACCTGAGCACACAACTCGGCGCAACGATCGACCAGGTGCTGATTTCCGCCGTGGCACCGCTCTCCAAGGCGGACCTCGACACGATAAGGGGCGCGGCGACGCCTTCCGGGCTGACCCTGCGTGCCCTGCTGGCGGTAATCGTGGTGTTCTACACGGCAAGTTCCGGCGCCAAGGCGGCGATCACCGGCATCCGGATGGTCACTGGCAGTGAAGGGCGGACGCGGATCATACGGTTCAATGGCGTCTCCATCCTGATGACGGCCTTGCTGATCCTCGCCGTTTGGCTGCTCGGCGCGACGCAGTTGATCCTCTCCTTCGTGACCGAGCACCAGGGGGATGTTGCCTACGATGTCGCGCGGCAGGTGTCGGTGCTCGCGTCCCGGCTGTGGCTCGGCAAATGGATTGCCTGCTTTGCGGTCTTCTACATGATCATCGGGCTCGCCCTGCATGGACGGTTGAAGGGCAATCGGGCGAAGGTGGCGGGGGCAGCGGCCGGCGCACTCGCCTGGGTGATCGCGACCTGGGGCTATCACCTCTATCTCAAGATCACCTCGCTCGACACGTTTTACGGTGCGCTGGCATCGGTGATTCTCGGCTTCATCTGGCTGGCGACGTCGGTCTCGTCCCTCCTGCTGGGGGCTGCCCTGACGGTGGAATGGGCGGCACGGATGCGTCGGCCCGAGATCGTGCGCGAGGAGGACGATCCGGCTCTGGAGGAACCCGCAGACGCAGCGAGTTGAGGGCGTCTCAGGCCGATTCCGGCTTCAGCGCGGCCTCGATTTCGTTCAGCCGGCGCAAGGTGCGCGCGTCGGCGAAACCGGTGATACGGTCCGGCGTGTAGCGGCGCTGGAAGGCGCGGATGGAGGCGACGGGATCGCTCAAATCGTAACCGATACGAGCCAACTGGGCGTTGACGCCACCGGCGTCGCCCCCCATCCAGACGCACCCGCCAGCGCCCTGTTCGGCCGGGTAAAGGCCTATGCCGGCCATGGCGAGCGTGGCCCAGGGGAAATGCTCGCCGGGGTCGATCTTGCGGGCCGGAGCGATGTCGGAGTGCGCAACGATGCGGGATTGCGGTATGGAATGACGGGCAAGAATGCCGGTCGCGAGCCGGATGACGGCCTGGATCTGGCCTAGTGGATAGGGAGGCAGGGCCCCACCGGGCAGGGGCACGTCGTGGCCGCCATTGACGATCTCGATGCCGATGGAGCGGGAGTTGAGATCGTCATCGCCCTGCCAGGTCGAGACGCCCGCATGCCAGGCGCGGCGGCCCTCGTCGACAAGCTGCGATATGCGGCCGTCTTCCCAGACCATGTAGTGTGCCGACACCTTGGCGGCCGGATCGCACATGCGGGCGAGGGCGGCCTCGCCGGATTCCATGCCGGTATAGTGCAGGACAAGCATGTCGACCGGATACTTGCGTTCGTCATGGTTGGGGCTGGGGCTCTGTTCGATTTGCATCAGCTGTCTCCGGCGCCGAGTTTCTTGCCGAAGGCGGCTTCTGGCATGCGCGTGTTCTGGCGGACGGCGATGATGAAGACGCCAGAGAGGGCGATCGCGCCGCCGAGCAGCAGGCGGGGCGTGATCGGCTCGTTGAGCAGCACGATGCCGAACACGACGCCCCAGATCGGCGTCATCAGGGTGAGCGGCGACAGCATAGAGACATCGTATTTCTTGATCAGAGTGTAGAACGCCGCGTGGCCGAAGATCGAGACGCCGCAAATGGCGAACAGGCTCGACAGCCAGACCGGCCACCCGCCGTGTTCATAGGCCTGGATCTGGCCGGACTCGAACAGGGCTGACACGGCAAAAAGGGGCGCAAAGCTGAACAGGCCGACCCAGGCCTGGACCTGCAGGCCGGTCAGGGGCGGCATCTTCTTCATGACGATACCGCCATAGGAGCCGATGAAGGCGCAGGCGACGACGTACATCAGGCCAGTGGATATCCGGAAACTGCCGGGGTCGAAGGCGATGATCACCACGCCGGCAAAGGACAGCATGATGCCGAGCCCGCGCCGCCAGCCGATCGTCTCTCCGAGGAAGGCCATGCTCATCAGGGTCGAAATCGGTACGCCGAGCTGTCCGGTGACGGCTACGGCAGACGCTTCGGCGGATTGCAGGCCGATAAACAGGAGCGCGAAGTTGAGCGATCCGATCAGGATCGAGATCAGGAACAGCGAGAGCAGCTTTTCCGGAATTGGCCGCAGGAAGGGGAGCAGCAACAGCGCGACCCCGGCAAACCGGACGGCCGCAAAGAATACCGGCGGCACATGCATGTCCGCGACCACCCAGCGGGTCAGAACCAGGTTCAGCCCCCAGACAAGGCAGCAGCCGAACAGGAGCAGGAAATCGCGGAAAGTCATGATTGCCCCGTATCAGGGTTTTGCTAGCATGGGCAGGGGTGCCGGAACGAGACTGCATTTCAGACGCTAAACAAGTGTAGCGTTGATGGTATAAGACCTTGAAAAGACCGGTGCCCGAACGGCATGCGGCGTGTTGGGAATGGAGAAACAATGAGCCTTATATGGTGGATTCTGCCTGCAGTTTCGGGTGTCATTGGCCTCATGCTGCTGTTTGCCGGCTTCGGGAAGCTCGCCCAGTTGCGACCGATGAGCGGTGCCGGGCGGTTATTGTTCGGGGTCGGCTTCCTGGGTCTTGCCGGCGTGGTCGCCTTTGCAGGCCTCAACCTGCAGACCTACAAGCGCCTGACGCTGGAACGGCCGGCGGCAAATGTGAAATTCACGGCCGTCGAAGGCCAGCCCGGCGCCTACCATGTCGATATGACGCTTTCGGATGGCACCAAGAAGCTCGAAGCCGACGGCTCGCAGCCCATCCTGACCGGAGACGAATTCGAAGTCGGCGCGCAGGTCATCAAGTTCAAGCCGTTCGCCAACATGCTTGGCTATGATTCAATTTACCGGCTCGATTTCATCGAAGGCCGGCAGTCGCGCCGCTACACGACCGCCAAGGTTCAGGATGCGATGTCGAACGGAATTCAGATCGTCGAGAATCCGGGCCTTGATGTGCATGCACTGGCCGAGCAACAAGGTGGCCGGTTCGGCATAGACGCCGAATATGGCTCGGCGACCTACCAGCCGCTGGGCGATGGTTACGAGTATGATGTCAACATCACGCAAGATGCCCTGATCGCCCGCCCCACCGAGACGACCCGCATGAAGATCGACCGGGCCAAGTATCCTGGGTTTGAAGTCGCCCCGGAGGTGACGGAGTGAATCCCTGGGAGCGGTATGTCGTTCCGAACCTGATTGCCTGCGCCTGCGGATCCAAGCCGATCATGAAGCAGCGGCAGAAGGTCGTTCCGCAGGCGGAAGGACGCGTTCTGGAGCTCGGCTGCGGCAGCGGCACGAATTTCGGCTATTACAATGCCGACAAGGTCGAGCGCCTGTTTGCGCTTGAGCCGTCGGAAGGCATGCTGATCAAGGCGCGCCGCGAAGCCGGAGCATTGGGGATCGGTAACCGGATCGAGTTCCTGCAGGCCGGCGCCGAGGCGATCCCGCTGGAAGACGATTCCATCGACACGGCCATCATCACGTTCGTGCTCTGCACGATCCCCGACTGGAAATCCGCGCTGGCCGAAACGCGGCGCGTATTGAAGCCGGGCGGCAAAGTGTTGTTTTCGGAGCATGGCCTGGCACCCGATGAAGGCGTCGCCAAATGGCAGCGTCGCGTCGAACCCGTCTGGAAGCCGATTGCCGGAGGCTGTCACCTGACACGGGATGTGCGCAAGCTGTTCGAGGAGTCCGGCTTCGAATTGCATGATGCGCAGACCATGTACCTGCCATCGACGCCGAAGATTGCCGGGTTCGTGTCGTGGGGTTCGGCCGTTCCGGCCTGAGGCCGATGCGGACGCCGCCCTACCTGCCATTCATGGATGGACCGCCCAGCCTCGCGCCGGGCCTGAAGCCGATTGCGCCGGAACACCTTATTGTTCCGGATACGGAGGCCGCTGTGTGGCTTCCGGAGAAGCGCCGCATCATGCGCGCCCATCGGGACGAGGTGTTCGCGTCGCACCTGCCGGATGCGTTTCTGGAGGAAGTGGCCGCTTGTCTGGCGCCGCATCATCCGTACTCCGACGCTGTCTGGCCGACCGTGCTGGAAACCGCCGCGGCGCAGATGTCCGACGATCTCTGCCTGTTGCAACGGAACGAAGACGGCCGCCTGTGGCGATTGCAGGCGGCGAGCCTCGTCACGCCGACGTTCTGGCGCCTCTCCGACAAGATTGGCGAGCCGCTGGGTGGATTGCATGCGCCCGTGCCTGGTGCGAATCCGGGCCTGGTGAGCCGCATCTCGCGCATGTTCGATGCCTTGCGGCCCGGACCGGTGCTCGAACGGCTCAACTGGACCGTCCAGGCAGGGGATGCGCGTTTCACACCTGATTCTGCGCCACTGAAGGCGCTTGCCGCCGCTACACCGGACGACGCCGCGCTGGATGTGCTGCACCTGCGTGTCGAGCGGCAGACGATTTCGAAACTCGAAGGGTCCGGGCTCGTCCTGTTCACCATTCGCATCGTGATTGACCCGCTTGCGGCCGCGCTGGCTACGCCGGAGCGTGTTGCGGCCTTCGGTGCGTCCTGGAACGGTGCCGATCCGGCGCTGGCCGCCTACAAGGGTTGGCCAGCTTATGAAAGACTTGTGCGTGCGGCCCTGAACCGCCTTTCCTGACGGGGAGGGCGAGGGTAAAGCTGGGCCAGCGTCGAACAAGAAGGAAGCGCCCCATGGACTTCGCCACGATCTTCACAGACCTGCAGAAGCAGGCTCGAAAAGCCGCCAAGGATCTCGAACTCGAAAAGGCGATGCAGAAGGGCAAAGATCTTTCGAAGGATGCCATCGAGAGACTGAAGACCGACCGCAATACGCAGATCGCGGCAACCGGCGCCGGCGCCCTGTTGCTGGCGGTGATGCTCGGCACCAAGGGCGGGCGGCGGTTCATCGGCGGCACGGCCAAGACGGGGGCGGTCGCCGGGCTCGGCGCGCTCGCCTACAAGGCCTGGCTCGACCGGCAGGGTGCGAAGGCCAAAGGCGAGGTGGAAGTCGCCAAGCTTGGCTTTGTCACCGACAAGAAAATGGAACCCGATTTTGCCGAGGCGCTGGTGCGCACCATGGTCGCCGCAGCCTGGGCGGACGGCGCGCTGGACGAGGCGGAAAAGGAAGCCGTGGCGGTCGCACTGAAGGAGGGCGGTTCCGGCAAGAAGGAGCGGGACCTGTTCACCAATGAGCGTCCGGAAGCCGAAACGCTGGACAGGATCGCTGCGGCGGCGAAATCGCCGAACCATGCCGCGCAGCTCTATGCGGCAGCCTGCCTGGTGACCGGCGAGCCGACGCGGTCGGAAGCGGGGTTCCTCGCGCGTCTGGCTGCGCGGCTTGGCATCGAGGAATGCCATGCGGCGGCCATTCGTGGGCAGGCGGTCTGAGCCGGCATGAAGTACTGGCTACTGAAATCCGAGCCTGACGCCTTCAGCTGGGATGACCAGGTCTCGCGCGGCGATGCCGGCGAGGAGTGGACGGGCGTGCGGAACTATACCGCGCGCAACAACATGCGCCTGATGAAGCTCGGGGACCGCTGCTTCTTCTATCATTCGAATGCCGGACTGGCGGTGGTCGGGATTGTCGAAGTGATCCGCACCAGCGAGCAGGATTCGTCCACGGATGATGCGCGATGGGACTGCGTGAAGGTCAAGGCATTGGCGCCGATGCCGGAGCCGGTGACCCTGAAAGCGGTCAAGGAGAACCCGAAGCTGAAGGACATGAGCCTCGTTGCCTCGTTCCGGCTGTCGGTGCAGCCGGTGACCGCGGCAGAATGGCGGGAAGTGTGCCGGATGGGCGGGCTTGACCCGAAGACCCTGACGCCGGTGGCTTAGCCCCGATTGCCGTCCTCGAAGCTGGCGAGCGTCCATTCGGCGAATTCGGCAAGGTTGCCGCCAGTGAACAGGTAACCGGCAATTCCGGCGGCGCGGGCTGCCTGAAGGTCGGCATCCTTGTCGCCGATCAGGAAGCTGCGCTCGCGCTTCACGGGAAAGTCTACCATCGCGCGCAACAGCATTCCGGGCTTCGGTTTGCGGTCGAAACTGTCGCGCCTGTAGGCTGGGTTCTCGCCCTCCGCATGGAAGGGGCAGAAATATATCCGGTCGATGGTCGCGCCCGCCTTGGCCAGTACGTCCAGCATCCAGGCATGCAGCGCCGCCATATCGGCCTCGCTGTAATAGTTGCGGGCGATTCCGGACTGGTTGGTGACGACGAAGACGAACCAGCCGCGCCGGTTGAACGCGGCGATCGCCTCGGCCGCGCCGTCGACCCATTCGAAGTCCTCGACCCGGCTGACATAGCCCTTGTCGACGTTGATGACGCCGTCTCGGTCGAGGAAAAGGGCAGGCCGGGAGGTGGGCATTTCCGCCCTGTTAGCGCGGCCCGGCAGCGGGAAGCAACACTCGCTGTATTCGGGAAATGGGTGGACGCGGGGCCAGGTGCGCATTTCCTAGTCAGGCGAGGAGTCAAAAAGGTCCCGCACGAACATCCCATGGGAGGGAAACGCACATGGAATCATTTCTGCCAATCATCCTGAGCGCTGTCGGAGGGACGGTGCTCGGGCCAATCATCACTCGCGTCATGGGTGGCAATACGACCGGCGGCCTCGTCGGTGGCCTGATCGGCGGTCTTGCCGCGCACTACGGCCTCGATGCTGCCGGCATCACCGTACTCGGCGATCCGGCCGCGAGCGCGACCAGCCTGATGAATATTGTCAACAACCTGCTGGAAGGCGGTGTCGGAGGCGGCGTGCTCGGCCTGGTGGCCGGAGCGATGATGAAAAAGAAGGCCTGAAGGCCCGCGCGGGGACAGACCTGAACAAACGGCCCGGAGCGATCCGGGCCTTTTTTATTCCGCCGGAGCGGCAGCCGGCAGTGCCGCACGGTTTGCCTGGACGCCGCGCAGGAAGGGGATGAACGCGATCGCTGTCAATGTGGCCGAGAGCAGGAAGGCGGCGCCTGCGAAGTGAAGCGGTGCCTGATCGTGCGTGAAGAAATAGAGGATGCCGTTCATCGCCAGCGGGCCGACAATCATCGACAGCGCGTTGAGGCTGGCGGAGGCGCCCTGCAGTTCGCCCTGTGCATTGGCTGGCGTGACGGTCGACATGATCGAATTGATCGCCGGTCCGAAGACGCCGCCGAGCGAACTGAAGGGAATGATCGCGAACGCCATCCAGGGCTGGGCGGAGAACGCAAAGGCCGACAGGCCGATCACGTTCACGCTGAGGCCGAACAAGGCCGTCCGTACGGCCCCGAGCCGCTTCAGGATGACACCCATCAGCCCGGCCTGCACCACCGCAGCCCCGACGCCGACGAGCCCGAGCGAGAAGCCGATCTGGCGGGGGCTCCAGTCGTAGCGGATTTCCCCGTACACGCTCCAGGTCGAGGGGAACACGGTATGCGCCAGGAAGAAGATGCCCGCCGCGACCAGGAACCAGCCGACTTGCGGGACCTTGGAAAAGTGCCTGGCAGTGCCGAGCGGGTTCGCTCTTGCGAAGTTGAAGGGGCGGCGGTTCGCCGGGGCCAGAGATTCCGGCAGGACGAAGAAGCCGTAGCAGAAGTTCACCGCCGCCAGACATGCGGCGGCGAAGAATGGCGCGCGCGGGCTGATTTCCCCGAGGAAGCCGCCGACCACCGGGCCAAAGACGAAGCCGAATCCGAAGGCCGCGCCGATCATGCCGAAGGCGCGTCCCCGGGCCGCCGGTTCGGTGACGTCGGCGATATAGGCGTTCGCCGTCGAGAAGGTTGCTCCGGAAATGCCGGACAGGGCGCGTCCCACGAACAGGAGCCAGATCGAATGAGAAAGGCCCATGATCAGGAAGTCGACTGCAAGAGTTGCCACAGAGGCCAGCAGGACCGGCCGGCGGCCGAAGCGATCGGACAGGGCGCCGAGCAGAGGGCCGAACAGGAAATTCATGCAGGCATAGGTCGCCGCCAGCGCACCCAGCCATAGCGTCGCGTCTTCGGACGGAACGTGCGCCAGTTCGCGGATCAGTGACGGGATCACTGGAATGATCAGGCCGAAGGCGAGCAGATCGATCGCCACCGTGACCAGCACGAACAGAAAGGCATTCTTGCCATGCTTGCGCGGGGGGGAAGCCGTATAGGTCATCGCCGGCAGCATTGGACGCGTCGCAGCCGGGGGTCAATCGCCCTTGATGGCGCAGTCCGTTTCGGGTCGCCATGCTTACGTGGCGTGACGGATTGCTCGAAGGGCGCCCTGTCCGCAAGATGCGGCATGGCGGAGAACATTCCGATCACGCGCAATCCTGCTTCGCCGGAACGGGCCGAAGCAATCCGGGCGTCCGTGCGGACACAATCCCGGCTGGGCGACTCGCGGCTGGCCCGCGTCGAAGATGCGCCGGGCCTCCTGGCCCTGCTGATCGAGCCTGCCGTGCACGCACCGATCTATTCCCTGCCGCGTCCGCTGACCGAGGCCGCTGTGCGCGCCTTCATCGAGGATCATCTGGCGCAGCGCGAGGGGGGGCACGGGCTCCTCTTCGTGCGCGATCCGGGCGATGGGCGTATCCTTGGGTATTCGGACATCCAGGTCTGGCCGGATTGGGCCGCAGGCGAGATTGCCGGCGCACTGCACCCATCGTTGCATTCAAAGGGTGCGGGCACCAAGGGTGCCGTCATGACGTTCGGCTGGATGTTCGAGGCGTTGCATCTCGACTTGTTGTGCGAGACAGCGAGCCTCGAGAATACCATCACACAGCGCATGCTCGATGGCTTGGGCTTTCGCCGGATGGGGCAAGTGAAGAGCATGAGACCGGACCGCTCGTCGCGTGACTCGCTGGTCTGGGAGATGCGAGCGGGTGAGTGGCGGCGCCTGTACGGATAATCCGTTCACTGGACGGATTGCCAACCTTTCCGGTGCAGCGTAATCGGCCCATCATGACACTTGAAGAGATACTGATCGAAGCTGCCGGTTGGACGGGCGCGGCCCTCATCCTTGGCGGGTATGTGCTGTTGTCCATGGGAAAGATGAATGGGCGCGGTCGAGCCTACCAGTGGATGAATGTCATCGGTGCGGCCGGCTTCATCATCAACAGTGGTTACAACGGTGCCATACCGTCAGTGGCCATCAATGTGATCTGGATCGGGATCGGTTTGTTCACGCTCTGGCAGGTACGCCGGGGCGCCAAAGGTGCCTTGGCCGTCCGGGCCCCGGACTAGGTTGTGGACTCATAATCTCTGAGCCAAAGGCGTGTTGAAGCAAGGAGGACGCTTGCCAGGAAGTTCCGCGCAAGCTTGTCGAACCTGGTGGCGACGCGCCTGAAGTGCTTCAGCCTGCAGAAGTAGCGTTCGAC